>JAAFIF010000176.1 GCA_013298625.1 Myxococcales bacterium
CACGGCGGGTTTGCCAACCCGCCGTGGCGCGAAGAGCTGCCTCACTGGGCTCTCGTTCGAGCGTCGTTAGCGGCGGGTTTGTCAACCCGCCGTGGCGCGAACAGGTGCTTCATTGGGCTGTCGTTCTCCCGTCGTTCGCAGCGGGTTTGACAACCCGCCGTGGAGAACCCCGCGTTTCATTGGGCCGTTCGCTCGCTCGCTGCCCCGCACGATCTGCAATCACACCCAGTGAAGGCGCAACGTACGGCCTGCACGCGGTGCTCTGGGACAGCCTCGCGTTGCGGAGGCGACCGGGCGCAACCGCAGCTCTGCCCCGAGCTCGCGACCACCGAGCGATAGCGCCCCGTTCTCCCCTTTCACCGCCCCGCGTCGCCGCCGTCCACACCCGCTTCGCCGCCATCCACCCCGCCGTCGCCCTGCGCGATCACCAGCGGCTCGCTCGGGCACGCGCCCGCTCGCGGCCCGTCCGCGACGCTGTCACTCAACGTTGCCCGCGTGAGCTCGAAGCCGAACCCGATGGCGATGTCCCCCATCGGTCCCCTGCCGCCCGATGGCCCGCGACACGCGCCCATTCGCTCGATGTCGACGAAGCCGCTGATGATGACGGGCGCGTTCCAGTCTGCCATCGGCAACACGTGATCGACCACGCGACGCGCGGGAATCACCGCGCCGAAGTTTCCCCGCGCGCCCCTCTCTTCTCGCAGATCCACGGCGAACTGCAGCCGCTCGATCGGCCACTCCCACAACCCCGGAAGCCAGTCTGCGAAGGGAAACTCCACCGTTCCATCGAATCGCACGCGCAGCCGCCCGCCCTGAATCCACGCGACGCTGCTCTGCACCACGGCTCTCTGCGGGTCTCCGTCGATCACCGCCCTTCGAAGCGCCACGTACCGCTGTCCGTCGACGCTCGAATCACACGGCGCTCCAAAATCCGGAACCGCCCTCACGAGCGACACCCGCACAAACGAATCGTCCTCCAAGCTATCCACGTCGTGCACCTGCACGACCATCGCTGCGTGCCCCTGCGCGAACATCCGCCGCACAAACCGCCGGTACTCGAGCATGGCCCACTGGTTCGAGAGCACCTCGAGGCCGTCGGCGATCCCAGGCAGTTGATTGTCGACGCCCCCGCGACACGACTGCCGACTGGGATCGCAGCCCAGCGCGAAGCTGCGTCCCGTGCGCCAGTCCCACTGCTCGACAGGGCAATTCGAGTCGAAGTCGAGCGGCGACGGCGCGTCGTGTTTGTCGCAGCTATTCGGGGTGTCTGGGATGTCTCCCTCCGAGTTCGCTGAGCACAGCAGGTCCATGTTGAACCCTGCTGTCGGCGCGAGTCCGTCGGGCGGCGTCGGGTCGATTGTCACCGTCGAGAACGCAAACGTGAGCGTCCGTCCGCGTCCCGACGCATCGCCAACTCCGCCCTCTCTCGCCCACGGATCGATCAGCGGCGGCGTTGGTGGCTGTGTTGGTGGCTGACTGCACCCCGCGACGCTCCACGCAAGAACCGCCACCCCGATCGCTCTTCGCACTTCCATCACGTCCGCCTCCCTGCGCGCGCAGACCCCGTCGCCCGCCGCTCGACGAGTGTGTCCCCGACGTCCCACCGACGCAACGGTGGCAGTGCGCGCTGCGAGCGAGCGAGCGAAGAGAGCGCGGCCCCCACCCGCGCTGCCGCGCGCCCCGCCCCCGCGCAAAGCGCAAGGGCGGCGGCTCTGCATGGTGAATCGTCGGGA
This sequence comes from Myxococcales bacterium, assembly GCA_013298625.1. Classification (GTDB taxonomy): domain Bacteria; phylum Myxococcota_A; class Polyangia; order Polyangiales. Next base: position 1,734 of record JAAFIF010000176.1, read on the forward strand.
AATTGTCTGGCAAAGGTGATCGTGCAGGCCCTTGCTCTGCAAGGGCATGGCAGCGAGCAACGAGAGGATCTTCGTCGATACGAGCGCGGGCTCGTCGCAGCTGGCGTCTTGTCCGCGGCCGCGTTGCGAGCAGCAATCGTGTTCGATAGAGCCGCCCGAGAGCGCTTGCAGAGCAAGCGCCTGCACGATCACCGTTGCCAGTCTATTTCCCGACGATTCACCATGCAGAGCCGCCGCCCTTGCGCTTTGCGCGGGGGCGGGGCGCGCGGCAGCGCGGGTGGGGGCCGCGCACCTTGCGCTCGCTCGCTTCAAGCGCGGGTGGGGGCCGCGCACCCTTCGCTCGCTCGCTTCAAGCGCGTGCGCGCGCCGCGCACCTTGCGCTCGCTCCAAGCGCCGGCGGCCCCGCGCTTCGCTTCCCCCCACTCCGCCCAATTACGGCCGCGTCACCGAGACCGTGTACGTCCCCGACGACGCCGAGCTGAACCCGTCCACGTACAGCGCGTGAATGCCCGCTCCGGCCGGGATCGTCGCGTTGACCGTGGACTGCGTTCCGCACGCGTCGTCGTTGCACACCGTGGCCGTCGCGCGCGCGGGGCTCACTTGCGCGAGCGAGGTGTCCCAGCTCGCGCGGCTGCAGGTGCTCGCGCCAAACGCGCCCCCTGCGTGGCTCGCGCACGTGAACCAGTAGTACGTGTTCTCTGCGCCCCCCGAGCCGCAGGTGCTGGTGACGCGGCCCGTCCCCGAGGTGCTCGTCGAGGCCGTGGTGGTCGCGCCCGCGGGGAGCAGCGTGAGCGAGCCGTTGCCGATCGCGATGTGCTGAAAGCGCAGGTTCGCTCGGCCCGCGGCGCAGCCCGAGAGGACCAGGCGATAGCTTCCGGCCTCGAGGCGCAGGAGGATCTGCGATTGGCTCCCGGTCGCGCAACCCGTCAGGCCGCCGTCGTCGTTGCACACGCTGCCCTGGCCCGCGAGGTTGGTGCTCGCGACGTTGACCCCGGCGCTGGTCTGAACAAACAACGACGTGTCGAACATCGAGCCGATCGTGTCGGCGTACACGAGCTCGGACCGGCCCGCGGCCACGGTGAAGTTGTAGAAGACGTCGCGGCCGCTGGTGCAACCGCAAGAGCCCGTCGTGTCGTTGACCGCAGCGGTCGTGTCGACGGTGAAGAGCGACTGCGGTGCGGTCATGTCGATGGTCACCGCGCCCGACGGCTGGTCGTTGGGCGGAGCTGCGCTGCACATGCCCATGCGGCAGCTCTGCCCGGCGGGGCAGCGGCGGTCGCAGCCGCCGCAGTGGTTCGGGTCGCCGACGGTGTCGACGCAGGCGGTGCCGCAGCGCGTTCCGCTGGTGCAGAGGCCGAGCGCGTAGTCGACGGAGTAGGCGCCCATCGCCATGCAGCCGTCGATCACGACGCTGTTGATCGAGGCTTGATTCGCGCCCGTCGCGGGGATGGTCGAGGTCACGGTCGAGCCCGTTCCGCAGACGAAGCCCACGTCGTCGTTGCAGACCGCGCCCGCGCCGCGCAGCGCGGTGTACTGCGTGAGCGAGCTGTTGAACGCCGCCCGGTCCGCGCCCGTCGTCGGGTTGCACGTCGAGGCGTAGAAGGGCGCTGCTGCGGTGTTGGGGCACGTGAGCCACCAGAGCGAAGTGTCACCGCCGGAGGTGCAGCACGTCGCGCTGTGCCCGCTCGTCGCGCCGGTCGTCCCCGTCGCGGTGCGCGCGGTCGCCGTCGGCGTGATCCGCGTCGAAGCCCCAGCGCCCGCCGGAACATGCTGAAAGTGCACAGTCGCCGTCCCCGACGAGCAGCCCGAGAGCACCAAGAAGTACGTCCCCGCGTCGAGCTTCGCGAAGATCACCGACTGACGGCCAGCGTGAGAGCACTCCGTCGTGTCGTCGCTGCACGTGGTGAAGCCCGTCGCCGCGGTCACGTTGGTCCCCGTCGAGCTCTGCAGAAAGAGCGACGTGTCCCAGGTCGCGCCGAACGTGTCCGCGAAGATGATCTCTGGCTGCGTGAGCGTGAAGCGATAGAACACGTCGTTGCCGCTCGTGCACCCGCACGATCCCGTCGTGTCGTTGCGCGCCATGCTGGTGTTCACCGTGATGCTCTGCGCGGGCATCGTCAGGTCCAACATGGTGGCGGTCGCCCGCGTGTCGTTCGCCGGCGGAACGCCTCTGCACGCCCCCGTCATGCACCCCGTCCCTGCGGGGCAGACCGTTCCGCACGCGCCGCAGTGGTTCGAGTTGCTCTGCGTGTCCGTGCACACGCCCCCGCACAGCATCTGCCCCGCGGGACAACCGCAGCGCCCCGTCGTGCACACCTGGCCCATCGGACACGCCGTCCCGCACGTCCCGCAGTTGCTGCGATCCGCCTGCAAATCCACGCACACCGCGGGCATCCCGCAGAGCGATTGCCCCGCGCGGCACCCGCACGTCCCCGTGTTGCACACCTGCCCCATCGGGCAGACCGTCGCGCACCCGCCGCAGTTCGTGTTGTCCGTGCGCGTGTCCACGCACACGCCGCCGCACAGCTGCTGCCCCGCAGGACAACCGCACATGCCCGCGGCGCACACCTGCCCCATCGGGCAAGCGCTGCCGCAAGCACCACAATTCAAGTTGTCCGTCTGAGTGTTCACGCACGCGCGGCCGCAGAGCGTGTTGCCCGCGGCGCAGACGCACGCGCCCGCCGTGCACGTCTGGCCCGCTGCGCAAGCGGTTCCGCAGGCGCCGCAGTTCATCGCGTTGCTCTGCAACTCTACGCACGTCGGCGCGGGCGCCATCGGAGCGCAGTCCGTCTGCCCCGCCGCGCACATGGGCCGCGCCGAAGCGCAGCGCCCCGCCATGCAGCTCTGCCCCGCTGCGCAGGCCGTCCCGCACGCGCCGCAGTTAGCAGGGTCCGAGTCGAGCGTGGCGCAGGCCATTCCGCAGCGGGTCTGGCCGATCGGACACATCGCCGTGCCCGTGCACATCCCCGCGCCGCACGTCTGGCCCATGGCGCAGGTGCGACCGCAGGCACCACAATTCAAGTTGTCCGTGGCCGTGTCCACGCACGTCCCGTTGCAGTTCGTCTGCCCTGCTGGGCACATCATCATCGAGCTGCCGCAGCGGCCGGCGGTGCAGACCTGACCGGCCGAGCAGACCGTTCCGCACGCGCCGCAGTTCATCGTGTCCGTCTGCGTGCTGGTACAGACGCCGTTGCAGCGCGTGTCCCCGCCGCCGCACGGCGCTTGCCCGTCCATCGGCGGCGGAGGCGTCACGCCAGAGTCCGTCCGCGCATCCACCCGCGCGTCCACCCGCGGAAGGTTCATCTCGGGAACCGCGCACCCCGCAGCCGCCGCCACCACCGCGGTCACTGCAGAGCACCAACGCACACGCCGCATCGACATCGTCCGCCTCGCTTCAAGAGCTGCTTCACAAGGGAATGTAGGCGGACCGAGACGGTAGCTTAGTCACAGCGCTTGTGGGGATCGCTGGGTGACTTCGCGCGCGGTCACAGCCCGCTGTTCCACTCGCTGCCGTACAAGCGCTCGCACACCGCCGCGAGGTCGTCCGCGACGGGGCACCGCACCGCGAGCCGCTCGCCCGTGTCCTCGCGCACCAGCGTCAGCGCGAGCGCGTGCAGGGCCAGCCGCTCGAGCGCGAAGTGCTCGCGAAACCAGCGGTTCAACGGCTGTTTGCCGTAGTTCGAGTCGCCGAGCACCGGGTGGCTGATGTGCTTGCAGTGCCGTCGCACTTGATGCGTTCGCCCCGTGAAGATCCGCACGCGGACCAGCGAGCTGCGCGCTTCTCCCTCGCGGGTGCACACCGGCTCGACCCGACTTCGGGCGTCCTTGGCCACGCCGTCCTCGTCGCGCAGCGCGTGATCGACGGTCACCGCGCTCTTCACGCACCCGCGCACGAGCGCTGCGTAGAGCTTCTCGCTGTCCTCGCGGCCGAGCGCCTCTTGCCACGCGCGCGCCGCGGCCCCGTCCCGCGCGAGCACCAGCGCGCCCGACGTCTGCCGATCGAGCCTGTGCACGGGGGCCAACCCCTCGCCGAGCTGCTCGCGCACCAGGTCCATCACCGTGCGCTCTCGCGGCCCCGACCACGCAGAAGAGTGCACGAGCAGCCACGCGGGCTTGGCGATCACCACGGCGCTCTCGCTCTCGCACAGCACCGTGAGCGCGCTCTGCGTGGCGCGCTGATAGTGTTCGTTGTGCTGCAGGTCGTCGGAGCTCATCGCGCGTTCGGGCCGCGCATCATCACAGCTTTCGCTCAGCGACGCTCGGCGTTCGCGCGCGCCGCGGGCCGTGGAGGCCGCGTGTTGTTCAGCGAGTCCACCGTGGCCGGGAGGGCGATTCCGCGCTTCACGAGGTGCGCCCGCGCGCGGGTGAAGGCCTCTGCGCGCGAGTCGACGTAGTCCATCTGCAGCTCTCCCTGCAGCCAGCTGAGGGTGTTGAGCACCCCGCGCACGAGCCGGTTCTCGACGACGATCACCGTGTACCAGCGCAGCTGCGGGGGGATCTTCGCGTTGAGCTCCGTGGCGAGCTCGGCGATGAGCCTGCGCGTGTCCGCGTCGGGCACCCCGGCCAGGCCGCCGTCCGACACGAACGCGAGCGAGAGGCCGTCTTTGACTCCGCGCTCTGCTTGCTCGTGGAGCCAGCGAAAATACTGGCGAGCAGAGCTCGGGCTCGCCGCCCCGTAGTACGTGTTCACGAGGATCGGGTAGTGCCGGTCCTCGCACACGACGACGTCACCTTGACCGTAGTACGTGGTTTCCATGGGGGAGTGCGTGAAGGGGCAGTCTGAAGGGTGACGGTGCGGTTGGCAAGGGTACTAAAACGGGCGCAGGGGGGCGCGCCATCAAGCCAGGCGTGCGGCGCGCCATCAAGCCAGGCGTGCGGCGCGCCATCAAGATGGCGCGCTTGCGTGCGGCATAGCCGACAAGCGCTCGGGCATGAAGCCCGAGCTGAGGCACGTCAGCATCTGCGCTGCGCCGCTCGTGCGCGCTGAATCGCTGGTGTTTCAGAGGGAGAACCCCGTTTGCCTCAGCTCATCGTCACCCAGATTCTTCCTAGAGAAACAGCGGAGCAGCGTCGGGGAGCCTCGCTCGCCTCACGCCCGGGAGGCGAGCCCTCATGGTTGCCCAAATTCATCGGTGGAGAAACGGCGGCGAAGCAGCCCGCAGCCCAAGCGGGGGGATGGGTGACGAGAGTCCGCCTGGAAAAACACAGGCGAAGCGGCCCGGAGCCCAAGGGCTCATGGTTACCCAAAAGCTGCCGGGAGAAACAGCGGCGAAGCGGCCCGGAGCCCAAGGGGCCGTGCAACAGCGCACCTTCGGTGCGAGGCGCAGCGGTCTCGCGACCGCAGCTAGCCAATGGCGAACAATCGAACGCGCGATGCTCGTCCGCGGCACTCGCTGAAGAGTCAGTCCTCGACTCGCTCACGACCATCGCTCGATACAGAGAGCGGCGACGGTGAGCGCGTCGAGGATCGCGTCTTCAGCGTGGACAGTGGCAAGGCAACGAGAGTCCTCGCCGAGCTCCATTG
>JAAFIF010000163.1 GCA_013298625.1 Myxococcales bacterium
CGCTCGCGTACGGCGCGAACTCGATGCAGCGTTGTCCAACCTCGCGGCGCTCGAGCTGCGCGTGCAACGCAACCAAACGCTGGTCGATCAGCGCGCCGGCAGCGCACGCTTGCTCGAAGAGGCAATTGCAGCGCGGGACGTCGCGCGCGCCGATGTATCCGCAGCCCGCGCCAGAGCCAACACGCTCGCACGCGCTCCATTGCTGGCAGATGTGTCCATGCTCGTGCGCGCGCCCGGTGATGGCGTGCTGCGGTCGCTGACCGTGTCCGCCGGGCAGTCGGTCGCCGCGGGCGCGCCCTTGTTCGAGTGGGTCGCGGTGGACGCGCTGCAAGTGCGCGTCGCGGTGTACGGCGGTGATCTCGCGCGGATCGCGCTTGCCTCTTCTGCGCGTGTGCGGAGGCAGGGGCAGCGAGGCGCGGTCGAGAGCGCGCCGGTCGCGGGGCCGCCGACGGCCGAGGCCGATCGCGCGACCGTGGATCGGTACTACGCGCTTCCGGCAGACGCTGGGTTTTCGCCCGGCGAACGTGTGTTGGTCGAGCTGGCGATGCGCGAGGTCGAACAGGCAGCGGTGGTCCCTGCAGCTGCCGTGGTGTTCGACGCGTGGGGTGGGGCGTGGGTCTATCGCTGCGAGCAGGGGCGCTTCGAACGCGCGCGAGTCGATCCTGCGCGGCGCGCGGGCGACGAAATGGTTCTGGCGCACGGGCCCCCAGTGGGCTCGTGCGTCGTGTCCGTAGGCGCGGTCGAGTTGTTCGGCGCCGAGTTTCCTCCGGGGCACTGAATGAAATCGTTTGTGCAATGGTGCCTCCAGCAGCGCTGGGTGGTCGTCGGGCTCGCGGCGCTGTTCGTCGCGGTGGCGGCGCGTTCTGTGCGGGACGCGCGCTTCGACGCGTTTCCTGAGTTCGCTCCGCCGAGGGTCGAGATCCAAACCGAAGCGCCGGGCTTGTCGAGCGAGGAGGTCGAAGCGCTGGTGACCACGCCGCTCGAAGCCGCGCTCGCAGGGATCCCGGGGATCACCGCGGTGCGCTCGCGGTCGGTGCTCGGCCTCTCGTCGGTGCTCCTGCTCTTTCCGACGGGAACGGACCTGATGCAAGCGCGCGCCCTCGTACAAGAGCGCGTCACGCGCGCGGCGCCGTCGTTGCCGACCGTCGCGCGTGCGCCCGTGTTGCTCTCTCCGCTCTCGTCCACGAGTCGAATCTTGAAGGTGGGACTGTGGTCCGACTCGCTGTCGCAGACTGCCCTCTCGGACCTCGCGCGCTGGCGCGTGCGACCCGCGTTGATGTCCGTCCCAGGAGTAGCCAACGTCGCGGTTTGGGGCGAGCGTCGTCGTCGCGTCGAAGTGCGCGCAGACCCGGATCGATTGGTGGCCAATGGCGTCGATTTGAGCCGCCTCGTCGCGGCCTCGCGCGAGGCTCTTTCGCCGCGCGCAGGAGGGATCGTGGACCTCCCCACGACGCGGTTGCCCGTGGTGCAGACGGCCATGGTGCGAAGCGCAGAAGAGCTCGCGCGCGTGCCGCTGCCGACGGTCGGACGCGGCACGGTGACCATCGGTGACGTGGCAGAAGTGCGCGAGTCCTATGCGGTTCCGATCGGCGATGCGCTCGTGACGCGAGGAAGTGGTGTGTTGCTCATCGTCGAGAAGCAGCCAGGCGCGAGCACGCTGGACGTGACCGCCGGCGTGGACGCAGCGCTCTTGCGACTGCGACCTGGACTGACCGGCGTCGAAGTAGACCCCACGATCTTTCGCCCAGCGAGCTTCATCGAGCGGGCGCTGAAGAACCTCGCGCACGCGATGGGGATCGGCTGCATCTTCGTGATCGTCGTGCTCGCGCTGTTCTTGTGGAACGCGCGCACCGCCCTGATCAGCGTGCTCGCCATCCCGCTGTCGCTGCTCGCCGCGGCCGCGACGCTCACGTGGCTCGGCCGGACGATCGACACCATGGTGATCGCCGGCCTCGTGATCGCGCTCGGCGAAGTGGTCGACGACGCGATCATCGACGTCGAGAACATCCATCGACGGCTGCGCGCACTGGAGACGCCGCCGGACTTGCGAACGGCCATGCGCGTGGTGCTCGAAGCCTCGCTCGAAGTGCGCAGCGCGATCGTGTTCGCGAGCATGATCGTGCTGCTGGTGTTCGTTCCGATTCTGTTTCTCGACGGCGTGGCGGGAGAGTTCTTTCGGCCGCTCGCCTTCGCATACGGCCTCGCGATCCTCGCGAGCACGCTCACAGCGCTGACGATCACGCCGGTGCTCTCGCTGCTGTTGTTGCGCAACACACACGCGCGACAAGGAGCGGATGAGCAACCGTCACCCATCGCGAGGGCGCTGCTCCGCGCGTACGAACCCGTGCTGCGCCGCACGATCGGCCATCCCAAGCAGTTGATCGCCGCGACGGTGGTACTGCTCGCGGTGGCCGCAGCGGTGGGCTCGTCGTTGCGCGAAGAGTTTCTGCCACGCTTCGCCGAAAACGACTTTCTCATGCACTGGGTCGCGCGGCCGGGAACATCCCTCGACGCTGTCGCTCGCTCTGCCAACCTCGCGCGCGCCGAGCTGCTGACGGTCCCCGGCGTGCGCAACTTCGGAGCGCACATTGGTCGCGCCGAAGTCGCAGACGAAGTGGTCGGCCCGAACTTCGCTGAGCTCTGGATCAGCGTCGATCCACGGGCGGATCTCGAGGCCACCTCCCAGCGTGTGCGCGCCGTGGTCGACGGGTATCCGGGCGTGTTTCGCGACGTGCAGACATACCTGCAAGAGCGCATGCGCGAGGTGCTTTCGGGCGGCGGAGGAGCAGTGGTCGTCCGACTGCGGGGCGAGCAGATCGACGCGCTCCGAACGGCAGCGACGGGTCTCGCGCACGAGCTCGAATCGGTCCCCGGCATCGCGCATGCGCGCCCCGAAGCGCAGGTTTTGGTCCCGCAGATCCAGATCCGTGTGGACACTTCGCGATGCGCGGCGCTCGGCGTCGAGCCAGGGCTGGTGCGTGCACGTGCCTCCACGTTGCTCGCGGGCGACACCGTCGGTCAGTTCGTCCGCGGACTGCAGCCGATCGACGTGGTGGTGTGGGGCAACGATGCGAGCCGTCACGATGTCGCCGCCGTGCGAGACCTCGGCATCGCCGTGGACGGCAGGGTGATCGTGCGGCTCGGCGATGTGGCGGACGTGTGGATTGTTCCGGTGCCAAACACCATCGCGCACGACGCGACGACGCGAAAGCTCGACGTGCTGATCGACCTCGCGCCGGGCGCAGACCTGTCGTCGGTCAGCGCTGCGGTGGCGGCGCGGGTGCGCGCGTTGCGGCTGCCGTCGGGGCACCACGCAGAGATCCTCGGTGAGGGCGCGGCTCGTCGCGCAGCGAGCACGCGGTTGTTCACAGTAGCCGCCCTGGCGATCGCAGGGATCTTCTTCGTGCTTCTCGCGGACTTTCGCTCGGCGCGGTTGGCACTGATGGTGTTCGCTGGGCTGCCGTTCGCGCTGGTGGGCGGAGTCTTTGCCGCGGCCCACTCCGGCGTCATCTCGCTGGGAACGCTCATCGGCCTCGTCGCCGTCACCGGTATCGCCGCGCGCAACGGCATCATGCTCGTCTCGCACTTTCGCCACCTCGAGCGCGACGAAGCGATCCCGTTTGGCCCTTCGCTGGTGCTGCGCGGCGCGAGCGAACGGCTTGCCCCCATCCTGATGACGGCGCTCGCCACGGGCCTCGCCCTGGTGCCTGTTGTGGTTGGCGGACAAAGCGCAGGCCACGAGATCGAGCACCCGATGGCTGTGGTCATCCTCGGCGGGCTCGTAAGCTCGACGGTCCTCACGCTGCTGGTGACGCCAGCGCTGTACCTTTGGCTCGGCGGTAGTCGTAGCGATGCCGCGGCAGAAGAGTGAAGGTCGGACCATGCGCGTGTTGGTGGTCGATGACGAAGCGGACGTGCGAAGCGTGGTGGCGCGAGCGCTGCGCTCGGACGGCCACGTCGTGAGCACCGCGGAGGACCTCGCAACGGCGCGCGAACGCGCGTCCGAGGGCGCGGAGCTGCTGGTGCTCGACCTTCGTTTGCCCGACGGGTTCGGGCTCGCGCTGTGTCGTGAGCTGCGCGCGGCGGGATCGACGGTTCCGATCTTGTTGCTCACGGCGCTGACGCAGGTGGCGCTGCGCGTCGAAGGGCTGGACGCTGGGGCGGATGACTTTCTCGCGAAGCCGTTTGCTATCGCCGAGCTGCGGGCGCGCGTTCGAGCGTTGGGCCGTCGAGGCGCGCTTCCGCGGGGTCTGACGTACGTGCGCGACGATCTTGTGTTGGATTTCGCCGGTCGCATCGCGCGGCGCGCCGATCGAGACGTCGCGATCACCGCGCGCGAATGGGCCATCCTCGAGTTGCTCGCGCGGCGCGCGGGGCGAGTCGTCGCGCGATTCGACCTGCTCGAGAGCGTGTGGGGAGAGAGCAGCGACGCCGCGTCGAGCAGCTTGGAGGTGCTCATCGGTCGACTGCGACGAAAGCTCGGCGCCGAGGTGATCCGAACGCTCCGTGGCGAAGGCTATTCACTCTCCGAGGAGTCACGCCGTGGCAAGTAGCCTCGTTCGTCGCGTAGCGATCGGCGCGGCGCTCGCCGCCTCGCTCTCGGCGCTGCTCTCGGCAGCGGCGACCATCGTGTTCGCCGCGTTGCTCTTGCAGCGTGCTGAGGATCGCCGCATCGAGGACGCGACGGTGACGTTCGCAGCGGAGCTCGGACGGGACGGATCGAACCTCGCGGCGATTCGCCAGGTGCACCGCGAAGAGTCAGCGGAGATGACCCACACCGGGATGGTGTTCGCGGTATTCGACGGCAACGCCTCACGCCTCGCGGGCGCCTCTCGTCTCACGCTGCCGCCGTCTGCTGGCTGCTCGACGACGCGCGATGGCGAGCTTCGCGTCTGTCGCGCGCGGACACCCAACGGACTCATCGCGGTCGTCGGTTCGCAGCATGTGCGACCGCTCCCGTGGCTCGGAAGCGGGGCGTTGTTAGCGGCGATACTCGCCGCTGCGATTGCGCTCGGAGCGAGCTGGCCGATCGCGCGGCGCTTGGTGGGGCCGCTCACGCGACTGCGACAGAGGATCGCCGAGATCGACGTCGAGGCGCTCTCGCGGGCAGACCTCGGCGCCGAGGAGAACGTGGCGGAGGTCGACGCGCTTCGACGCACGCTCGCACAGCTCATCGAGCGCGTGGATCGGTCCCTCTCGCAAGCGCATCGCTTCGCGGCGAACGCCGCGCACGAGCTTCGCACGCCGCTGACCACCGCGCGCGCCGAGCTCGAGCTGCTCGCCGAGACGCCCGATCGCGAAGGCGCTACGAAGGCGCAGCAGAAGCTGTCGGAGCTGTCGGTGCTGGTCGAGCGGCTGTTGATCCTGTCCGTTCCTGCGCGGACGACGGGCGAGCAGCACGAGGTGGTTTCGCTGCGAGATTTGCTGGAGGACGTGGTGCACGCTCTGCCCGAGCACGACCGCGCGAGGGTGACGCTCTCCGAGGGCGACGCGCATGTGCGGGGAGACGCAGCGCTGCTCGCGACGATGATCACCAACGCGATCAGCAACGCGTTGAAGTTCGCGACGAACGCGCGCGTCGATGTCACGCTCGAGAACGACGTCGCGGTGCTGCGTGTCGACGACGACGGACCGGGCGTGGATTCGTCAGAGCGCGAGCGGGTGTTCGAGCCGTTTGTTCGAGCGAGCGACGCTTTGCGCAGACGGGTGGCCGGACATGGGCTCGGGCTCGCGCTCGTCCGGCACGTCGCCGAGATGCACGGCGGTAGCGCGGCGCTTGTGGACAAGCCCACCCCGGGCGCGCGTCTCGAGCTGCGCTTGCCCGCGTCGTGACCCCAGAGCGCAGCCTTGTTCGCACCGAGCGCACGCCGCCGCCGCTGGGGTCTGTTCGGCGCACCACCGCGCACGAGCTTCTGCCGTCATGGAAGTAGAGGCACAGCGCACGGCGGCATCGGATTGGTCTCAACGCCCTCCGCACGAACCGAGGGCTCGCGACACGGCGCCTCGACTCCCAGCCGCGGTATGCGCCGCGACTACGACGGGCAACGTCGTTTTTCCCGGTGCGCGGCGGTGTTTGACCTGAGGCCTACCGCGTTGATCCGCTCCGTTCATTGTCGATGCCCGTCGCGCGCACGTATCGCTCACCACCGCGCCCACCATTCAAAGGTCGTCGCTTGTCAGGTCGGTCGCGCGAGCCCCACGACGACGCGCAGCTCGAAGAACAACGCGTCACTCACCGTCGCGACTACGCGCAGGTGCTTTGGATGCCCGAACCAAAGCCCAGCCGTCGAGAAGTAGGTTCGTCGCGTGAGCCCCATCCGGATGGCGTCTGGATGCGTCGGCTCGATGAAGAAGCACGTCGATGTCGGACGGCTCGGCACCTCGTCGTCGCGGAGCGGCCGGCCGTCCCGACTGCGTGGAGTCGAGGTTCCGTGCAAGACCATCACGCGCTCGTGTCCCTCATCAGAACAGAGGACCCGCATCACGATCCCAGGATGCTCCAGCACGTCCTCGCTCAACGACGAGTTGTGCGTGAGCCAACCAGCATCCTTCGGACTAGTCACGAGGGTTCAGCCAGCGAATTTCGTCGTCGCCGACTTGCGCGGCGATGCGAGCGAGCGACTCGAGATGCTCAGCTTCGCGCTGCTCGGCGGCTGTGATGTCGAACCGATCTTCAGCGCCGACGAGCTCGAGCGGGACGAGTTCGGGTCGCGCGCTGGCCAGAATCGCGAGCATGGCCTTTGCGCCGTCCCGGGCCGTCTCGGCGAGCAAACGAAGCGTCAACGGCGCGTAGTCGTAGAGCGATGCGGTCGGCTCGAGCGCAGCGGCAACGCCGACCGTGGCGAGCGCGCCTCGCTCCCAAGCAACGAACCGCTGCGCGACTTCGAGGGGAGCCTCCGTCAGAAACCAGCGACGAACTCCCCCATGATCCATCGCGAGTTCGTCCGCCGATGGCGTTCGGATCGACTTGTTTTCTACGAGCGTGTGAATGAGCCGCAGCAGCTCGCCTTGAACGAGAAGAGCGCTGCGCACCGCGCCGGCTGCTTCGCTTGGCAGCGCGTCGAGCTGAGTCGCGAGACGATCATGTGCGGCCGCGAGATCCGTCAGGGCGACATCCTCGAGAACGCCCGCAAGCGGCCGCGCGAACTCCGCCAAGACGTCTTCGCAGAGCATCACGTCGAGCAAAGCAGGAACGTCTGCCGTGTCGGAGAGCAGCAGCTTCACGCCGACTCCGCCGATGATGCGCTGCGCGTGGAGCGCCCAGTGGCTGCTGCTCGCGTCGTGCGCCGGATCGACCGGCGGCGCCGAAGTACTCGCGCGCGTCGAACGAGCCGAGCGTGTTGGAACGGAAAGTCGGCGTCGGACTTCGCCGCCAACGATGGCAGCAACTTGGGCAGACACGTTCAAAACCTAGCACGGCGCCGCTCGCGTGCGATACCGCCCGCGTCCGAGCTGCGGCTGTCGTTGCGTTTGTCGGCTCACCCCGCCTTCGTCGCCATCTCGTTGAGCACTCCCGCGACGATCTCTTTCGCGCTGTCCTTCAACAGCGGCGTCATCGCCTCCGCGAGCTTCTGCTGCAACGCGGGAAACGCGCTGAGCAACGCCGGGGCTTTCTCGATGATCGCTTCGAACCCGTCGCTCTCGTCCCGCTCTCCGCGCTCGTCGCGGCGTCGCTTGCGCTCAGCGCGGTCTTCCTCGCGCTCGCGCTGGCGGTCCATCCGATCGAGCATCCGCAGCACCAACTGCTGGTCCATCGGCGCTGGCGGCGCTGGCGGAGCGCTCCCCTTCACGGTCGCCTCGACCATGCGGACCATCGTCTCGTTCATCATCTTCGCGTCTTCTCTCGTACGCTGCGCCTCTTGCTGCAGTGCGAGCCGCTGCGCTTCGAGCTGCTTCTCGGCGCGCTCGGTGTTGGCCTGCATCATCGCCAACATCGCCTGCATGCCGGGGTCCAGCCCGCGCACCGCGAGCACACCGGGTGCCGCTTGCTCGACGGCGGAGGGCGCGTACGTCGGCTCACGTGGCGGCATCGGCGTCTCGCGCTCGACCGTCGGAGGCGAGTACTCGCGGGGAGGTCCCTCGAGCTCGAGCCGCGCTCCGCCGACGGTCCGCCCCTTCGCGCCGACCGCGCGAAGGTCGTACGTGCCACCACCACAGCGCTCGGCGATGGTCACTTCGTCGGTGGTGATCGGATCGAAGCGCTCGGGCCAGACCTTGTAGCGAACACGCTTGTCCGCGCCGGGCCGGGCCGCGCTGTCATCGATCACGCGCTGCGCGATCAGGTAGTCGATCGCCCCCAACGGAGCATCAGGAAACAACGGGTACACCGGCGGAAACGCCCCGCCCTCGCCGTCCGCCTTCTCGTCGCCGTGCTGTGCAATTCGCTCGGTTTTCATGCGGTGAAATAGCCATCGCCACAGCGGCCGCAAGAGCGGTCATTCAGCGGATTGGACACCGGAGCGAGAGCGGTCACACAGCGGTCGCCAGAGTGGTGTTGGCCGCGGGCTCGTTGCCCAACTGCACGGTGGCGTGCTTCGGCTGCCGCTTGCGACGGCGCGCGGCCAGCCCGCGTTGCGCGGCGCGCTGGCGGGCTTCACGCAACGCTTCGACCGGTCGATCGCGCGCGCTCAAGTCGAGCTGCGCGAGCGTCGCCATGATCCATCGACGCGAGCGACCGAGCTCGATCACCAGCGCCACGATCGCGTCTTGTTCGGACTCGTGTCGCTCGTGTTCGAGCCGCAATCGTTCGCGCACGAGCTGTACGACGTCGCGATCGCTCGTGGTTCGCAGCGAGCGACCGCAGCGCGAGAGCGCCGCGATGATCTGGCGGTAGGTCGCGCCGCACTGCCGCTCGAGCCAGGCGCGGCGATAGCGCCGTTGGTGCGTTTGCGGACTCATGACGACACCTCACCGCACCAACACCATGCCACTCGTTCGGCGAGCGAGCGCTCGATGCCCGCTTCATGCTCGAGGATCGCGGCACGCTCTTCGAACGCCTCCCTCGCGTCCTCGTCCAAACCCTCGATCGCGGCTGCGACGTCGACGACGAGCACCCGCGCGAGGTCGCTAGGCTCGAGCGCGCGCAGCTCCGAACGCCACGTGGCTGGCACAGCGCCCCCTGCAGCGCCCTCCGAGCCTACGCGACGCACGCGCACCCTTCCGTCGACGACTCCAACCCTGTAGCCGTCCTGCGCGGCGCTCGCGAGGGCGTGTCCGATTCGGCGGAGGCTCACGGTTCCTCCCAGTCGTCGGGCTCGAGGGGGACGGTTGGCGAAAGGCCATCGCCGGCAACGATCCCCCCGGCGTTGCCCTGTGAATCTCCCCGCCGAACGTCGCTGGGGGACAGAGGGGGACGGTTGTCTCTACTATCCGCGCACCCGAGAGAACGCCCTGTGTTTCGCGGCGCGCGCGAGGGCGCGCGTGTGAGCGCATCCGCCGCGGGCGCGGGTGCCCGCGCATAGGACGCATTGGGGCCGCAACCGTCCCCCTCCGTCCCCCTCGCAGTTTCGTCAGCGAATTTGCTGACCATGCCTGGGGGGACAGTGACCGCGCGAGCGTCCCCCTCGACCGTCCCCCCGTCGGGCGCGTCGTCCGCGTCGTCCGCGTTCATGTCGAACGAGTCGCGCAACACGATGCCCCGGTACGCCTTCGAGCCTTTGACCTTCACGCGAACGATTCCGTCGCGCGCGCCCATGCGCTCGCCGAACGCGGTCTGGCTGCCCGCGCTCTCGCCGCGCGCGTCGCACCAGTCGGACCACGCGCGGTAGAGCGCGCTCGCGGGCGTTCGCGCGCCGTCGAGCCGCCGTGTGCGCTCTTCGAGAAACTGCCCGAGACGATCGCTCTCGCTGCGGTAGCTCTCGGTCGCGGCGCGGATGGACCGTGGAGGACAGAGGCCACCTTCACTCCACTCGACGGCGCCGCGAACGATCCACGCGAGGATTCCCACGGCCTCGGCCCGGAGCTTGTCGAGCAACTGCGGGTCCTTCTCGTGCTCAGGGATCTGCACGGCCCACGGAATCAAGTGGACGCGACGCCAGAACGCGTGGCTGTTCTCGCGCACCTCGGGGCGGTTGTTGGTGCACACCGAGAGCTTGTGCGTGATCGTGAACTCGAAGAAGTCCTGCCGCATGTAGCGCGCGGTCATCTTCGTGTCGCCGGTGAGCTGTTTGACTGCGTTCTCGTTCCAGCCCTTTCCGCCGGCGGTCTCGCTCACGAGCGCGTGACGCAGCCCGCAGAGCTGCGCGCGCTCGGTCGGATGCGCCTCCTGCCCCGAGCGCGCCAACAACACATCACTCGGAACAAGCTGCGCGTACCGCCCCAACACGTGATTGATCGCCTCGACGAAGGTGCTCTTGCCGTTCGCGCCGGTCCCCCAATGGACGACCAGGCACTGCTCCTTCACCGAGCCCGTCGCGCAGTACCCCGCCCAGCGCTGCAGGTACGCGCGCACGGCCGGATCGGGCTGCACGCGCGCGAGAAACGCCTCGAACACCGGCGCCTTTGCGTCCGCGTCGAACTCCGCCGGAACCTCCCTCGAGCAGAGCTGCTCGGGATCGTGCGCGACGAGCACGCCCCTCCGAAGGTCCACCATCCCGTTGCGACAATTGAGCAGGTACGGGTCGCGATCGAAGTCCTCGACGTGCGCGATCAGCGCGGACCTCGCGCGCGCCAACGTCTCGATCGCCTGAATCTTCGCCCGCGAGAACAGCGCCTCACTCGTCCTTGCGCGCTTGCTCGCCTCGAGCAGCTCGTCTGTGTCCGCCCGCGCTGCGAGCTCGCGTGCGAAGTCCTGCGCGTCTCGTAGGCCCGCTTGTTCGTCGAAGCGCCAGTGACTTCGGAACCACGCGTACCAGCCGCGCTCGGGGACGAAGCGCAGTCGATCGCGATATTCCTCGG
>JAAFIF010000170.1 GCA_013298625.1 Myxococcales bacterium
GGTTGCGGTTGGACCCGAAGAAGTGCGCGAAGATCCGGTACGACCCCGCGCGCGCTTGCGGCTGAATGAACATCTCTGGCCCGTAGCCGGTCGTCACGTCTTGCGTCAGGTAGCCGCCCGCCGCGGTCTGACGATGGCCGTAGTAGCACTCCTCACCGGCAGGATCGACCACGTGCAGATCGACGTCGGTGCTGTCCGTGCTCCACGCGATCATCACCAGCACGTCCGAGCGCACAGGGATCGGCATCTGCCCAGACTGCGCGAGGGTGGGAAGCATGTCGCGCACCGCGGCGAGGCGCTGCGCGGCGAAGGCGCGGTCGGCGATGGGACGCGTTCCGCGAGCGATTTCGCGGAGAAAACGGAGGTATCCCACGCCGGCGATCGCGCGGTAGTCCCGCGAGCGCTGGTCCCACTCGCTGCCGATCGAGATCTCGTAGAGGGCCATCGCCAGGTCGTTGCGCCCCATCGCAGAGAGCGTCTCGGCGAGCGAGCGATACGTGTGCGACTCCGCCGGGCGCAGCGCCTGCACGCGGCGAAGCAAGTGATACGCGCTCACGGGCAGGCCCCACTCGCTGCTCGTAAACGCCACGTCGCGCGCGAGCACCGTGTCGCCCGGGCGCTTCTCGACCAGCGAGCTCAGCGCGCGCAGCGCTTCGCCTCGGCGGTTGCCTTGGCGCAGCCGGTCGGCCTCTGCCGAGACGGCGTCGTAGTCGAGCTCTTCTTGCGAGAGCGCAGACTGCAGCCCCGCGCTCGTGTCCGCGCGGCGAACGCGCTCGATCGCCAGTGATTCGCGCGGGATTTCGAAAGCCGTCGCGGGCAGTTGCTGCACAAACGAGCGCAGCTGCGAGCTCACGCGGATCGTGGCGCCGGGCGTCGTCGGCAGGCGCTCCATCCACGCGAGAAAGGCTCCGCGCGCGTCGCTCACGGTGGCCGCGGCCTCTTGCTCGGCGCTGCTCACGAGCGTGCGGAGGTTGGTGTCTCGAACGACCTGCGCCTCGTTGTTGGGGACGATCCCGAAGCGCTGATAGTCCGCTTCGCTCTCGAGCATCACCATCGAGCAGCTGCGGCCGGTCACGCGAAAGTGCGTGGCGAACGCGCGCGCTTGTCGGTCGGTCACCGGCGCTTTGTCTTCGAGCAGCGCGACCGCGGTCTCGCCGAACACACGGGGCGCGAGGGCGCTCGAGAGCGCCGGGCCCAAGGGGAGATCCACCGCGGTTTGGCTGCCTCCGCGGGACAGCTCCAAGTGCAGCCGCGCGTTGGGCGCGATGCGTCCCTTGCCGACGACCGTGAGTCGTTGTCCCGGAAACATCGCGCTCGGCGCCCCCGCCAGCACGACGTCCGTCGCGCCTTCGACCGTAGCGCTGCGAAGCATCCACGGCGTGGCGCGGTGGGCGATCGCGGCGCGCGCGAGGTCTTGATCGTTGGCGATGGTGAACACCGCGCCGCCCGAGTGACGGACGAGCTGCGCCATCGTCGCGCCGTCGCCGCCGCCGGTGGTCGCGAGGCGGTACGCGAAGATCCGCCCGCGGCGGGCGCGATCGAAGTCCGCGGCGATGCGTCGCACGTCGGACTCGCCCCACGTGGCCGCGGCGTCCGAGAGCAAGAACGTGTCCCAGCGATCGTTGGGTCCCTGGGCAAACGCGGGGCTCGAGGCTTCGTGCAGGGCCGCGCCGAGGTCTGTCGCGCCCTGCAGCGAGAGGTCGTTTGCGTGCGCGAGCAGCGCGCGGACGTTGTCGGGCGTGTTCTCGACGAAGCCGCCGCGCCACCAGCGCGGGGTGACGTCGAAGAACTGCACTGCGAAACGTCGCATCGAATCGCGGTTGGACTCGAGCACTCGCTCGAGCACGCGCAGCCAGCGCGCGAAGTTTTCGGGCCTGCTGCTCAGCGACGTGTCCACCAGAAATACTGCGTTTTCAGCGGTGGACGCGGCTTGGGTCTCGGGGATCGCCGCGGTGACGTGCGAGGCGAAGTACGAATCGGGGCTCCCGTCGCTGCCGACGAGCGTCGGGGACGGGCCGCGGAGGCGGAGCTGGATCGCGCGGTTTTGCGGGCGTTCGAAGCGATAAAACGAATAGCCGCCCTCGACGCGCGGGCGCGTGGCAGGGGCGATGGCGACCGAGCCTCCAGGGCTCTGCGCGACGGCGACGTCGAGCACGACGTCGTTGGTCTCGCGCGGGAGGTTGAGCGGCAGGACGTACTCGTCGCCGTCGCGGTCGAGCGTGACGTCGTACGCCACCACGATGCGGTGCAGCTTCGAGGCGACCAGCGGAAACACTCGCGCTTCGAACACCCCCGCCCCGGACCACTCCATGAGCGCGGGGTCGACCCTGGCGCGAACGGTCTCTGTGTACGCGTGCGCGGCGCGCTCGCGGGGGACGACGCGGGCTTCGCGAGGAGCGTTCCACAGCTGGGCGCGGGCGCGGAGGATCTCGTCGGGAGAGAGCCCCAGTCCCTGCGCGCTCGGCGCCGGAAAGAACGGGATCGAGACCTGCCGGGGGTCCTGCGTAGACCACGCGCTCTCGCCGAACGCGAAGAAGTACGGCGACGCACCCTCCGGCAACTTGAGCTGAAACGTCCCTTCGTACTGCCTCCCCCGGTCGTTGAGAAAATACGCGTCCATCACGATTCGCGCGCGAAATCCGTCGACCTGCGCGCGCACTTGCAGCCCGCGCAGCGGCAGCGTCTCTCGATCGCCGATCGCCAGCCGCAGCGCTTGCTCGGGCGCCGTCGCCTGCTGCCAGGTCTGCGTGCGCGTCGGCTGTTGCTGCTGCGGCTCTGGCTCGCGCGCGGTCCCATCCGCGGCTTGCTCTGGCGCGGACTGCGCTTGCTCTACGGCCACACTTGCTCCTGCCACGCTTGCGCTCGCGCCCGCGCCCGATGCGCGCGGCGAGCGAGGGGCAGCCGCGACGATGGGCGCGGGCCGTCCGTTGAGCGCCGTCGAGCGCGCGGACTCGTCGAACGAGCGTTGATCGTCTGAACGCGTGCTCGTCGTCGCGATGTCTCGATCGATTTCGGCCGCGGGGTACGCGGGCATCGACCCTGGCGTGGGGGCGTCCGCCGTTGCGCCGCCGCTCGTCGCGCCGCTCGCCGCGCCGCCCGCCTCGCCGCCGGTCGGGGGGGAGGATGCAGTCGCCTCCGAGCGCGGGCTCGACGCGAGCGAGCCGCGCAGCGCCGAGCTGTTCGAGCAACCTCCGTTCGCGACGAGCGCGCACGAGAGAAAGAGCGAGACCGCGCCGCGCGCGTACACAACGGCGCGCCCATCGAGGGCGCGCGTGGACAATTGGAGGTGCTTCATGGGTGGGCGATGACCTTCCGTGCGACTCCTACGCGCGCGCGGACCTTGGGCTTACACCGCGTCGCTCGATTTCGCGCGCAGGACCTTCGGCGCGATCACCGCGGCGCAGATCGCGCAAACGACCCCGCCCGCGACGAAGGCCCAGCGCAAGCCCTGCGGTCCGCTCAGCCCCGCTGCGTGCGCGATCCCGTCGCCGAGGGCGCCGATCGCGAGCGCTCCGAAGGACCACAGCGAGAAATCCAGGGTCAACAAGCTCATGACGCGGCCGCGCAGCCGATCGGGCGTCTCGGTCTGGATCGCTGTGCTCACCGCGCTGCGAAAGGCCATCTGCCCCGCGCCGAGCGCCATCACCACGGCGATCGCCACGGGGTACGTCGTGGCAGCGGCGAGCGAGAGCACCGCGAGCGAGAAGAACGCCGACGCGTACGCGATGTTGCGCCGCAGCGTGCTCGCGCGGGCGCGGGCCGTGACGAGGACGCTCGCGAGGATCGCTCCGAGGCCGCCGCACGCCGCGAGCAGCCCGTAGCGACGCCCGTCCGCGTGGAGCACGCTGCGCGCGAAGAGCGCGTACAAGCGCACGACGGACACGCCGAAGAACCCGTGCAGCCACGCGAGCGCGATGCCCCCCATGAGCAGCGGCCGCGCGCGCACGAAGGCGAACCCCTCGCGCAGCGCCTCGCGGACCGAGGGGCTGTCTTTGATTTCGTGGGTCGTCGGGCGGATCACCGCGAGCGACGCGAGCGCGAAGCCGAAGGTGATCGCGTTGGCGACGAGGCAGCCCGCGACGTCCCACTCGCCGATGATCACGCCCGCGAGCGAGGGGCCGCTGATCTGCACGACGTTGACGCCGAGCGCCTGCAGGGCGATGGCCCGCGCGATCATGGGCTTGGGGACGAGCGTCGGCAGCAGGGTGATGCGCGCGTTGAGGTTGAGCGTGTCGATCACGCCGAGAGAGAACGCGAGGGCGATCACCAGCGAGTACGTGATGCGACCCGAGCGCACGAGCCAGAAGAAGACCAGCGTCTGCGCGAGCGCGGCGAGCTGGGTGAAGACCAGCACTTTGCGCTTGTCGAAGCGGTCGACGGCGACGCCCGCGAAGAGCCCCAAGAGCAAGCGGGGGACAGCCTGCGCGACGACGACGGCGCCCGTGCCCGCGCCGGTGCGGGTCATGGATGTGACGAGCCAGGCTTGCGCGTGGAGCTGCACGGAGTCGCCGACGTGCGAGAGCAAAAAGCCCGCCCACATCGCGGCGAAATCTCGGTGCGCGAGCGGAGCGAAGACGGACTCACTCGGTCCCGAACGGGGCCGCTCGCTCACTCGTGGACTGCCTCTTCGGGCATGTCTTTGGCGCGGGCTTCGAAGCGCGCGCGAAGCTCGGCTGCGGCGCGCTCGGTGTGCAGAAGAAATCCCTCGGCGGTGTCGGCGAGGCGGCGCGCTTGGGCGAGCTCGTCCGCGGGCCAGTCTTCGACGACGATGTCGAAGATGCCGTAGTCGAAGGGCTGCCCTTCGGGCGGGGTGCGGGGGACCATGCGCTCGCGCTTTCCTTCGCGAAGAAACTCGAGGACGCGGTGGTGGCAGTAGGGGTTGTTGCCGATGCGACCGAGAAAGACGTGCGAGGTCCACGAGCAGCCCGCGCGGCACTCGTCGGCGTAGTAGCAGTCGCGGCAATAGCCCCAGAGGTCTTCGACCGTGCGATCGCGGGTGAAGCGCAGCTTGTCCGAGCGCTCCCAGATGTCCTTCAGCGAGTCGTCGCGGAGGTTGCCGCCCGTGTAGTCCTTCGTCGGAAGCGACGGGCAGCCCTTGATCGCGCCGTTGGCTTCGATCCCGAGGGTCATGCGTCCGGCGCCGCACGAGGACATGTGTCCGCGCGGCATGCTTCCTCGCAGCATGGTCTCGTACGGGCCGAAGTACCCGATGTCGTTGCCCGGCCAGATGCGGATCTTCGCGCGGTCTGCCTTCTTCTTGATGCGGTAGAGCACGGCCATGGTCTCGAGCACTTGATAGGGCTCGAGCAGCAGCTCGGGCTCGTCTGCGGCGCGCCCCATGGGGACCGTCTGCGAGACCTGCCAGGCGTGGATGCCGGACTCCGCGAGCAGCTCGAAGGTCTCTTCGATCTGCGTGAGCCCTGGGCGAGTGATCTGCGTGTTGGCCGAGACGGGGATGCCGACGGCCTTGAGGTTCTTGATGGATTGAACGGCGGCCTTCCACGATCCGCGCACGCCGCGCAGGGCGTCGTGCATGGACTCGAGGCCGTCGACGCTGACGGAGACCGAGCGAAATCCCGCTTCTTTCATCGCGCGGGCCTTCTCGACGGTGAGGTTGCGCCCGCCGGTGGTCATCGTGAGCTCGATGCCCTTGGCTGCGATGGCGCGGGCGATGTCGAGCCAGTCGGGGCGCAGGTAGGCCTCGCCGCCGATGAGCGTGACCTCCTTCACGCCCATCTCGTACATCTGCTGGACGAGCCCGAGCGCCTCTTCGGTCGAGAGCTCGTCGGGGCGCGCGCGGCCTGCGCGAGAGCCGCAGTGGCGGCACGCGAGGTCGCATTGCAGCGTGAGCTCCCAGACGGCGTAGAGGGGGCGCCAGTACTGGTCGACGGGGCGGGATTCACCGGCGAGGGGGAGTCTTCGCAAGCCCGGCTCGGCCTTCGGAGCGATGGGGAGGTGTCGCGGTCGCGGAGGCAGAACGTTGTCGGGCTGGGTCATCGGCTGCTTCGATGTGGGCCCGTCGCGCGGGCTTTGGTTGGGACGGTGCTTCTCCCCCGCGGTGCGCGCGCTGGATCAGCCCGCGTCGGGCGGCGGAACGGCACCGTAGCGCGCTCCGGGCGATCCGTCGTCGGCGTCCGTGTCGACGCCGGTGTCCGCGGGGGGCGCGCCGTAGAGCGCCATGGTTCCTGCGTCGGGAGCGACGCCGGTGTCTTGGACCTGGGCGTCGTTGCCGGAGGCGTCGGGGTTGGACGGCGTGGTTCCGCAGGCGGCAGCGGTGGCTGCGATGGTGGCGCCGAAGGCGAAGAGCGCGGCGCGGCCGAGGCGAGCGCCGCCCGAGCGCGGAACCGCGCGGTTCGCTGCGTCACGGTCGATGGTCTGTCCGCAGAAGGGGCACGCGCTGTCGCTCGTGCGAACGTGGCGGCCGCAGCCGGCGCAGGGGACGAGTGTCTTCATGAGATCTCCGAAAGGCAAAGGTTGAGAGAAAGAATGCTTAGATGATTTACAGGCTTGCTTGATTCTGTGGTGAAGAATCAAACGTCCTGCGTGGGAGGCGGTGCGCCGTAGCGCAGACCGGGGTTTCCGTCGCTGCCGGCGTCTTCGTTGGGGACGGGGCCGCCGTAGAGCGGGGCGACGCCGCCGCCGTCGTTGAGGGCGCTGTCGGGCGAGGCGTCGACGGGGACGGGCGAGCCGTAGAGGGCCATGTTGCCTCCGTCGTCGTTGGGGCCAGCGGCGTCGGGCTGCGCTTGCGCGTCGGGCGCGGGGGCGCCGTACATCGCGATGATTCCGCCAGCGTCGGCTTGGGCGTCGGGAGAGCCCGAGTCGCCTGCCGGCTGCGGCGCAGGCGAGCACGCGCCGAGCGCCACGGTGGTGGCGAAGACGAACATGGCGTTGCGGCCCATGCGCTGCGCGGCGGACGGGATCACCTTGCTCTTCTCTGCTTCGCTGAGCGTATGCCCGCAGAAGGGGCAGTCGCTCTCGCTCACGCGGACGTGTCGCCCGCAACCCACACACGGAACCAAAGGATTCGCCATCGATCGATCACCCTCTCTGAAAGAAGCTCAGTTGAAGAAATACTAGAGAAAAAGCTCACTCGTCGCGCGGCGGCAGCCCGTAGGGCGGCGCCACTCCGCCGTCTTGCGGCGGCAGTCCGTAGGCCGCGACGGGGACGTCGGGCAGGGACATCACGTCGCTCGCGACGCCGGTGTCTGCTTGCGTTCCGCTGTCGGCGGGCGCAGCGCTGTCCGCGGCGGCGTCGGTGACGGGCATGGTGCTGTTGCCGCAGCCGGCGAGCGCGAGGGACGCGCCAAACGCCGCGATCGCCGCGCGCCCGAGGCGCTTGTTGAGCGTCGGGTACGCGAACTGCTCGAAGCCCTCGGGCATCGCTGCGCTGCAGAAGGGGCACTGCCCTTCGGTGGTCTTCACGTGTCGCCCGCAGCTCGGGCACGGTCTCATCGTGGGTGCCATTGGCTCTCTGTTCTCTCTGTAGTTGCCGTCGAATTGCCTGAGAATTTACTGCGAAATCCAGCCTTCGCCGGTGCGCACGACCTCTTTGGCGCGCGCGAGCTCGTCGGCGGGCCAGTCTTCGAGCACGATGTCGAACCTGCCGAAGTCGAACGGCTCGCCGGGGGCGGGCTGGGTGCGGACGATGCGCTCGCGCTTTCCTTCGCGAAGGAGCTCGAGCGCGCGGTGGTGGCAGAACGGGTTGTTGCCCGCTTTGCCGAAGAGCACGTGCGTGGTCCACGAGCAGCCAGCGCGGCACGTGTCGTTGTAGTAGCAGTCGCGGCAGTAGCCCCAGAGGTCGTCGACGGTGCGGTCGCGCGTGTACCGCAGCTTGTCCGAGCGCTCCCAGATGTCCTTGAGGGAGTGCTCTCGGATCGTTCCGCCGGCCCAATCGCTGGTGGGGAGCGAAGGGCAGCCCTTGATGGTCCCGTCCGCTTCGATCCCGAGCGTCGAGCGCCCGGCGCCGCAGCTCGCCATGTGCCCGCGCGGAAGCGATCCGCGCAGGACCGACTCGTACGGGCCGAAGTACCCGATGTTGTTGCCCGGCCAGAGCCGCACTTTGCGCGGCTTCGCCTTGGCTTGAATCCTCGCGAGCATGGGCATCACTTCGAGCACCTGCCACGGCTCGATCAGCAGGTCGGGCTCGTCCGCCGCGCGCCCCATCGCGACCGTGAGCTGCACCTGCCAAGAGTGAATCCCCTGGTCCATCAAGTGATCAAACGTCGCTTCGATCTGCTTGAGCGCCGGCCGCGAAATCTGTGTGTTCGCGCTGAACGGGATCCCCGCTTTGCGCAGGTTCTCGAAGGACTGCATCGCCGATCGCCACGAGCCCTTCACGCCGCGCAGCTGGTCGTGCAGCTCTTCGAGCCCGTCGATCGAGACGCTCGCGCCTTGGAGCCCCGCTTCTTTCGCGGCCATCGCGCGCTCGAGCGTGAGATTGCGGCCGCCCGTCGTGGTCGTGCAGATCATCCCGCGCTTGCGGACGTGACGAATGATGTCCGTCCAGTCCTCGCGCAGGTACGCCTCGCCGCCGATGAGCGTGACCTCTTTTACGCCGAGGTCGGCCATCTGATCGACGAGGTCCAGGCACTCGGCGGTCGAGAGCTCGCCGGGGCGCTCTTTTCCTGCGCGCGAGCCGCAGTGACGGCACGCGAGGTCGCAGTGAAGGGTGATCTCCCAGACGGCGTAGATGGGCCTCCACTGCTGGTCGATCGGTCGCGATTGATCCGCGAGCGGAAGGTCGCGCCGCGCAGGCGGCGCCTTCGGAGCGATGGGCAACGAACGCGGACGAGGGCCGATGTCGGTCATACGGTGGGGCGTCTCCGTCGGGGATTGTGCCATCGTGAGCCGGGAAACGGTCACGAACGGCGGCGATTGAGGGAGCAAAGCAACAGCGGGGCCGGTGGTCCGACCGTCCGCATCCTTCGAGAATTCTCGAGCGCCGAATCCCCATCGATCGCTTGCCACCGTCGTTTCACCTGGGCTACGCCGCTCGCTCGGCTGGGGCAACTTTGCTCAGCGGTGTCGACCCTGCAGAATGACAGAGATTCACGACAACACCTCGATCGAGGTTCGCGAATC
>JAAFIF010000067.1 GCA_013298625.1 Myxococcales bacterium
TGCGCGTCGCGGGCGACGGCGTCACGCCGTCCGAGTGGTTCGTGCTCGAGCGCGGCGTCTCTGAGCTCGCCGTTCGGACCGGCGACAGCCGGATGCAAGTCGCGGGGATGACCGTCACGACGCTCGGCATTCTCGCGGCCCTCACGTCGCTCTCGACCTCGTTTCTGTGGATCCCATCCTCTCCGCAGACCCCCGGCGTGACGCTGGCGATGATCGGCGTTCCGCTCGCCTTGCTCATCCCAGGCGGCGTGATGTGGGGCGCCAATCGCACGACGGTCCAGGACAACCTCGGCCATCGCTTCTAAACAGGGATCTCCCGACGCAGGCTGCAGCTCGCATCGACTGCAAACCAGCGGACAGATCGCCGAAGACCGTCGAGGAGCTCGCTCGCGACGGCCGAGCGTCGGCGGCTCGGCGGGGACGACGTGCTCGCCTCGCGCGGCATGTAGGATCGGCCGCGACGTGCTACGCATCGCCGCGAAAACAACGCCGATGAAACGCGACGCCGAACGCGCCCCACTCTCACTGCCCGACGCGGCTCCGCTCGCGCCCACCGCAGAGTTCACCCAGCAGCTCGCAGCGCGTTCGATCGCGCTCGACCCGAGCGCGGTCGCGCAGATCGGCGCGTTTCTCGCGCTGCTCATCGCGATGAACGAGCGGGTCAACCTGACCGCGATCACCACGGCGGACGAGGCGTGGCTCCGGCACGCGCTCGACGCGCTCTCGCTCTTGCCCGACCTCGCGTCGCTCGCCGCGGGCAGCGCCGTGCTCGACGTGGGCTCGGGGGGAGGAGTCCCTGCGATTCCCCTCGCGATCGCGAGGCCCGACCTGCGCTTCACCCTGGTCGAGTCGACCAAGAAGAAGGCGACGTTTCTCTCGGACGTGGCCCACAAGCTCGCGCTCGCCAACGTCACCGTGCTCGCCGAGCGCGCAGAGACCCTCGCCCGCCCGCCGCTCGCGCGGTCGTTCGACGCCGTCACCGCGCGCGCCGTCGCGAAGATCACCGAGCTCATCCCGTGGACCGCGCCGTTCGCCAAACCGCGAGCGAAATTGCTGTTCATCAAGGGTGCGCGCGCGGACGAAGAGCTCGCCGAGGCCAGGCGCACCATCGCCCAATTCAAGCTGAAGCACGAGGGCACCACGCTCACGAGCACCGGGCGTATCGTCGCGTTCTCAGCCGCGCCATGACGACGGGTACAGAGAAGTCCGAAGGGCAACGAGCGCTGCGGATCGCCCTCGGATGGGCGCTCGCGACGGTGCTCGTGCGCCTCGTGTGGCTCTGGTTTCAGCCGGCGTTGCCCGAGTGGGACGGCGCGATCTACCACCGCACCGCCGAGCGAATCGCCCGCGGAATGGGCTTCGTCGACACCTGGAACAACCTCCCCCCCTACAAGCCCACCGCGTTTTATCCCGTGGGCTACCCGGCCCTGCTCGGCGCGTTCTACTTCGTCTTCGGCAGTCACTACTGGGTCGCGGCGCTCATCAACGTGGCCTCGTCCGCGATCGCCACCGCCAGCGTCGCGCGCATGGCCCACCGCGCGTGGGGCGCCCTGCCCGCGCACGTCGGCGCCGCGCTCTTCACGTTTTCGCCGGGCGGAATTCTCTACTGCTCCGCGTACATGACCGAGCTCGTCAGCGCCGCGCTGCTCTGCCTCGCGATGCTCTCGGCCATCCGCTACTCGGACACGCAGCGCGCCCGTTGGGCGATCATCACCGGGCTGTTGCTCGGCTACGGCGGCCTCGTGCGACCGCCCGCGCTGCTCGTCGCGCCCGTCGTGGCCATCCTCGCGCGCCCGCCGTCGCAGCCCTGGTTGCTCGGGACGATCCGCGCCCTCGTCCTCGTCGGCATCGCATCGGTGGTCGTTGTCTTGCCCTGGACCGCGCGCAACTGCCGACAGCTCGACGGCTGCGCGCTCGTCAGCCTCAACGGCGGAAGCAACCTCTGGATCGGCGCCGACCCCGCAGCGATGGGCACCTACCGCGACCTTCGCATCGGCGAGGCGTGCCTGCGCGTGCGCGGCGAGGTCGCCAAGGACCGCTGCTTCGGACGGCTCGCGATGGAGCGCATCAAAGCCCACCCGCTGCAGTGGCTCGCGCTCGCGCCGCTCAAAGTGGGACACCTCCTCGGCTACGAGAGCACCCCCGTCTCGTACCTGCGCGCAGCGACGCGCCAGCGCGCGTTCGCCCAGAGCAGCACCGCCATGTACTCGCTGCTCACCGCGTACCACTGGCTGATCCTCGCGCTCGCGGGGATCTCCGTCGCCGCGACGCCCAAGGGCAAGCGTCCCATCGAAGTGACCCTCTCGATCGCCGTCGTGCTCGCGCTCGTCGCCGTGCACGTGGTGTTCTTCGGCGTGGATCGCTATCACTTCGTGTTCGTTCCGCTGCTGTGCATGCTCGCAGGCGGCGCGTTCGCGCGGCGCGACGGGACGCAGCCAGAGACCGCTGAGCCGACGGCGGCGTGACCGTGGACGCGCCGACGCACAGCAGCGATCCACCGCGAGAATTCTGGGCTCGTTTGCGTCAGTGGCTCACCAGCGAAGCCCGCGTGCACACGCTCGCGATCTTCGCCGTCGCCCTCGCGTTGCGCGCGATCGTCGCGCACGTGCTCGCCCCCGCCCCCGCGTGGGACGGCGTGCTCTACGAGCGCGCCGCGCAGGCCATCGGCCGCGGCATGGGCTACGTCACGTACATGTTCGTCCAGCGGTCGAGCGACACGGTCCCGACCGCGTTTTATCCCGTCGGATACCCCGCGTTCGTGGGCGCCCTGTACCGAGTGTTCGGCGAGCACCTCGCCGTGCTGCACGCGGGCGGCGTCGCGGTGTCGGCCCTCTCCGTCGCGCTCGCGCACCGCGTCGCGCATCGGGTTCGCCCCGGAATTCCCGCGGCCCTCGCAGCGCTCTTCGCAGCGCTCTTGCCCGGCTCCGTGCTCTTCGCCCCTTCGGCCATGACCGAGCCGTTGTTCGCCATGCAGCTCGCCCTCGCGCTGTGGGCGCTCACGCGGCAACCCGCAGGAGCCACCGCCCCGTGGCTCGTGATCGCGGGCCTCGCCCTCGCCAGCGCGACCTTCGTTCGCCCCCAAGCGCTGCTCGTCGCCCCGGTCCTCGCCGCGCTCTGCCGTCCCCGCGCCGATCGACTTGGACCCAGAATTCGCGCGGCCATCATCGTCACGCTCTGCACCGTCGCGCCCGTCCTTCCGTGGACCGCGCGCAACTGCCGCAGCATCGACGGATGCGCGTTCGTCAGCACCAACGGCGGAAGCAACCTGGCGATCGGCGCCGTCTCGCGCGCCAACGGACGGTACTTCGCGCTCAACGCTGACGACGGTTGCCGCGGCGTCGTCGGCGAGACCGCGCGAGACAAGTGCTGGCGCGCCGTCGCCGTGCAAGCCATTCGCCGCGATCCCCTGCGGTGGCTCTCGCTCTCGCTCGTGAAGCTCGACCACACGCTGTCGTACGAGGCGTTTCCCGTCGGATACCTCCGCGAGTCCCGCGCCGTCGCGATGGACAACGAGCGCGAGACCGCGTGGCGACGGGCCATTACGCGGCCGTGGAGGGTGTTTCTTCTGCTCGCGCTCTTCGCCCTCGTGCCGTTCACCAAGCGCTCGGCGCTGCCTCCAGCGGCAGTGGCCGCCGCCGTCGCGACCGCGGTCACGCTCGCCACGCACCTCGTGTTCTTCGGCGGAGACCGGTATCACCTCGCGCTCGTTCCGTGGCTCGTGCCGCTGGTGGCGGCTTCGCTGCGCGACACGCGGCGCTGGTTCGAGTGACGTACTCTGTCACACGATTTCTGCCAGCCAGAACGCGGATCGGTCAACTCGCGAAGGGTGCAACTCTTCGACACACCGGCAGAAATCAAGCTCTCTACCGTGTGCTGAAAAGTTCGCCTTGAGCGCGAGCCTGCCTACGATGCCCCTTGTCCAGCGCATTCCACGCTGCGGACTCACTCCGTAGCGACAACGCGCTCGACGCACTACGCAATGGCGTCCATCGAGCTCATCGTGCGCCCCGCGGTCTCCGCGAGGGTCCAGGCCTCCGTGCGCGCTCGCGCCGCCCGCAACATCGCGGACGACGCAGCGCCCTCTACGTCCATCCTCGCCCTCGCCTTCGAAGGAGAGTCTCTCACCGCCGCCCCTGACGCAGAACACGCCGCCTGCATCCTTCGTGACATCGCCGCGGGCGCATCGGCCCTGCTCGAAGGACGCATCGCCAAGTGCTGCATCCCGCTCGACGGCGGCCCGTGGGAGCTCTGCCTCATGGTCCGTGAAGACCGCTTGCAGGCCAGCGTGTACCGCACTGGCGCGCTGCCCGAGATCCGTTGGCTCGACCTGCCGTGGAGCGCCCTCGCGCTCGCAGAGCAGTGCCGCGACGCCCTCGCCGCGCTCGAGTCCTCGCTGCCGGGCCCGTACACGCAGGAGCTCTTGCCCCTCGTCGAGCGGCTCGAGCAAGCGGCCATGTCCCCTTCGCCCCTGCCCTGCCGCGGCGTGGACACCCGCGTGACGTGGCGCTCGTCGCCGCAGACCGCGGTGCGACTCGGCTTCGACGCGGTGGTCCCCGCGACGCCGACCGACGGACGCGGGCTCGTCTCGGACCTGCACGCGCTGCTGTTTCGCGGGCGTTTGTCCATCGAAGCGCGCGGTCACAAAGCGGAGCTCCCCGAGGGGTACTTGTTCTTGCAGCTCGAGCGCTTCGTCGCGCTCTGTCGCCCGCTGCTCGACGCGTTTGCGACGCGCAAGCCCATGCACGCTCGCACCAACGCGGGCGAAGCGCAGGTCACGCTGCGCCTCTCGGGCGACGGTCGTCTCGCGCTCGGGATCGCAGGAAAGTCCGGCGCTTCGTTTACGGCCACCAACCTCGACCCGCGCGATTTCGCGCTGCCCGTCGCCGAGGCCGCGATCGACCTGACCCGCGCGCTCTCGCGCTGCGACCGCGCTCGCGGCAAGAACCTCCGGCTGCGATCCCTGCGCGCCGACGCCCGCGCCCTTCGCCGCATCGCCCGCGATTTGCGCGACGGAACGGACAAGATCAACGACGACCCCGGCCTGTACCGCGCCAGCGCGATCCCCGAGGCGCCCGTCGCCGATACTGAAGCCGTCGACTACTCGGACAACCGTCGCCTTCGCTATCAAGAGCGTTGGCGCGCTGAAATCGAAGGCATCGACCTCGGCGGCGTCGCCGTCGCGCAAGACCGCGTGATCGTCCCGGGCGCGCGCGAGCTCGCCGCGCTCGACAAGCGAACGGGCGCGATGCTCTGGTCACAGCCCATCGGCCGCGCCGCGACCACCGTCGTCGGCGACGCGATCCTCCGGCTCACCGCTCGCGGCGACGCGGAGCTCCGCGACATGCAAGACGGCGAAGTGCGGTGGAACACCCGCATCGCGCCCCGCGCTGGCTCGCCCGCGCAAGCGTTCTCTGTGTGCGCCGTGGGGCTGCCCCGGCTGGTCGTGATCGCCGAAGGAGAGCGCCGTCTGGTCGCGCTCGATCAGCACACGGGCGAGGCGCGCTGGCGATTTGCGTCGCGCAGCGGCGGGTCGTTCAAGTTCAAGCGGCTCGGGCGCTTGCTGATCACGGCGGCGGGCGACGCGTCGCTCACGGCGCTCGACGTGGCCACGGGCGAGACCGTGTGGCGCGTGGCGGCGAGCACGCCGTTCGCGACGACGCCGTGCGTGCACAACGACGTCGTGTTCGCCGTCGGCGGGCAGACCGGCCGCGGTCGCGCGCAGCTCTTCGCGGTGGACGCGTTTACGGGAGCGACCCGCTGGTGCAGCGATCTTCCCGGCGCGGCAGCGAGCGCCCCCGTCGCGACGCAAGACATCGTCGCGCTCGTGCTCACCTCGCCCGAAGGTCCGCGGCTCGTGGCGTTGCGCGCGGAGGACGGCGAGCTCGCGTTCGAGATTCCCCTGGGAAACACCTCGCTCCGCGGGCGCCCCGCCACGCTCGCGTCCTTCGGCTCGATGCTCATCGCCAACCTCCCCTCGGGCCGCGTGTGCGCCATCGAAGCGCCGCAAGGCGCCGTGCGCTGGTCGCGCGTCTTGGGCTCTCCCCGCGAGTCGGACATCCCGCGCCGCTTGGACGTCCAGATGCGCGCGGGAGCGCTCTTCATCCCGCAGACCTCGCTCGGCGTGCTTCGTCCCCGCGACGGCGCGTCGATCGCAGACCTCGCCGGATGCGAGCTCGTCCCCGACCTCGTTCGCATCGACGAAGACTGCGCGATTTATGTCGGCGAAGAGTCCGGCCACTTGCGCTGCTTCGAGCCCGCCGCGCGCCTCGCCGTCGTCCGCGCGGTGTGAGTCAGCGACGCAGCGTTCGGTGCTGCAGGCTGGGGAGCTGCGCCCGAATCGCGCGCGCCCGCGCCAGGTCGATCTCTGCGACGGCGATCCCCTCGCCGTCGGGGCACTCGGCGATCACCGTCCCCCACGGGTCGACGATCAACGCGTGACCGTACGTGCTGCGCCCATGCCCGTGGCTGCCCCATTGCGCCGCCGCGAGCACGTAGCACTGCGACTCGATCGCGCGCGCACGCAACAACACGTGCCAATGATCCCGCCCGGTCGGAACGGTAAACGCCGCCGGGACGCTCAGCACCTCTGCCCCTTGATCCACCAACGCGCGGTAGAGCTCCGGAAACCGCACGTCGTAGCAAATCGACAAGCCCATCCGTCCGACGGGCGTGTCGCACGCGAGCACCTCGGCGCCCGCGTCGACGACCTTGCTCTCTCGCAGCGAGGTCCCGTCGGCGAGGTTGACGTCGAAGCGGTGAATCTTGCGGTATTTCGCGACGATCTCGCCTCGCGCGTCGACCACCGCGCACGTGTTGTACACGCGCCCCGCGTTGGGGCTCGCTTCGGTCACGCCCCCCAGCACGAGCCACACGCCCGCGTCCCGCGCGAGGCGGCCTGCCCACGCGCGGACCGTCCCGGCGTCGTCGCCGATGGCCCCCACCGGCCACGCTTCAGCCGTGGCCAGCTTGGCCTCTTCGGGGCCCATGAACGAGAGGTTCTCGGGCAACGCGACCAGCGTGGCCCCGCGCGAGGCGGCGCGGCGCACGAGGCCCTCGGCTCGATCGAGGTTCGCCTGCAAATCGTCCCGCGCCGTCATCTGCACGACCGCGCACAGCACCGCATCGCTCTTCATCGCTGCGGGCATTGGTAGCACTCATTTCGTCGCGAACCCTTTCGGCACAAACTCACGGCCGCGCCGTCGACGAAACCCCGCGCGCTGCCTACGCTCGCCGCGACCGTCGATGTCCGGAGCTCCGATGACGCCGCCGCTCGACCCCACGCAATTGGTGGTCGAGTACAACCACTATGGCTCGCTCGCGGGGCCTACCACCACGGTCCTCGACCGCGAAGTCTCGCGGCTCGCAGCGATCGCCCACCACCTCCGCGCTCGCGACGCGTGGAACGCGCGGCTGCGCGCAGAGATCGCGTTCATCACCGAGCCCGAGCACGCTCCGACAGCGTTTCTCGCGGCGATCGCGTTCGGCGTCGTCGCGTTCGGAGACCGAACGCTGGTCGACGACGCGCTCGACGCGCTGGATCGCGCTGCGCCCGCCCTCGCCGCGAGCACCGCGGTCGTACGCGCGCTCGCCGCCCTCACCGCGAGCGACCGCGACGCGCTCGACCGCGCGATCGCCTCCGCCGCGCGACACCACGCGAGCCCCGCGACGCTCGACGCCCTGCGAGCCCTGCGATTGGCCGCGCTCGACGGCGATCACCGAACCGCCGCAACACTGCTCGCGCCGCACAGCGCCGCGCTGGGCTTGCGCTTCGCCGAGGCCGAGGGGTTGAGCCTCGAGCTGCTCGCGCGCTTCGCCGATCGCGTGCAGGACGACGCGCGCTTCGACGCCAACACCGCGGCGCTGATCGCGCTTCGTCCCACGGACGGCGCGCTGATCGCCGATGTTGCGCGCGGCTACATCGCGCGAAGCAACAGCTACTCGGCGCTGGCGACGATCGACGCCTTTGCTTCGAGCGGCGGGGCAATCACGCCGGAGATCCAAGCGCTGCACGGACGCGCCCACGTGGCGAACGGGAGCGTCGCAGACGCGCTGCCCCACCTCGAATCGGCCATCGCCGCGCAGGCGTGCGCCGACGACCCTCGCGAGCGAGCGGCGCTCTTCGACGCGCGCGCGCAGGCGTACATCGGCACGCAGCGCATGGTGTCTGCGAGCGCAGACCTCTCCGAAGCGATCCGGCTCTCGCCGCGGCGGAGCAGCTATCTTCTTCGCCGCGCGACAGTGTACGCAGCGCTGGCTCGACCGCTCGACGCGGCGGACGACCTCGAGGCCGCGATCGCGCTCTCGCCGCTCGACTGCCAAGACACCGCGCTCGGCGAGCTCGCCACCAACCTGTTCAACGCGCGCAAGTACGACCGCGCAGAGCGAGCGTTCGCGAGCGCGAGCCGCGACGCCATCGCGAGAAAGCTCGACGCTGCGCGGGTGGGGTTTCTCGACGAGATGCGCGGCGCGGCGCTGCATTTTCTCGGGCGCTACGAGGACGCGGTGCGCGCGTACAGCGACGCGATCGCCCTCGTCTCGACGTACGGAAAGGCCTTCAGCGACCGCGGCGAAGCGCTGCTCGAGCTCGGCCGCGACGAGGCAGCCTTCGAGGACCTCGAGCGCGCGGTGAAGCACGGCTACCGCATCGGCTGCACGTACGTCGCGCGGGGGACGTACTTTCAGCGCAAGGGCGAGCACGACCGCGCCATCGCCGAGCTCGACGAAGCCGCGCGCCTGTGGCCGACCAGCGCTCAGCCGCTCGAGCTGCGCGCGAAGTCCCACGAGGCCAAGGGCGACGCGAGGCGGGCCGCAGAGGACCGAGAGCGGGCCGCGGTGCTGCGCGCGACGCGGCGGTAGCAGCGCGCGAGCCGAGCGACCGCCGAGCACGCAGACGAAGCGGGGAGCGTTGTCGTAGGACGGCAGTCACCCCGCCGCGCGCTCCACACATTCCCCATTGGTCGAACGTCGTATTGACCCTGCGCTCGCGTCGCGCTTCTCATGGCGACGATGAACCCGATTCGAAACCTACTCCTCGCCGTCAGCATCGCCGCTGTCGGCTGTAGCGCGCCCGTCGTCGGCGGCGACGCGAGCCCCGACGTGACCGACGCGAGCAGCTCGATGGACGCCGCGCCGCCGCGCTGCGCTCCGAGCCAAACGCTCTGCAACGGCCGCTGCGTGGACACGCAGTCGGACCCTGCCAACTGCAACGGCTGCGGCACCGCGTGCGCCGCAGGACAAGTGTGCTCGATGGGCCGCTGCGCCGTCGCCTGCCCGCCCACGCAACGCGAGTGCGGCGGCGTGTGCGTCACGACCAACACCGACCGCGAGCACTGCGGCGCCTGCGCAAACCGCTGCGCGCAAGGCCTCGTGTGCTCTGCCGGCGCGTGCGTGCTCGAGTGCGGAGCGGGCCTCACGACCTGCGGCGGCGCAGAAGACGGCGGCGCGAGCGACGGCGGCGAGAGCCCGCGCTTCTGTACGGACACCCGCACGGACCCGCGCCACTGCGGAGCCTGCGGCAACGCGTGCGCGTCGGGATCGCTCTGCATCAACAGCGTCTGCGTCGTGAGCTGTCCTCCCGGGCAGACCAACTGCGGCGGCCAGTGTCGCGAGCTCGCGAACGACCCGCGCAACTGCGGGTCCTGCGGCAACGCGTGCGGCGCCGGCGAAGTGTGCACCATGGGCGCCTGCGCCGTCTCGTGCCCGACGACCCAGCAAAACTGCGGCGGAACGTGCCGCGACACCCAGAGCGACAGCCGCAACTGCGGCGCCTGCGGGACCGCGTGCCCCGCAGGACAGGTGTGCACCATGGGCGCGTGCGCGGTCTCGTGCAGCGCGGGCCTCGCGGAGTGCGGCGGGACGTGCCGCGACCTGCAAACGGACAACAGCAACTGCGGGACGTGCGGCGTCGCGTGCCCTGCGGGACAAGCGTGCACGATGGGCAGCTGCTCGGTGCGCTGCCCGATGGGTCTGGAGAACTGCGGCGGCGTGTGCGTCGATCGTCAGACGGACGGGCGCCACTGCGGCGCCTGCGGCAACGCGTGCGGCGCCGGGCAAGTGTGCTCGATGGGCGCGTGCGTGGTGAGCTGCCCCGCGGGCCAGACGAACTGCGGCGGGACGTGCCGTGATCTGCAGACGGACTCGCTGAGCTGCGGCGCGTGCGGCACGGTGTGCCCTGCGGGACAAGCGTGCTCGATGGGCGCGTGCCGCGTGGTGTGCGCGACGGGCCAGACGAACTGCAGCGGGACGTGCCGCGATCTGCAGACGGACTCGCTGAACTGCGGCGCGTGCGGCAGCCGTTGCGCAGATGGACAGCAGTGCGTGTCGGGCGCGTGCCGCGTGGTGTGCGCTGCGGGCCAGACGAACTGCAGCGGGACGTGCGTCAACCTGCAGAGCGACAACGGCAACTGCGGCGCGTGCGGGACGGTGTGCCCTGCGGGACGAGTGTGCTCGGCGGGCGCGTGCGCTCCGACCTGCGGCGCGGGCCTCACGGTGTGCGGCGGAGCCTGCACGAACACGACGTTCGACCCGGCCAACTGCGGGGCGTGCGGGACGGTGTGCGTGCTGCCCAACGCGGTTCCGGTCTGCGCGGCGGGCGCGTGCCGGGTGCTGTCGTGCAGCGCGGGCTTCGGGGACTGCGACGGTAATCCTGCGAACGGCTGCGAGGTCAACATCAACAGCAGCCTCTCGAACTGCGGCGCGTGCGGGACCGTGTGCGCGACGCCGAGCAACGGCGCGGCGTCCTGCGCCATGGGCGCGTGCGGCATCGCGAGCTGCAACCTGGGCTTCGGCAACTGCGACGGCAACGCCGCCAACGGCTGCGAGACCAACACCCAGTCCAGCGTCAACCACTGCGGCGCCTGCGGAACGACCTGCGCCGCCGTCGCCAACGGCACCAACGCGTGCGCCTCGGGCCAGTGCCGCATCGGCTCGTGCAACGCCGGCTTCGCCGACTGCAACGGCCTCGTGAGCGACGGCTGCGAGACCAACACGCAGACCAACAGCGCCAACTGCGGCGCGTGCGGCCGGGCGTGCCCCGCGGGAAACTCGTGCATCAACGGAGTGTGCGGGGTGTCCAACTGCCAGACCGTCGCCGGCGTGCGCTGGTGCTTCAACCCCAGCGCCTGCGGCGAACCCTGCAACAACGTCTGCGCATCGCTGGGGCTGCCCTTCACGATCAGCGACGCGGCCTGGTTCGCCGCGCAGGACTCGGCCGCCGAGTGCCAGAGCATCTCCAACGCCTTCGGCATCGCGACCCCTGTGAACTTCGGGAGCTTCACCTTCGCGTGCATGGAGGACAGCCAAGGTATGCACACGATGCCGGCGACGCTCATCGGGCCGCTGATCTGCTCGAGCTTCTCGAGTTGTCCTGCGAACCACCGCACCGGCATGGACCAGCAGGGCATCGCGTGCTCGGTCAACCCGAGCCGCTTGTCGATCTGCCCCTGCCAGTGATCGCGTCGCTGCCGTCGAACGACGGTCGCGCAACGACGCGCTGAGCGCGCTTCGTCAGTTCACGCCGGGCTCGCCCGAGAAGAACCGCCGCATCCGCGAGAGCAGCGAAATCTGCTGCTTCTGCTTGAGCTCTTGCGAGACGTCGGCGCCGCGCTTGCTCTCGATCTCCGCCTGTCGCTCGGCGACCACCTTCGAGACCTGCTCGAGCTTCTCGGGGTACCGCGCGATCACCGTGCGAAACGCCTCGGCCTGCAGCACGTGCAGCGTGCAAGGCGTCGCCGCGGCGACCGTCGCCGAGCGCGGCTCGCCCGTGAGCAGCGCCATTTCGCCGAAGAAATCCCCGGGGCCCAACGTCGCGAGCTCGCGGCCTTGGGCGTTGGTGACGATGCACTTTCCCGAGGCGACCACGTAGAGCTCGGTGTTTTGCTCGCCGGCGCGGACGATGACCTCGCCGCGGTGAAACACGCGGGTGCGAGAGGACTTCGCGAGCGCCACGACGTCGTCGTGCTCCATCTGGCCGAGAAAATCCACGCGCGCGAGTGCGTCGGCGCGCCGGTGCATCTTGGCCTCGGGGTCCGAGTGCTGCGGCGTGAGCGACTCGACCTCGATGCGCGGAAACTGAAAATCGATCCCGACCCTGTGCAGCGCGTACCACAAGCGCATGCGCACTTCCGAATCGATCACGTCCCGTCGGGGAAAATCCTCGATGAAATACCGCACCAAGAACCGCACCGAGCTCGCCTCGAACGACGCCAGGATCACGTCGGGCGTCGGCGTCGCGAGCACGCCGCTCAGGGGGTCTCGCATCGCATCGTTGACCGCCTCGATCACGTCGTGCGGCGCGTGCTGATAGCCCACGTCGAAGGGCACCAGCCGACGGCTGAGCGGCCTCGGCCGGGTGAAGATCCGAATCGACGCCTTCGACAGCGTCGAGTTCGGCACGACGATCTCGACGTCGTCATTGGTGTGCAGCCGCGTGTCGCGCCAGTTGATCTCGACCACCTGACCGATGTGCTTGAAGTCGTCGTCGTACGCGATCCAGTCGCCCACTTCGAAGGGCGAGCGCGCGCTCAGCAAGATGCCCGCGACGAGGTCGCCCAGCGTCTGCTGCAGCGAGAACGTCAGGCCCGCCGTCACGAGGCCGCCGGTCGTGGCCAGCGCCTGCGCGTCCGCGCCCGCCGCGCGCGCAGCGGAGATCGCCACGAAGATCATCAACACCGCGTGCAAGAGGTCGCGCGCGAGCTTGGACAGCCCGATGCGCGAGCCCTCTCGCAAGAACACGTCGATGACCAGCATCCACGCGATGCGCGCGGAGGCGAGCGCGCCGGCCACCGACGAGAGCAGCCCGCTGACGTCCCGAGTCCCGTTCGAAAACCACGGGACGCTAGCCACGACCACGAAGAGCCCCCACGCGCCGAGCAGCAGCGCAGGGGTGCGCAGCCGCGCGCGATTGGACTTCTCGGTGACGAGAGCCAGCAGCAGAAACGCAGGGAAAACCAGCGCCGCGAACGCCAACGCCTGCTTCGCCGTAGGCTCTTCGTACGCGACGAGGGCGAGCAGCGCAGGATCGCTCAGCAGCCGATACACCGAGCGACTCTAGAACGTCGAGCGGCGCATCGAAACGTTCATCAGCAGCCCCACGGCGATCATCATCGTGAGCACGCTCGAGCCGCCGTAAGAGAACATCGGCAGCGTCACGCCCACCACGGGCAGCACCGAGGCGAC
Source organism: Myxococcales bacterium (assembly GCA_013298625.1). Taxonomy (GTDB): domain Bacteria; phylum Myxococcota_A; class Polyangia; order Polyangiales. Next base: position 13,177 of record JAAFIF010000067.1, read on the forward strand.
CATCCCGACGTTGAAGATCACGTGCCAGAAGAAGAGCCCAGCGCACGCCACGGCGATCGCGCTTCCGAAGCGATCCTTCGCCGTGCTCGCGATGTTGAGCGCCCACAGAATCAAGAAGAGATAGCAGCCGAGCAGCGCCAGCACGCCCACCAGCCCCCACTCTTGCGCCCACACGGCGAGCGGAAAATCCGTAAACGGGTCGGGGATGAAGTGCCGCTGGTTCTGCGTCCCCTTCATGAATCCCTGCCCGAACACCGACCCCGAGCCGATCGCGATCAGCGACTGCACTGCTTGATACGCCGAGTCGAGCTTGTGCTTCTCGGGGTCCCAGAAGCTCGTCAGGCGCTCTTTTTGGTACGCCTTGAGGCCGAAGCTCCACATCAAGAAGCCGCCGACGATCCCGGAGATCGCAAGGATCCAAAACGTCCGGCGCTCGAGCTTCGCGAGCGCGAGCACCGTGAGCGAGACGAGCGCGACGATCATCGCCGTGCCGAGGTCTGGCTGAAGCAGCACCAACAGCACCGGCCCAGCGAGCAAGAGCCCCGGCGCGATCAGGTCTCGCAGCGTCCACTTCTCGACGTGCGAGTCCATGCTGAGCCGCTTGGCGATCGCGACCGCCGTGGTGAGCTTCACGAAGTCCGACGGCTGAAACTGAAAGCTCCCGATCTGAATCCACCGCTGTGTTCCTCGGATGGATTGACCGAGGACGAAGACCGCGACGAGCGCGAAGATGCTGCCCACGTAGCCCACGTACGCGTAGCGCTCGTAGTACTTGTAGTCGATCGCAGCGACGATCACGGCGACGCCCGAGCCGAGCGCGAGCCAGTAGATCTGCTGCACGTACAGCTCGCCGCGCGCGCCGGCCAGCGAGCTCGTCGCCGAGTAGAGGTTGACCACGCCGATCGTGGCGATGACGCACACGACGACGAAGAGACCCCAGTCGAACTGCTCGCGGATTCCTCGCTCGATCGCCATCGTAAAGCTCCGCTCAGTGCCGACGGTGAGGGGCGACGCGCGCCCGTTGCTGCCTCGCGCGATCGCGCTGACCGCGCGCGTTCGCCCGTTGAACGCTCTCGATCGGCACGCCCGGACGCACGCGGGTGAAGTAGTCGCGCACGACCTGGGCCGCGACCGGCGCGGCCTCGCTGCCGCCAGAGCCTCCGTGCTCGACGAGCACCACGATGGCGATCTCGGGGTTGTCCGCCGGAGCGAACCCCGCGAACCACGCGTGGTCCGCCGCGAGTCGCGCGTCTTCACCCTCGCGAAGCGTGCGAGAGACCTGCGCGGTGCCGGTCTTTCCGGCGAGAGAGACCTCGGGCATGTCGACGAGGTGCGCGGTCCCACGCGGGTCGGCGACGACGCCGCGGAGCGCGCGATCGATGAGCGCGAGATGCCCCTCGTTGACGTCGATGCGCCGACGCACCGTCGGAGGAAACTCTTGCAGCGTCGACCCATCCGGCGCCGTCACGCGCTGGATCAACTGCGGCACGTACAGCGTCCCGCCGTTGGCCAACGCCGCGTACGCCAGCGCGAGCTGAAGCACCGTCGTCCTGGTATTTTGCTGACCGATCGCCGTATTGAGCGTGTACCCGCGGCGAAAGTTTCCCCACACCCGGTTGTACCACTCGACCGTCGGGATGAACCCTCCCGCCTCGCTGTTGATCCCGATGCCCGTCCGTCGACCGAGCCCGAAATCCAGCGCCGCGCGGTGAATGCGGTTCATCGTCGCCGCCTCGCCCGCGGTGAAGAAGTACACGTTGCACGACTGGATCAACGCGCTCTCGAGGTTGACCTGGTTGTGCACGTGGCCGTGCGCGCAGCGAAAGCGCCGGTTTCCGCGGGTGATGTAGCCGATGCAGCGGATCTGCTCGCCCGGGTCGATCACCCCGGCGTTGAGCGCAGCCACCGCGGTGATCGGCTTGAACGTCGAGCCCGGCGGGTACATCTCGTAGATCGCTCGGTCCACCAGCGGGCGCGTCCCGCGCGGGTTCGACAGCTCGCGCAGCCGCGGCAGCGAGACGCCCATGGTCATCTCGTTGGGGTCGAGCGCCGGTCGCGAATAGAGCGCCAACACCCTCCCCGTTCGCACTTCGACCACCGCGGCTGCGCCCGACGGATACGCTCGCTGCGCGAACGCTCGCTCCGTCGCGCGCATGAGCTCCATGTCCAACGTCAGCACCAGGTCGCGCCCCGGAACCGGGTCCTGCCGACGGTCCGCGCCGAACCGCTGAATCTCTTCGCGCGAGGACAAGATCAAGCCGCGGTGATCGCGATCGACGCGCACCCAACCGCGTCGGCCGCGCAGGATGCTCTCCCACGCGCGCTCGATCCCCATGCGACCGATGCGATCGCCCGCGCGATAGCCCTCGCCCGGGTGCGCCTCGAGGTCCTCGGCGCTCACCTCGTTGATGTACCCGATCGCGTGCGCCGCGAGCGTGCCGAACGGATACGTGCGAAGCGGCGTCGCGATCACCGACACGCCCGCGAGCTCGTCCTTGTGCGTGTCCAAGATCGCCAGCGTCTCTCGGTCGATGTCCGCGCGCACGAGCATGTACTGGTCGCGACGACGACCGTCGATGCTGCGAATGCGCGCCTCCATGCGATCACGCTCGTCCCGCGACAGCCCCAGGTACTCCGCGAGCTTGGGAAACACCTGGTCCATCCGCCGCGTGATCCACCGCGGGACCACGTACACGTTGTACGCCGGGCGGTTGGCGGCGATCACACGGCCGCGCGTGTCCCGCACGATCCCGCGCGTCGACGGGATCGAGATCATCCGCAGGATGTTCTCTTCAGCCTCGCGTCGGTACTTCTCGCCGCGCATGATCTGCACGAAGAACATCCGCGCCGCGAGCAGCGAGACGCCCACCACCGCGACGAACGCCATCCATCGGATGCGCTCTCGAAACTCGCTGACCCCTGCGCGACCGGTGAGCTGCATCGCCCGTCAGTTCTCCTTCGCCTGCGTCGTCGTCGCCGCGCCCGGCAGCCGCGCCAGCACCGCGAACACCAGCGGCGCAAAGAGCCCCGTCGCCAGCGACTGCGTCGCCACGACCATCATCGCGTGCCCGATCGCCAGCCGCCCTTGCGCGCGCTCGAACACCACGTGCAGCGCCACGGTGAGCGCGCCGCCCGCGATGCCCGCAACAAAGGTCAGGACGGACTGAAACACTTTTCCGTGCAAAAACAGCTTCAGACCCGCGACGCGCGAGAGCAGAAACAGCACTTGCATCAAGAACGTGTTGAGCCCGAGCGGCAGCCCCGCAAACGCGTCGACGAAGTAGCCGAGCACGAAGGACAAGAGCGACCCGCGCGCGAGCGACACGTCGCCCACCGCGAGAAACAGCACCACCGGCAGCACCAGCGACGGGTAGGCCCACTCGCCGAAGCCCACCGCGTCGCTCAGCTTCGCCACGAGGTTCTGCAGCGCGAGCAGCACGAACCCCAGCGCGAGCAAGAGCGCGTTGCTCACGACGTGCCCCCCGTCGCGCCCGATCCCGAGCGCGCAGGGCGCCGCTGATTGGGCTGCTGTCCCGGGCGGCACTCTTGCTGCGGGGTCGCGAGCACCAGCACGTCTTGCAACCGCGAGAAGTCCACGGCGGGCGTCAGCTCGACCTCCTGGTACAAGCCGAACTCGCGCCGCGTGACCGCGGACACTCGGCCGAGCAAGAGCCCCGGCGGAAACCGACAGCCCAACCCCGACGTCACCACCGCGTCGCCCACGCGCACGTCGTCCGTGCGCTGCAGGTACTCGACCTGCGCCGAGTAGCGGTTGCGCTCGCCGGTGCCGTGCACGATTCCGCGCGCGCCGGTGCGCTCGATCATCGCGTCGATCGCGCTCCGCGAGTCGGCCACCAACGTCACGTTGGCGTACCTGCCTACGACCGAGTTGATCTGCCCCACCACGCCGTCATACGTGATGATGGGCATGCCGACGCGCAGCCGCGGCGCGTCCTGGGTGGTGATAGCGAGTCGAACGACCCGAAAAAACGGCGACGGATCGCGCGCGACGACCTCGGCTGCCAGCGACTCGACCGGCGTGTCGACGCGCAGCTGCAGCAGCCTGCGCAGCCGTCGGTTCTCTTCGAACGCAGAGCGATACCGCTGCGCGTCTTGACGGAGCCTCGCGAGCTCTGCGCGCAGCCGCTCGTTCTCGCGCCGCACGTGCACGAGGTACACGTAGTCGTCCCACACCGACGCGATCCCGCGCGCGACCGGGTCCGAAGCGGTGTGCACCCAGCTCGTCGCGCCTGCGACCGCGCGGTCCAAACCGCTCTGCTCGCCAGGGTCGCGCAGGCTCGTGCGCAAGAAGAAAAACGAGATCCCGAGCAAGAGCACGCTGATGAGCGCGTTCAGGTATCGGCCTCGGGGATCCATGGGCCGACAATTGTCACGATCGAGCGCGAATGACAAACCCGCGGCGCGAACGCCGCTGCGGCCCTGCGCATTCCCGCGCTCTGTCTACTCGTCGCGATCCGCGCGCACCGCGCGCGAGCTGAGCGCGCCCTCGTAGCCGTCGACTGGCTCGAACTCGAACCACGGCGCGCGCTTCATCGACCGCGGGCACGCCATCGCGCCGAGCGCGTACGGCGCGCCCCTACGCACCGCGCGAAACGCGTGCAGCGCGCGGTCGGCGTGCGGGTAGTACCGCCACGTTCCGGGATGGATGAACGGGGACGTCACGACCATGGCGCGCTCGACCTCGGCGTCGAGCAAGAACGCCTTGGTGAACCGCGCGTTCTCGACGGTGTCGCCTGCGCGCACATCGAACCGCGCGCGCTCGATCACCGCGTCACGTCGGTCTTCGGGCAGCGCCCGCAGCATGACCGAGCACAGCGACTCGGCTTCGCTGACCGCGTACAGCTCGCGCTCGTCGGGCTCGCCCTGCTCGCGCGCCCACACCGGAACGTCCTCGCCGAGCGGCCCCTGCGCGATCCGCGCTCGGATGCAGCGCACGTCCGCCTCGTCGACGCGGCGACGAATCCATCGGCTCGCGTGACCCGTGAACACCAGCAACGGCCGCGACTCGAGCGCGACGAACAGCTGCGCCGCGATGAAGCCGCGCTCTGCCGTCGCGCAGTTCGCCTGCCCGTCCCGCTGCAGACCGCCTCCGAGCACCACCAGCGCGTCCGGACGCCACGCGACGACGCGCTCGACCATCGGCTGCGCGCACTCTCCGAGCGGAGCCTCCGCGCGCCGCTGCCTCCATCCTCGACACGTGAGCGGCTGCAGCTCGACAGGGTCGTCCTCGCGCGTGACCGCCACCGCGGGCGCCGCCCTCGCGCTCGTCAGGGGCCGGGTCGCGTCGCGCAGCTGGGTCTCGCGGGTCCACGCGCGAAAGTGCCCGTCGTTCATCACGGTCGCAGCGATCGGCGCCTGCGCCTGGGGCTGCGGCGTGCTGGTCGGCGCGAGCGAGCGTCGCGTGGGATGCTGATCCGCGTAGGCCGCGCGACAGCCCGCAGCGCCGGTCAGAGCGGCCAACGAGAGCAGCGTCGAGAACCTCGGCATCGCTCGCACGACCCACGAAATCATCGCAGAGCTTCAACGGTCGAGCCCGAAGAAATCTTCGCTCGCGCCGGAACACCCTCCGTCGCCAGAGAGTTGACCCAACGTCTCGACCTTCTCGGAGGTCGAAGCCGAACATCGAACACACACCGACCCCGAAGGAGCGAATCACAGTGTTGGCGCTGATCCCCCTCTTCGTCCTGTTCTCGTCCCTCGCGTCGTCGTTCGCCGAGAGCGAACCTCCGCCCGTGCGCCACGTGCCGCAGCAGCGCACAGTGTACGTCCGGCACTACCACCACCCGCCCGTGGTCTATCAACGCGCGGTGTTCGTCCGGCACAATCCGCACGTGCAGATGGTGTACTTCCGCTGAGCCCATCGCCGCGCGCGATGGCGTTGCGCGCTCAGCCGACGGCGACCGCCTCGAGCAAGTGCGGATAGTCCAGGCACTTGCCGCAGCCGAGCACGACGGCGCTGATCGGGTCGTCGCACACCATCACGGGCAGGCCGGTCTCTTCGCGCAGCAGGACGTCCAGGTTGCGCAGCAGCGCGCCTCCGCCGGTGAGCACGATCCCCTTGTCGACGATGTCCGCCGAGAGCTCGGGCGGCGTGCGCTCGAGCGCAGTGCGCACCGCCTCAGTGATCGCGTTGATGGGCTCGGCGAGCGCGTCGCGAATCTCGTCGCTGTTGACCACCACCGTGCGCGGAACGCCCGCCACCAGGTCACGCCCGCGCACCTCGAGGGTGAGCACGTCGTCGAGCATGTACGCGTTGCCGACCTGGCACTTGACCTTCTCTGCCGTCTGCTCGCCGATCAGCAAGTTGTACTTGCGCTTCATGTACGCGACGATCGACTCGTCCATCTTGTCGCCGCCCACGCGGATCGACTGCGAGTACACGATGCCCGAGAGCGAGATGATCGCCACCTCGGTCGTGCCGCCGCCGATGTCGACCACCATGTTGCCCGTCGGCTCGGCGACGGGGAGCCCCGCGCCGATCGCCGCCGCCATGGGCTCTTCGATCAGGTAGACCTCGCGCGCTCCGGCCTGCTCGGCGCTCTCTTTGACCGCGCGCTTCTCGACCTCGGTGATGCCGAAGGGCACACAGATCACGATGCGCGGCTTGATCAGCGTGCGTCGCGCGTTCGCCTTGCGGATGAAGTACTGGAGCATGTGCCCCGTGATCTCGAAGTCCGCGATCACGCCGTCGCGCAACGGCCGGATCGCCTGGATCTGCCCGGGCGTGCGCCCGAGCATCTCTTTGGCCTCTTTGCCGACGGTCCTGATCCGTCGCGCGCCGCGCTCGGTGATCTCGACGGCCACCACGGACGGCTCGCACGAGACGATGCCTTTGCCCTTCACGTAGATGAGCGTGTTCGCCGTGCCCAGGTCGATCGCCAGGTCGTTCGAGAACAGTCCGCTCACCCAATCGAACAACATGCACGGCCTCCAAAAAGCCTTCGCGCCTCTGTTTGGGCGCCTCGCGCTCGAATCCGCGCGACCCAACGACTCCTGTCGAATCGAAGTTCGACTCGATGCCCGCACCGGCTCACGCCTTCTGTCACCTGCGCGCTCGGTGGTGAGCGGGGCTCTATATCAGCGCACCATGCGACCGGCAACCACACGCAACAACGGGGCGTTCGACCCCCTGACCGTGACAGCAACGCCCCGGCCACCGGGGCTTTCGCAGCAGCGACGATCCCTGCGCTTTTGCCCACAAAAATGCCCGCAACTCGGCACTCAGTGATCGCTCTCTCGACAAGCGGCCCCGTCGTTGCAACGCATCCGCCCATCACGATTCACCCCGCAGCCACCGCAGAGCCCTTCGCCATGATCCGCCATCGCAACATCCGAATCGACGCCTCGTGGACCGCCCTTCCGGGCTTGTTCACCGCGCACGATCTCGAGGCGATCGAGGAGCTCGAAGTCTACGCAGTGCCGCTGGTCCTGCGCGGCAACGAGGTGCTCTACGGCGTGTATGTGCGCGAACTCGACGCCTGCCTGAGCGCGCCGAAGCCCTTTGTTCGGCCCTCGCAGCGCCCCTCGCTGGGTCCCGCCGCGCGCTGAGCCGCGCTCACTGAAGCCGCAGTCGGAGCTCCTCTGCGAGCGCCTGTCCGAGCGCAACCGCGTCGCTCACCGGCCCGCTCACCGTCGCTCGCGCCGAGCGCGCTCCGTCAGGCGTCGCGAGAAATCCCTGCGCTTCGACCCGCAAACCATCCGCGCTCACCCGCGCGAGCGCGCCCACTGGCGTCACGCAGTCCGCGCCGAGCGCTCGCTGCACGGACCGTTCGAGCTCGGTTTCGAGCCGCGCCGAGGCGTCGTCGATCGAGCGCGCGAGCTCGGCGACCCTTGGGGTTCCGCGGTCGATCGACGCGCTCTGGCCCTCGATCGCGAGCGCGCCCTGGCCGATCGCGGGCACCACCGCGCCTTCGAGCGAGCGACCGTTGAGCTTCAACCCGAGGCGACGAACCCCCGCTTCGGCCAGCACGATCGCGTCGAAATCTCCCGCTTCGAGCCTGCGCAGCCGCGTGTCGATGTTGCCGCGCAGCGGGACGAAGCGCAGGTCTGGCCTCGCCTCGCGCAGCTGAATCTGCCGGCGCAGCGACGTCGTCCCCACCAACGCTCCGTCGGCGAGCTCCGAGAGCGCGCGCCCGTCCCGCGTCACCAACAAGTCCCACGGGCTCTCGCGCACCGGAACAGCGAGCACCTCCAACCCCTCGGCCAGCCCCGCCGGCAGGTCCTTCATCGAGTGCACCGCGAGCTCCGCGTCTCCGTCGAGCAGCGCCCGCTCGATCTCTTTGACGAAGAGCCCCTTTCCGCCCACTTCGTAGAGCGGCCGATCCTGCACGCGATCGCCCTCGGTCACCACGTGCAGCAGGCTCAACGACAGCCCGCGGCTCGCTGGCTGCGCGCGGTACTGCTCGAGCACCCAGCCCGACTGCGCCAACGCGAGCGCGCTCTTTCGCGTCGCGAACCGAAACACCACCGACATCTCGTGATCGTCCCTTCGCACCGCCCTTCGCACGGGCGATGATTCAGTGCGCAGTATTCAAGACCCGTCGCGATCGTCCGCGTCCGACAAGCGAAAGAGCGCGCGAACCACGGCCGCCATCGCCTCGCCGTCCTCCGACGCCGCCTGCGAGCGCAGCGCGACCATCGGCGCGTGCAGCAGCTTGTTGACCGTCGCGTCGACCATCGCTTCGAGCGCCGCGCGCTCAGCGGCGCCGAGGTGCTTGAGCTTGCCAGAGAGCGACCGCTCGAGCTCCGCCCGCGCCACCGCGCGAAAATGCTCTCGCAGCGCGGCGATGGTCGGCCCCGCGCCGCTCGAGGCGCGACGGTCTCGCTCGAACGCATGGATCTCTTCGTCCACGATTTGCTCGGCCTGCGCCAGCGATCCGCCTCGCAGCGACAGCGCCCTCGCGACCTCTCGCTCGAGGTCGTCGACGTCGTACACGTACGCGCCGTCCAGGTCGTTGACCCTCGGATCGACGTTGCGCGGAACAGCGATGTCCACGACGAACAGCGGCCGCCCTCGGCGCACCTTCATCGCCGCCTTCGCGTCCTCGAGCGTGAGCACGTACCGCGACGCGCCCGTCGAACACAGCACCACGTCCGCCACGGTCAACAGCAGCGAGAGGTCATCGAGCGGGTGCGCATCCGCGCCCCACGAGCGCGCGAGCTCGACGGCGCGATCGTAGCTGCGATTGGCGACGCTCATCTTCGCGCCCTGCGCCACGAGGGCGCGCGCGGCGCCGAGCGCCATCTTGCCCGCGCCGAGCAAGAGCACCTTGCGCTCGGAGAGAGAGCCGAAGATCTGCGTCGCGAGGTCGACGGCCACGCTCGCGACCGAGACGCGCCCGTTGGCGATCCCGGTCTCGTTGCGCACGCGCTTCGCCGCCGAAAACGCCCGCGGAATCGCCCTACGCAGCGTCGGCCCCAGCGCCCCAGCGCTCTCAGCAGCGGCGTACGCCTCTTTCACTTGCCCGAGGATCTGCGGCTCGCCGACCACCATCGAGTCCAAGCTCGCCGCGACCCGAAACACGTGCCGCACCGCGCGGTCGTCCGCGTACTCGTACAAGCACGAGTCGACGGCGGCGCCCGGCGCGCGCTTCGCGAAGAAGCCTCGCAGCGCAGCGACGGTGCTCGACGCGCTCTCGCTCGCGACGTACGCCTCGACGCGATTGCACGTGGCGACCAACATCGCCTCGCTCGCGCCCGGCAGCGACGCGATCTCTTTGACGCACGCGCCCAACGACTCGGCGGGCACCGCCAGCTGCTCTCTCAGCTCGACGGGCGCCGTGCGATGACTCAACCCCACGACGACCAGCGACGCGCGCGACACCGCTCAGCTCCTGCCTGCGTAGATGCTCAAGGTCACGAGCAGCGCTGCGCCGCCCGCGATCGTCCCGAGCATCGCCCGCCGGCCACGCCATACGCCCAACGCCCGCAAGACCGCGAGCAGGACGAAGACGACCCACGTGGCCATCGCGAACAGCTGTTGCCACGGCAGCCCCACGCCGCGCCCCCCGCGCGCCGCCACGACGTGCCCCGTGATGATCCCCACCGTCAGCGCAGGGATCGCCACGAGCACGCTGCGACTCGAGAGCTCTTCGAGCTGCACCAACGACGGAAGCCGCCGAAACAACGGCCCCAACCGCTTCGCCTTCACCTGCCGCTCGAGCAACAGGTACGCGATCGCCACCGCGCACGCGACCACCGCCGCCGCGACCCCCACGCTGTTGGCGGCTACGTGGACAAGAAACGTCACGCCCGTCGGCGTCTCGCCGTGATGCCCGAGGCGCGAGGCGAGCAGCAACCCGAGCACCACCGGCAGCGCAAACGCCGCGACGACGTCGACCTTGGGGCCCGCTCTTCGCAGGACGATCATCACCACGGCGACGATGAGCGCCAGCGTCGAGAGCGTCGGCCCGATGCCCGCAAAGGGCGCGATCCCCTCGATCGCCCAGCGCGCCGCGTCTCGTGCGCCGTGGGCCAAGACCGCGGCGACGAGCACCCAAGGGGCGCGCGCGATCGACGGCGACTCGCTGCCGCGGAGGTACGCGAGCCAGAGCACGCACGCCACCGCGTACGCCGCCACCGCCGCTGAGAAGAGGATCTCGCTCACTACCTACTTCACGTTGTTCAGAAAAAACGCCTGCAGAGAGGCGATCGTCGCGGCGCGAGGCTTGGGCTTGGGCGCGGCGTCGGCCATGACGACCGGGGTGCCCACGAAGCCCTCTTGCACTTCGTACGCGTTGTCGCCGAGCACGACGCTGCCGCTCATGAGCTCGGCCTGAAGGGCCTCGAGCTGCTCGGCGTCCTTCACTTTTCCGACGAGCTGCGCGGTGTCTGGCGCGCCCGTCACCTCGGACACGAAGCGCACGCCCGTGATCAAACGAAACTTGTGTCCCGTCGTCGTGTCGGTGAGCTCTTCGCCTTCGATCTTGGCGCGGCCTTCGCCGAGCCACTGATCGAGAGCTACTTGCGAGAGAAAGAGTCGGCACATCGTCATCGAGCGCACAGCCTCCGGGCAGCGCACGGAGACTATCTCCCTCCCCCTCGATGTGCCACCCCTTCGATCAGCGCAGGATCTTCACGGGGCGCTCGACGAGCCCACGCAGCGCTTGAAGAAACTGCGCCCCGAGCGCGCCGTCGACCACGCGGTGATCGCACGAGAGCGTCACGGAGCAGCGCTTTCCGGGAGCGAGCGCGCCGGCCTTCACCACAGGCACATCGCGCGCTTGTCCGACGGCCAGGATCATCCCTTCGGGCGGGTTGATCACCGCGGCGAAGCGATCGATCCCGAACATCCCGAGGTTCGAGATCGAGAACACTCCGCCCTGCATCTCTTCGGGCTTGAGCTTCTTGGCTCGGGCGCGCGTCGCGAGCTCGCGCACCTCCGCGGAGATCGCAGACACCGACTTGCGATCGGCGTCACGCAGCACCGGCGTCACGAGGCCGTCGTCCACCGCCACCGCGACCGAGATGTCCACGCGATGGTGCAACACGATGTTGCCGTCGATCCACGACGCGTTCGACGCCGGAACCGCGTTGAGCGCGAGCGCGCACGCCTTGATGAACAGATCGTTGACCGAGATCTTCTCGGTCTTCTCGACGCCGTCGTTCATCTGCTCGCGCAAGAGCAGCATCGCTTCGACGTCGAGCTCGGCTTCGAGATAGAAGTGCGGGACGGTCTGCTTCGACTCGACCAGCCTTCGCGCGATCGCCTTGCGCATCTGAGACGCCGGCTTGATCTCGTCCGCCGGGCGCGCAGCGCCCACCGATCCGCTCGCCGGTGCGGCGCTCGGCGCGGCCGGACTCGACGAGAACCGCTCGACGTCCGCCGCAGTAATCCTGCCGTTTTCACCGGTTCCCACGACGCGATCGACGTCGACGCCCTTCTCGCGCGCGAGCTTGCGGACGCGCGGCGAGCTCGGGCCTCCAGGCTCTCCGACAGGGTGCGGCGCGGGCTTCGGCGGAAGCAACACCAGCCCCGCCACGCCCGCGGTCGGCGCGACGGTCGCTGCGGCAGGACCGCTGCTGGAGACCGGCGCAGCCGGCGCGCGCGCAGGCTCGCTGTGCACCGCCACCGCAGACGGCGCAGGCTCGGACACGCTCGCGACCGTCGGTGCGGCAGGGCTCGTGGGCGCGCTCTTCGACGCACCACCGGTCAGCGCCGCGAGCACCGCGCCGATGTCTTCGCCTGGCACACCGAAAATCGCCACAGGCTGGCCGAGCTTCGCGGTCTGCCCTTCGCCGACGAGCTTCTTCAGCAACGTCCCCTTGTCGAACGAGCGAAACTCCATCGTCGCCTTGTCCGTCTCGACCTCTGCGAGCAGGTCGTCGACGCCGATGGTGTCGCCTTCATTCTTCGCCCAACGAACGAGGGTTCCCTCTTCCATCGTCGGGCTGAGCTTCGGTAGATCGATGATCTTCGCCACGGTGGATCTCCGTCAGTACGACATCACGGCGCGCACCGCTGCGAGCACCGTCTTGGCGTCGGGGATCGTGAGATCCTCGAGCTTCTTGTTGTAGGCCATCGAAGCGTCGCGCCCTGTGCATCGCAGCACCGGCGCGTCGAGCGCGTCGAACGCCTCGCGCTGCACGCGATCGACGAGCTCAGCGCCCGGTCCGCCGTAGGGCCACGTCTCGTGAACGACCACCAGGCGCCCCGTCTTTCGCACAGAGCGAACGACGGTCTCGTGGTCCATCGGCCTGAGCGATCGCAGGTCGATCACCTCGCACGACGGCCCGCCCTTCGCGAGCTGCTCCGCCGCGTCGAGGCACTGCCAGAGCATCTTGCCCCACGTCGCGATCGTGACGTCCTCGCCCTCGCGACGCACTTGAGACACGCCGAACTCTGCGACCACGTCGCCGTCGGGCACCTCGCCCTTGAGGCCGTACAGTCGCTCGTCCTCGAAGATCAACACGGGGTTGTCGTCGCGGATCGCCGCTTTCATCATCGCCTTCGCGTCCGCGACGGTCGCCGGCATGAAGACCTTCACGCCGGGGATCTGCGCGTAGAACGTCTCCATCGCGTGCGAGTGCTGCGACGCGGTCTGCTTCGCCGCGCCGTTGGGCCCGCGAAACACGATCGGAACCTTGAACTGCCCGCCCGACATCTGCCGCAGCTTCGCAGCGTTGGACAAGATCTGGTCGAAGGCCACGGCAGAGAAGTTCCACGTCATGAACTCGACGATGGGGCGCAGGCCCACCATGGCAGCGCCGATCGCGATGCCCGCGAAACCTTCTTCTGCGATGGGCGTGTCGATCACGCGCCTCTCGCCGAAGCGCGCCAGCAGGCCCTCGGTGACCTTGTACGCGCCCTGATAGTGTCCGACCTCTTCGCCCATGATGAAGACGCGCTCGTCGCGCTCCATCTCTTCGGCCATCGCCTCGCGAAGGGCCTCGCGATATCTCAGCTCTCGCATTCGCCTCTCCACACTCTCGTTTACGCGTAGTTGAACGCTTCGATCAGCGACTCGTCTGGCTCGGCGCTCTCCTCAGCGAAGCGCACGCAGTCCTCGACCTCGGCCTCGACCGACGCGTTGATCTTCTCGAGCTCCGCGTCGCTCACGCCCATCGCGCGCAGCTGGGTCTCTGCGTTCAGGATGGGGTCGGACTTCTTGCGCTCCTCGATCTCGTCGGGCGTTCTGTACTTGCCCGGGTCCGACATCGAGTGGCCGCGGTAGCGGTACGTGCGCGCCTCGATCAGCGTCGGCAGCGACTGCTCCCTCGCGCGCTTGACCGCCACTGCAACGCGATCGCGCACGGCGAGCACGTCGCCGCACGAGAACGCGTCGCGCTCCATCCCGACCGCGAGCGCCTTCTGGCTCACGTCCGCGACGCTCAGCGAGCGCGAGAGCGGCGTGCCCATCGAGTACTCGTTGTTCTCGCAGATGAACACGATCGGCAGCTTCCACAGCGCCGCCAGCGCGAGCGCCTCAGAGAACGCGCCGATCGTCGCCGAGCCCTCGCCGAAGAAGCACACCGCCACGCCGCCGTCGCCGCGATACTTGCTCGCGAACGCCGCGCCAGCCGCGATCGGAACGTGCCCGCCCACGATCCCGTACCCGCCCAGCATGTGATTGTCGGCGTCGAAGAAGTGCATGCTTCCTCCGAGGCCCTTCGAGCAGCCCGTCACCTTGCCGAACAGCTCTGCCATGCACGCGCGCGCGCTCGTCCCTCGGATGAGCGCCTGCGCGTGGTCGCGGTACGTCGTGACGACGTAGTCCTTCGCTTCGAGCGCGGCGAGCGCGCCGACGGCGCAGCCCTCTTGCCCGATGTACAGGTGAAGAAATCCCCCGATTTTTCCCTGTGAATACGCCTTCGCCGAAGCCTCTTCGAAGCGGCGAATCAGCACCATTTGCCGGTACAGCCCCAGCAACAGCTCGCGGTCGTCCTGCATGTGACGGCGGAGCCTAGTGGCGCGTACCCCCCTTTGGCCAGACTCATCGCGCCCCTCGTCGCGACGATCGTTGCCGCGCTGCGGCGAAGCAAAACGCTCAGAACATCGAGCCCGAGGCCATCTGCTGCCTGCGCAGCTCGCGGGCCTGCTCGCTGGGCGAGTAGTTTCGACGCGGGCGCGACTCGTTCATGGTCACGCTGCGGGCCGAGCTGCCGCCGCCGCCGCCGGACTGGCCGCCGCCGAGCGCCTGGTAGATGGCGTCGAGCGCAAACGACGTCGTGAAGAAGATGCGCGTCCCGCCGCCCGCTTGCCAGAGCGGGTTGCCGTAGGTCCCGTCTTCGTTGGTGACCGAGCGAAACGCATAGTAGCCGAGCGAGAGCGAGAGCCACTTCGTCGCATCGTAGTCGACCGAGAAGCTGAGCCACGTGGCCTGACGCATGCGCTGGTCGAGGCGATCGGTCGTGACTTCGACGACGCCGCCCATGCGATCCACCACGTAGGCGCGGGGCAGGTCGTAGAGCCAGCTGTTGATCATCACGCCCATCGCGCTGAAGCTCAGCCCTGCGACCGGCGGCGCGTACGTGAACGTGAAGACGCTCGTGAGGCCGAAGGCGACGTTGGCCGGAGCTCCGCCGTACGTGCAGATGGACTGCGCGCGGCTGTTCTGGTCGACGCCGCCTTCGATCGAGACGAGCTGACAGCCGTTGCGATCGAGCGTGTTGGCGCCGAGCCGGTTGCCGCCGGTCGTCGAGCCGGCCCACGGATGCGAACCGATGAACGAGAGGGACATCGAGATGCTCGAGTCCCGCGGAAGCTCGAAGCTGCGCGACAGGCTCACCACCAAGCCCGTCGTCACGTACACGTTGCGGGCGCGCGTCGCGAGCGAGACCGGCCACTGCGCGCGAAGCGCGACGATGGGCTTGATGCCGCCGAACGCGGGGATCGAGCGAAACGAGAGGTCCGTCCACAGGTCGCCGAAGAAGCCCGCAGAGCCCGTCTCGCCGTAGTCCGGAAACACCTCGAAGGTCGCGTCCTGACGAACCGCCAGAGAGAAGTGCCGACCGAGCGCGAAGCGCGGGCGAATGGACGCCCAGAACTGATAGCTGCGCAACGACTGAGCCGACTGCACGAGGCCAGGCGCGAGCGTCTCGAGGCTGGTCGACTGGTCGAGGATGAACGACGTGCCTCGCCAGAACAGCGGCGCTGCGGGAGCCGCTGGCGCGGCCGCCGGAGCCGCAGCGGCGGGCGTGGTGGCAGCAGGCGTCGAGCCGCTGCCAGAGCCGGTCGCACCTCCCGTCGTAGACTGCTGCGCGTGCGCAACCGCCGGAAGACTCAGTGCAACGATCGATGCGACACGAACAAGACCCTTCATCGTTCCCTCTTCGTCAGCCGAATGCCGCTCGCCTGTTAGCAGACTTGTGCCTTGGGTTGAAGCGCGAGTGTGCGTGATCGCTCCACACGACGCGGAGCCGAACTGCGCAGGTCACAGCAAGCGCCGAGCCAACACAGTTTCTCAGCGATTTGCCTGAAACGCGATCGTTGTTCGCGACACGTGCGCGGATCCAAGCGCGTCCGCGCTTCGCGGCCGTCAGCGCGCTAACGGCGAGCGCCCGATCGCGCTGCATCCCCGCTGCAGGCAGCGCTCGAGTTCTGTCTTCTATCCCCCCCCACCCGTGAAGCGCGCTGCGGCCGAACCGCCTGCGCGCAGAGCGCTCAGCGAGCGCCGGTCTTCAGCACGAGCAGCTGAAAGTTCGAGAAGCCGTTCTGCCCGCAGGTGTAGAGCACTTCGTAGATGGTTCGCAGCGGCGTCTCGACGTCGGCGATCAGCGCCATCTCTCCGCGAAACGGCTGGTTGGTAGCGCGAGCGAGCGCGAGCGAGTGCTCGTGCTGATCGCGCATCTCGGCGTTGAGCGGGTTGATCAAGAAGCCCGATCCGCCTCCGCGCTTTTGTGCGGGATCGACCAGGCCGTTGCGCAGCGTCACGCCGATCGAGCGGCCGCCGACCGTGACGGACACGCGCGAGACGATGACCTGAATGGCGCCCGAAGGATCATCCATCGAGGTCGATCGCGGCAGGCGAAGGTCGTCGCTCTGCGAGATGTTGTTCGATGACGTCGCGAGGCTCTTCAGCAAGAACACGAGGATGATCATCATCATGTCCAGCATCGGGATGATGTTGATCGACTCGTCGACGTGCTCGACGTGGCGCTTGTGGCGCTTGTGCTTCATCGCACGGCGCACGTCGAGGATCGTTGCTGCAGGCTTCGCGGGATGCGTCGAGTTGCTCATCGCGACCTTCGCTCAGTTGAGGATGCCGAGCGTGGGCTCGGTGAACATGTCCTTGGCGCCCGGGCGCGTCTCGCGCACAGCGTCGAGCGTGCCGACGAGCACGCGATACGGAATGTCCTGGTTCGCCGCGATCTGGATCTTGTGGTTGTCCGCGAGCTCCGTGCGCCACTCGGGGTTGTTGCGGATGGTCGTCATGCAGCGCGTGAGCGTCGCGAAGTCGTGCGTCCCGCTCGCGAGGGGGACGGTCAGCGCGGCGTTGCCCACCGCACTGCAGCCGGGCTGAAGAAAGCCTCCCGGCGCGCCGACGATGTACCCCTCACGCGTGATTTTCAGCGTGATGTTGACCTCGTTGGTGCTCCCACCACCACCGCCAGCGCCGCTCGAAGGAGCGGGCATCGGGATCGTCGCCGTGAACACGCTCGTCACCGAGGCGAGGACGAAGATCAAGATGTTCATGATGATGTCGAGGAACGGGATGATGTTCAGCTCGCCACCATCCGCAGGATCGTGGGCCTTGGGCTTGGACTTACGGTTGATCCACGCGAGCTGCGCGGGCGTAAACGATCTGGAGCTAGACATCACTCACTCCGTTGCTTCGACGAGACGGCTCGACGCGCAGCCGCGACCGATCGCGGGCGCTGCGCGATCACGCACCCTCGCGCTGCGCAGTCAGCAAGTTGATGAGCTTGGTCGACGTCTGCTCGAGGTCCGAGAGGATGCGCTTGGCCTGCCCGCCGAGGAGCAAGTGCGCCACGAGGCAGAGGAGCGCGATGCTCAGACCGAGCGCCGTGTTCAACATGGCCTCGGAGATACCGCGGGCGAGCGCCTGCTGCTTGGCCGCCGGGTCCTGCACGCGGTCGAGCGCGCGGAACGTGTTGATCAGACCGATGATCGTGCCGAGGAGGCCGAAGAGCGTCCCGATGTTGGCCAGCGAGAACAGCGCGTTGATGCGCTTGTTGACCGCGGGCTCGATCTCCATCGTCTGCTCTTCGATCGCCGTCACGACCGCGTCCGGTCCGCGGTTGACCTGCATCAAGCCCGCGCGAAACACGCGGAGCATGGGCACGTCCGCCGCTTCGCAGAGCTTGATCGCGCGGTCGATGTTGTTCGCCTGCACGAGCTTCTTCACCTGCGCCAGGAGCTCGCGCGAGTTCACGCGAAACTTCGAGGCCAGAAAGATCGTGCGCTCCGCGATCACCGCGAGGCAGATGATCACGATCCCGATGTTGACGAAGAAGGCGAACCCAACCTTGTGGTAGAAGGCCGCCAAACCAGTCTCTTCCGTGTGCTGTGCCGCCTGCTGCGCCACCACGAGCAGTTGAACCAACGCCGCCTGCATCGCCATCGCTCCTTCGACTTACTGCTGTCTTCGCGCGTCCTCGTCCGTCGCGCGGGCCACCCTCTCGGTGACACGCGATTCCTTCAATCGGCTCACGGATGCGACGGAACACCTCGCGGCGTTCACGCGGCGCATCTGCTCACCGTTACCAGCGCGTTCTCCCCGGTGTTTTTCGCGGTTTTTTCGCGCCAGCCCTCGAAGGTCAGACAAGCCTGTGGACGGTATCCGAGCCGTCCAGACGTTGTCAACGCTTCGCGACGCCCCCCAGACGACCTTGGACCGACCCTCAAAAGCCCGCGCACAGCGAGCCCGACGAGCCGTTGACAGCCGATGCGCTCCCGGTAACATGCGCTGCAACAATCTTGTGTGGTTGAAACGCACCGCGTGGCGCTGAGGACGAGTTCTCAGAGGAGTTCGCGCGGAGTTTGAGTCGGACAATTCTCACGCGTGGCGTTTCTCTCAATGCTTTCTCCCTTGGGTTCTCGGCCCAGCCTGTGGCAGCCTCCCGCGCACTGCGGTGTTCGGTGCTGTTCGGCAGGGCCGACCCCGCAACGGTGAATCTCGATCGAAGTGAAAACCGGGTGGAACTTTCTGCAACCGGCGGACACTCAACGGGCTCCATCGACGCTCACAAGGCAACGACAGCCCGCCAATGCTCGAAGCGGACGCACCGACGCGAGCATCTAGCGGGTCCCCCAATCAAGAACGAAGCGTACACAGTTTCAGGAGGCGCGAGATGCACAGTATGTATGAGCACTTCAAGGAGGGCGGCTGGGGTATGTGGCCCATCGTTCTCTGGTTGGTCTTCGTGGTCGCGATCACCGTCGAGCGTTCGATGTACTTGTTCAAGGCGTCCATCAACAAGGACGCCTTCTTGGCCAACATCCAGAAGTGCATCTACGCCGGCGACGTTGGCCGCGCGATCAAGCTCTGCTCGAGCGCCAACGCTCCCCTCGCCCGCATCGTCAAGGCTGGCCTGATGAAGGTCAACCGCCCGGACGAAGAAGTGCAGGCCGCGATGGACGAAGCCGCGCTCCGCGAGATGCCCAAGATCGAGCACCGCACGCCGTACCTCGGACTGCTCTCGAACCTCGCGATGCTCTCGGGCCTCCTCGGCACCGTGACCGGCCTCATCGCCGCGTTCGGCGCCGTCGGTGGCCGCGGCGGCGGACCGGCGATCGACCCCGGCAAGAAGGCGGAGCTCCTCGCCGCTGGTATCTCTGAAGCCATGAACTGCACGGCCTTCGGCCTCGGCGTCGCGATCTTCGGCCTGATCTTCTTCGCGGTCTTGAACGGCCGCACGCAGTCGGTCACCGACGACATCAATGAGGGCACTGTGCAGGTGCTCAACCTCGTCACGCAGAATCGCTCGAAGATCAACATCGCCGGCGTGCAGCAGGCCGGTGCTTGATCTCCGCTCCGCGCGCACGCAGCGCGCGCGGATGGGCGTCGCGGCAGAACTCACGATGAACACATCAACAGCGAAAGCCGCGGCAGTGATCCCCCACAAACCGGAGCTCTGGTGACCCCATGGGTGGCGTATCAACGGACAGCGGAGGCAAGGGCGGACGCAAGAGCGTGGACCAGCAAGTCAACATGGTCCCGTTCATCGATCTGCTCATCAGCCTGATCGCGTTCCTCCTCATGACAGCAGTGTGGGTCCAGTCCGGGACGCTCGAGGCGCAGCAGCCCGCGGGCGCGCCGAGCGCGGATTCGACGCCGCAAGAACCGGTGGAGCAGCTCAAGATCTTCGTTCGGCCCAACGAGATCGCCGTCGGCATGTCGCAAGCCGACACGCACAACATCGCGAACGGCCCCCAGCAGTGGGACCAGCTGCGCGCGAAGCTGCGCGAGAAGCGCAACGCCAACCGCCAGCAGCGAGAGGTCTGGGTCTCTCCTGACAGCGCGGTCAACTACAACACCATCGTCCGAGTGATGGACGTCGTCTACGAGATCTGGGCCGAGGGGCAGAGCAACCCCGACTTCCGAGAGCTCGTCACGATCCGCTTCCTCTGAGCGAAGTTCGAGGTCAATCGAAGATGTCGTCCGACGCCGCGAAGCACTCGCACCCCAAGCACATGATCGGCACTCCGCTCAAAGCGCGGAACTCCACGCCGATCCATCAGCCCGGCAAGCGCTTGATGCACTCGATCGCCCTCCGCTTCGTGCAGAAGAAGGTCGGCGGACACGGGTCCAAGAGCGTCAACGCCGACCTGAACCTCACGTCGATG
Source organism: Myxococcales bacterium (assembly GCA_013298625.1). Classification (GTDB taxonomy): domain Bacteria; phylum Myxococcota_A; class Polyangia; order Polyangiales. The sequence continues at coordinate 33,446 of JAAFIF010000067.1, forward strand.
ATCGACTACCTGATGATCGTCGTCGTGTTTCTTCTGTCCAACTTCGGCACCGCGCAGCAGGTCACCTCGCAGCAAGGTCTCGAAGTCCCGACGGTGCCGCACGCCGCGGCGCTGCGCAGCGCTCCCATCGTCTCGATCTCGGCGCAAACCATCCTCCTCGACGGGCAGCGCATCGCGAACCCCGCTGAGGTCATGGCCAGCACCGACCGCATCGACCGCTTGTTCGAGCGCCTGCAGGACGCCAAGCGCACGTATCCCGTGCTGCACCCCAACGAGCCGTTTCGCGGCGAGATCGTGTTTCAGATCGACCGCAACACCCGCTGGGACCTGATCAAGCGCGTCGCGCAGACCTGCGCGCTCGCTGGCTATGTCGCGCTCAACTTCGCAGTCGCGAAGGGCAACCCGATCGACACTGCCGCCGAAGGCGCGCGCTGAAGCGCCGCGAGCACGACGCTCGATGTGCTCGCATCGAACCCCCTCGCGCGATCGCTCGAGGGGGTTCTTTGTTTCTCCCTCCGCGCAGCAGCAAACCGCGCTCGCGCAAATCCACGCCCGTCCGATGATCTCGAGAACGATCGTCCTTGTTCACTGTCGAGTACGTCGCGCCCGCTACGCGCGCCGACTGGAGGCCAGTCATTCATGAGCGACTCCGAGCACAAGCCCACCGCCGCGCGTTCGAGCCGCGGTCTTCCTGGGGAGAAGGACACCGACGAGTTCAAGCCCGCGGTGCGCTGGCAGATCTGGATTCCCGTCGCGCTCGCGCTCGCCCTGTTCGCGATCACGTACGTCGTCGTCGAGCGCCGCAGAGAAGACGCCATTCGCGCCAAGCTCCTCGCCGAGCACGCCGAGCTCACCGCGACGATGGCCCCACAATACCGCCGCGTGCGAGAGAAGCTCGAGCGCCTCACGATGACGGCCGTCGGCGCGTACGCTGGCGATTTCGTCGCGCCGGGCTTCACCGTGGACGCCCTGCGCCGCGAGGCGGTGCTCTACGGCCGCGTTCGATCGCGCGAGATCCAGCGGCTCGACCAGGTGCGCGCCTCGATCCGCCGCCGCTTCGACGACCAGGTCGGCTCGTGCGCGGGCCTCGAGGTCGACCGCGCGTGGCGCTTCTACGACCGCGGCGAGTTCTTGATGCCGAGCTACATCGACGCGATTCGCCCGGCGAGCGGCTCGGAGCGACTTCGCTTTCTGCGTGAGGATTTGCTCACTCGATTGCGACAGGACACCCCCGAGCTCGTGCGCATGAGCCGCCACCCGATCTTCGTCGTGATCGTCGACGAAGGCACTTCACAGATCGACGGCGCGTCGCGGTTCTACGCGTTCGACCTCGAGTCCGAGCGCCCCCTCGTGCGCGCGCGGGCCGCTGGCGACGAGACGGTGATCGTCCCGGTGCGCATCGGCGGAATGCCCGGCGGCGGACAAGCGATCCCCGCCGCCAACGGCGCGCTCACGGTCACCATGCACGACTGCTCGCTCGCCAACCGAGTCAAAGCCATGCTCGGCGTGGGCGCTGACGACGCGCGATCCGCGCCCACCGTCGAGTCGCCCGCCTCAGCGGCTGCCCGCGGAAACGACGCGTCGACCAGCGCCGACGCCGCCGCCGCCGACGCTCGCTGAGCGAGCCGCGCCAGCGCCGAAGCGCGCGAAAGCAAATGCGATTCGCGCGGCGGTAGCTGTTGCCGTTCGCGAGGCGAAGCGGCAGGCTCTCGCGTCTGATGACATCGCTCGACGAGCTCAAGAGCCGCCTTCGCGAGCATGTGCAACGCAACGGGCTGAAGAGCTCGACGCGACGCGACCTGATCCTCGAGACGCTCACCACCCTCGGTCCGCACGTGAGCGCGGACCAGCTACTGCGCGCCGTTCGCGAGCGCGACGACCGCGTCGGGGCGGCCACGGTGTACCGCACGCTGCGCATCCTGCAGGACTGCGAGATCGTCGCAGAGCGGCGGTTCGAAGGCGGCGCGTCGCTCTACGAGCTCGTGGACGACACGCACCACGATCACTTGATCTGCGTCGAGTGCAAGACGATCATCGAGTTCGACGACGAGATCGTCGAGCGCGCGCAAGAGAAGGTCGCGACGCGCTTCGGCTTCGAGCTGCACTACCACCGACACGAGCTGTACGGGCTCTGCGCCAAGTGCCTCAAGAAGCGCGGAAGCAAGGTCGGCGCTACGGCGCGGTGACGGACCGCAGGGGCACCGGCATGAACAGCGCGAGCGCCAACAGCAGCGTCGCGAGCGCGACCACGCGGCGTCCTGGCGAGAGCGGCCCGGGGTCTGTCGGAGGGTGCGTCGCGCCGTCGCCGCGGTGCAGGGCCCACACCATGAGCGCGAAGACGAACCAGTTGAGCCCCTGCGTGTAGCCCGTCCCGAGCTGCCAGGGGTTCTTCGCGGCGAGGCGCGCGAGGCGACCGTAGAAGAGCCCCACGGCGACGCCGAGCAGCGGAAGCGCCACGAGCACAGCGCGGGCGAGGCGCGCGCTCTTCGTGCGCAAGAGGGCGTACGAGACGTGCCCTCCGTCGAGCTGCCCGTACGGGATCAGGTTGAGCATGGTGATCAACAGCGCGACCCAGCCCGCCATCGCCGTGGGGTGCAACACCACCTCGTGGCCCGCGGGGATCGGGCCCTTCGCGAGGTACTTGAGCGCGAAGAAGAGAAGGGACGTTCCCTCTTCGAGCCACTCGCCTTGCGCGAGGGTCGGACGCACTTGAGAGAGCCGCAGGCCGATGTACGTGATCGGCAGCGCGACCAGCACGCCCGCGAGAGGCCCCGACGCGCCCACGTCGAGCAGCGCGTCGCGGCGACGAATGCGGGAGGGGAGGCGGATGACGGCGCCCAGCGTTCCGAGCGGGGGAAGCGGGAGCGGGATGAACATCGGCAGCGACGCAGGGACGCCGTGCCTTCGCGCCGCGAGAAAGTGCCCGAACTCGTGGAACAACAGGATGGTCAACAGCGGGACAGAATATGTCCAGCCTCGCGCGACGAATCGCAGCGCCACGAGCGCGCTCTGCAGCGGGTGCCCGCTTCGCCACGCAGCGGCCATCTCTGCGCTCGGAAACGGCGCGTCCACGTACGCGACCGCGCCCACGAAGAACGTGCTCAGCACGGTCAACGCAAACGCACCGAGCGCCCGCCGCCAACGCAGCGGCTCGTCGGCGTCGTCATCGTCTGATCGGTCGACCTTGGGCAGCGGAGAAAGCTCGCTCACGCCCCCTCCAGCGCGCGGCCGATCGCGGCGAGCTGCGTCTCGATCCTCGCGTCGATGCGACCGAGCTCGCACTCGACCATCGCTCCGCCTCGCGGGACAGCGTCGTCTTCGACCACCTCGAGCACCGCAGGGTCCGCGCCCGGCGCGAGCCACTCGCGCACCTTCTCGCGCGCGGCCGCGGCCTCCGAGGGGCTCACTCGAAGCACCACCGAGCGCGCGCGGCGCACGCGGGCGAGCGCGGTCTTCGCGACCGATTCGAGCACGGCAGAGCTGGTCTCAGCCTCGCGTCCGAGCACCGTGCGCGCCACGTCGAGCGCGAGCGCCACGACGTCGCGCTCGGCGATCTGCCGCGCTTGCTCGGCGCGCAGCAGGCCCGCTGCGTACTCGGCCACGACCCGCTCGCGCGCGTCGAGCGCGGCTCGCTCGGCGGCGCTCACGGCGATGCGCTCGGCCTCGCCGCGGGCCCGCTCGATGATCGACTGCGCCTCGGCGTTCGCTCGCTCGGTGATCTCTCGCGCGCGGGCCTCAGCAGTGCGCACCGCGATCGGCTCGATGCGAACGCCCGCCACGTCACGAACGGACCTCATCGCGCACCCTCCGCGAGCAGCGCGCGAACGTCGTCGGCGAAGGGCGCGAGCGAAGAGCGAACGTCGATCCCCTGCGCGCGCAGCGAGCGCAGCGCTTCGTGCGCGACCCGCGGCGCGTCGGTGTCCCCGGTCAGCGACGCGAGCACCACCGCGCCCACCGCGAGCGCCGTGGGGGGAGCGGTGGTCGTCCGTGCGATCGCGTCGATCATGGGCTGCAGCGAGACGCTCGCGCACGATCGCGCGTTGCGCGCTTCGGCCGCTGCCTGGCGCAGGGAGTTCGCCTCGAACGAGCGGGCCAACGCCGCGCGCGCAGACGCTGGCGTCGATGCGACGAGCGAGGCGATCACCCTCGCGCCGAGGCGCGCCACGAGCTCGTCGTCCACGGGATCGCCGCTCGATCGCAGCCAGCGTCGCCGGGCCTCGCCGAGCGCCCGAGCGCGGGCCGGGGCGTCGCCGCTCGGGATGCTCGAGAGCAGCGTGGCGAAAGGCTCGCGGAGCTCTGGCGCGAGTCCGTCGATGAGCTCGCGGGCGGTGAAGCCCACGTACGCGGCGCTCCACGCGAGCGAGCGGGTCCACAGCGGCAGAGCTTCGTGCGACACAGCCGCGGGATACCGTGCGCGCGCACGGGCTGCAACGGCGCAGTGCCGCTTCGCGACGCCCGCGAAGCTCTGCGGAAAACTCGCGCCCGTTCGACCGGTGCGTGTATGGGCCACGGTGCACATGCGCGCAGCGTGGCTGGCACTTTCGCTCTCGCTCTGCACGGTGGCCCCCGCGGCCAGCGCGTGGACCGACGCACGCCCCGCGGGGCTGGTCACAGAAGTGGTCGTGGACCGCGACGGAGGCGCGACGGTGACGTTGCGCGTTCGATGGCGTGTGGTGGCGGGGCGCTTTCGCGCCTTCGACCTCACGGAGCTCCCGGCGGACGCGGCGCTCGTCGAGGCGACGGCGACCGACGCGCAAGGGGCGCCCGTGGTGGTCTCGAGCCGCGCTGCGCAGCCGGGGAGGCTCGAGCTGAGCTTGGGCGAGCGCGAGGGGCTTCGTCGCGGGACGGTCGACGTGGTCGTTCGCTACACCACGAGCCTGCGCGCGCAGGGCGCGATCCGGCGCAGCGGAGACGACGCGATCGTCGAGGTCTCGACGGTCCCGTGGGAGCGAGGGCTCGAAGCCGCCGAGCTGCGCGTGGCGACGCCGACGAGCATTCAGCGCGCGCGCTGGGTGGCCGACGAGACGCCGGGCATCGAGACGGCCGTGTCGAGCGAAGTGGGCCGCGACGTGGTGCGCGCGGTGCGTCGGCACTTGCCGTCGGGCGTGCGTTGGACCGGGCGAATCGCCTGTGATCGAGCGTTGTTTCCGTGGCTCGAAGCGCCCGCTGCGGCGCCGAGGTCCGAGGTGCGCGCGGCCGAGCGCGAGCGCTGGGCGCAGCCGTCGATCGCGGCGCTCGCGGCGCTCGCGTTTGCTGCGATGGCGAAGAAGATCCGCAAGGTCGACGCAGAGCGCCCGAGGCTCGTTCCGTTGCACCGTCGCGTTGGCTGGGCGCCGATCGCGCTCGCTGCGATGGGCGGCGCGATGATGGCGCTCGCGCTCGACGCCACGCGCGGCGCGCTCACGCTCGGCGCGATGGTCGCGCTCGCGGGGCTCGTCAGCGCAGCGCCGACGCTCGACGCGCTGCCGCCGCCGCGCCAGGGCCGCGCGTCGCGGTGGAGCGACGAGCGCGTATCAGCAGCGATTTTGCCCGCCAAGTCATCGCTCTGGAAGAAGTGGGCGCTGCTCGTCGCGTCCTCTGCGCTCGCGTGGGCGGGCTACGTGTCTCGCAGCTCACCCGCGGCGCTCGTGGGCGTCGCGTCGAGCGTGGCGTTGCTCGCGTGGATCATCGCGACCCGCGATCGCAGCGTCCGAGGGGACCTTCCGGTGCTGCGCGAGGTCGAGCGCTCGTTGGGGCTCGCGAAGAACGCCTCGAGCCGCCCGGTGTGGAAGGTGCGCGAGGACGGCCAGGGCGTCGGGGCGGCGCGGCTGAAGCTCGCTCCGAAGGCGGGATTTCGCGCGCAGAAGGGCCTCGACGCGATCGAGTGGAGCGTCGGTTGGTCGCCCTCGCTGCTGCGCTGGCAGGCCTCGCCGGTGCTGACGGTGCGCGCGCGCAAAGGCACGACGATGGAGAAGACCTTGCGGCTCGCCGCGACGAAGGCGGGACGCGTGGTGTCTTCGACGGACGGCGCGAAGGTCGCGTGGGTCGTGGCGTGGTCGGGCGCAGAGCGATCGGTCGCGCGAGAGGCGCTGGCCAAGATCGTTCGTGACTCGTTTGTTGCTGCGAAAGATGCGACCAACACGCAGGGCGACGCAGCCGTGTCGCTGGCGCCGAGCGCCGACGCGAGCGCTACCGTCGCGTGAGCTTCTGACGAAACTGGGGGAGCAAGGTGCTGACCTTGCGCGCTGCCGACGCGACGGCCTCGTCTTTGAACGCGAGCTTCACCGAGAGGACGGTGATCTCTTCGTCGAGGAAGGCAGGGTCGGCGAAGGCGTCTCGCACGGACTTTCCCTTGTATTCGAGCTGCTTCGCTTGAAAGACACGCTGCGAGAACGACTCGTACAGCTCGGGGCCGAGGAAGGCTCGCGCCGACTCGACGTCTTCGTGCAGGGTGTCGCAGAGCTCGGGCAGCCGGTCGCGATAGCGCTCGAACGCCGCGGGGGCTTCGCGCTCGATCTTCTCGAGCACGACGCGCAGCGCGATGGCGTCGTCGACATAGCCGAGCGGCGGGTTGCTGCTGTCGGGGATCACGTCGCCCGGCGTGAGCCCGTAAAACACCGCGCCGATTGCGTCTTCACGGAGCGCGTCGTCCAGGTCCTGGTCGTCGCACACGACGTGAAAGAAGTCTCGCAAGTCCTGGCGCAGGTTCGAGAGGAATCTCCGCGTGACGTCTTCGAAAGGGGTCGTCATGCGCAGAGGATACCTCGCGCTCAGTCCCCCTGGTGGTACTGACGATCTTGCTCGGGGATGAGATCTTCGGCGTCGGGGCAGGCCACGCGCACGCGCAGCGGGCCGTCGGCGGTCGCGAGGATCAAGAACACCACGCGGCGATCGAGCCTCCAGGCGCGGTCCGAGTGGCACCACGCGGGCCCTCCCCCGCCCTGGCAGGCGGAGTTGTGCGCCGGCTGACCAGGCACCTGGGGAAACCCGAACCGGCAGCGCTCGCCGTAGCCAGCGGAGTGCAGTCGGCCGCGCTCGACGCCGCGCTCGACGAGCGCCTCGACGACGGAGCGCGCGCGGTCTTGCGTGAGCCGCAGGTTGTCGTTGTCGTTGCCGCGCTCGTCGGCGTGGCCCTGGACTTGGACCATTCGGATCTGCGGGTTGCCGATGAGCGTGCGCGCGACGGCCTCGACGATCGGAATCGAGTCGGGGCGGATGCGCGCCGAGCTGGTCTCGAAGTTGATGGCTTGAAGAATGCGGATCTGGCCTTCTTCGACGACGACCTGGCCCTGGTCGGGGCAGCCGTCGTCGTCGCGCTCACCGTTGTAGGTCTCGGGCTCGTTGCGGCACTGATCGGCGGTGTCGGGGATGCGATCGCGGTCGTTGTCCGGGTCGGGGCAGCCGTTTTCGTCCTCGAAATTGTCGCGGTCTTCGGGGTCGTTGACGCACAAATCGTTGGTGTCGAGGATGCCGTCGTTGTCGTTGTCCGGATCGGGGCAGCCGTCGGTGTCTTGAAACTGGTCGCGGTCTTCGGGGTCGTCCGGGCACTGGTCGACCGAGTCGAGGATGCCGTCGCCGTCGCGGTCACCGCGGTCGCCTTCGGGGCAGCCGTCGTCGTCGTGATCGCCGTCGCGGTCCTCGGGGACGAGGGGGCACTGGTCGTTGACGTCGAGGATTCCGTCGCGGTCGTTGTCGGGCTCGGGGCAGCCGTCTTGATCTTGAAAGAAGTCGAAGTCTTCGGGCTGCGAGGGGCAGCGATCGACGTCGTCGCGATAGCCGTCACCGTCGGCGTCGCCGATGGAGGGCTCGAAGATGATGCCGATGAACGCCCTGCCCAGCGCCGCGGCGTTGGCGTTGCCCAACGGGATGCGCGTGCCGCCGCCGAGCAAGAGGTACGAGTTGCGCTGAACGAAGACCTTGATGCCTCCGACCGCTTCCCACGGCAGCGCGTTGAGGTTGCCGAGCGCGTTGGTGTAGTGCTCGCCGTAGGTCTCGATCACGAACTCGAGCGACTGGATCGGGCGAAACCCGAAGGACGTCCCGAAGGTGATCGGAGAGCCGAAGCGAGCCTCTCCGTTGGTCGCCATCGACGGGACGACGGAGCCGATCATGTTGTCCATGCGCGTCGTCGAGGCGTACCCGAGCGAGCCCATGAAGATGTGTCGGTACCCGACGTTGAGATCCCAGCGAAACCACTGGACGGGGCGCAGCTCGAAGAAGAGCTGAGGCCAGATGGTGACGCCTGGATCACCGGCCCAATTGCGGGCGCCGGTCATCGTCGGAAACGTCACCTGCACGCCCGCGCCGAGGCCGACGCGCGTGATCTCGGAGCGCAAGAAGCGGCCCTTGATGTTGATCGCGATGTCGCCGACGCCCTGAAAGCTCATGCGCATCGGCGCTGGCGCGTAGCCGTCGAGCGGCGCGAGGTCGCTGCGGCCGGGGCCGTCGACCAGGTGAAAGGGCACCTGCAGGCCGAACACGACCCAGTTGAACAAGCCGATGTCGGCGAGGAGCGTCCCGGTGAAGTTGTTCTCGACCAGGTTGACGCCGGTCATCATGCCGGTCGCGCTCGTGCCGATGCGCGCTTGTGAGCGGCCGTAGTCGACGACGAGCCCGACGGCGAAATCGAGGTGGCCGAGGATGTCCGTTCCGTTGACGGAGAACTGGCCCTTCGAGTCCATCGCGGGGCGAAAGAGCCGGAGGTTGTAGCCAGCGCCCGCGGTGATTGCGTCGCTCTGCGCGTGCGCTTCGTTGGGGGCTGCGAGCAACGCGCTCGCCGCGGCCAGCGAGGCCGACAACACACAGCCGGCGAGGCGGCCCTGCTTCATTGATCGTGTTGGGTGCATGCGATCCATCCCGTGAACGAAGCCTCGTCCACCATGAGATCGCACCGTATCACACCCCCGATACGACCGCGGAATTCACCGCGCTGACTCCCCCTGTCTGATCACCGCCCCAGTTGCGTCGTGTCAGCGACGCGCGGCGCGCGAAGGCGCGGGCCGCACGAGCAGCGCGCCCGCGGGCGTCGCGTTGTTGGCCGGCGGGGTCGTGGGCGGGGTCGCGGGAGGATTCGCCGGCGGATTTGCAGGCGGATTGCTTGGCGTGGCAGAGGGAGTGCTCGAGGGCGATCCCTCCAGCGAGCTGCCGCCGCCGCGAATCACCGAACGACGACGGATCTCGGCGTTGCCGGGAGGTCCGAGGCGGTTCGGGAGGTACTGGTCCGCAGGAATGCGCTGCTGCGCGCGACGGCAACCGGACACCGCAGGCGTTCGGCCTTCGTTGGTGCGGGTGATGCGAAACACCACGCGACGGTTCTGCTCCCACGCCGCGGCGTTGTGGCGCGGGTCCTTGGGGCAGTACTCGCCGTAGCCGCCAGGGACGAGACGATCCGCTGCGATTCCGAGGCGAACCAGCGCCTGGACGACGGCGTTTGCGCGCTCGGCCGACAAGCGGAGGTTGTGATCATCCGCGGCGCGCTCGTCGGTGTGTCCTTCGACCGCGATCTGCGTGAGGTTCGGGTTCTCGCGCAGGATGTTCAACATCTGCTGGAGGATGGGGGCCGAGACCTCCAAGATCGCGGCGCTGTCGGTCTCGAACTGGATCTGCTCGCGCAGACGAATCTCGGGTCCGATGATTTCGAGCGTCCCGACGTCGGGGCAGCCGTCGGCGTCATCGACGCCGTTGAACGTCTCGGGGTCGTTGCGGCAGTCCTGGCCGTCTGCGCTGCGATCCTGCGCGTCGAGGATGCCGTCTTGATCGTTGTCGGGGTCCGGGCAGCCGTCGTCGTCTTGAAAGCCGTCCGCGTCCTCGGGCTCGTTGGGGCAGTTGTCGAGCGTGTCGAGGATCGTGTCGTTGTCGTTGTCCGGATCCGAGCAACCGTCGGTGTCTTGAAAGTTGTCGCGGTCTTCGGGGTCGTCCGGGCAGGTGTCGCGCGAGTCGATCAAGCCGTCGCCGTCGCGATCGGACTCGACGCCTTCGGGGCAGCCGTCCTGGTCCTGATCGCCGTCGCGATCCTCGGGGATGATCGGGCATTGATCATCGGCGTCGAGGATCGAGTCGCGGTCGTTGTCGGGCTCGCTGCAGCCGTCGTCGTCTTGGAAGTTGTCGAAGTCCTCGGGGTCGTTGACGCACTGATCGACGTCGTCACGGTAGCCGTCGCCGTCGGTGTCGCCGATGGAGGGCTCGAAGATGATCCCCAAGAACACGCGGCCGTCGGCCGCGGCGAACGCGTTGCCTGCGGGGATGCGACCGCCGCCGCCCAGCAACAGGTACGAGTTGCGCTGCACGAAGATCTTCACCCCGCCGACGATCTCCATGGGCAGCGAGGCCGGCACGTCTGCGAGGCCCGTGAAGTACATCGCGCCGTAGGTCTCGGCGACGAGGTCGACGACGGGCACAGGGCGCCACGAGATGCCGGCGCCCCAGGTGAGCATCGGGCCGTAGGTGGTGGCCGAGCCGCCGGCGCGGCCGATGGTTCCCGTGCCGAACGAGATGCGGGAGCCGAGGTTGAAATCGAGTCGAACCTGACGCGAGACGCGGCGCTCGACGGCGACCTGCGGCCACACGAAGCCGTTGGGCTCGCCGGCGAAGGACGTGGCGCCCTGCATGGGGTTCCACCCGCCTTGCAGAATGAGCGAGAGGCCGACGGGAAAGTACTCAGCGCGCAGCCAGCGGAGCTTGGCGTGCAGCGTGATGTCGCCGGTGCCTTGGTAGTTCAAGCCCGAGCTTGGCGGGTTGTACGTGCTCGACGGGATGTTCGCGAAGAGGGGGTCGTTTTCGCCCGAGCGTCCGGGGCCGGACATGAGCGAGAACGGGATCTGCGCGCCGAGCACCAAGAGATTGGCGATGCCGATGTTGAACTGCGCCGCCGCGTTGATCGACGTGTCGACCAGCGGTCGGTCGTTGGCGCCGATGCGCAGCAGGTTGAACCCGACGTCGCCGACGAGGCCGAACGAGAAGTCTCCCGCGCCGAGGATGTCCGTCCCGTTGACGGTGAACAGCCCCTTCGAGTCGACGGCGGTCCGAAACAGCCGAAGGTCGAAGCCGTCACCGATGCACGCGGGTCGGATCATCGCCGACGTCATGCTGACGGTGTTGGGGCACGACTGAGCGTCGGCGGTCATGGGCGCAGCGATCGCAGCGGACGCGATGGCGGCGGACGCGATGAGCGTCTGCAGGGAGGAGAACGGTCGGTTCATGAAGGGCTCTCGTGGGCGACCGCTGGGCAGAGAGAGGTCGCCGGCGGCGCGACGGTATTCCTGTCCGCTCTCGCCCGTCAATTTGGAGTTTTTCTGCAGCGCCGCCGAGGGGCTCAATCGACGGCGTCGGGATCGGCGCTGGCGTCAGAATTCACGGCGTCCGACCGCTCGGATGCGTCGTCGGCGGCGTCTGCAGCGTCCGCCGCGTCGACCGGGTCCGGCCCGGCGTCGAACTTCGGCCCCTCGGGGACGATGACGCGGACCACCGTCTCGCGGATGTCCATCCCGTCGCCGACGAGCGCGATCCGCAAGAAAAAAACCTGAGGAAACACGCCCTCGCGCACGGATCGGTTCGCCAGGCGCGCCCGAAATCGCGCCACCGTCCCCGAGCGAACGCTGGTGAACGTGTCGCGCACCCCGTCCATCATCGCGGTCGGCAGGCGGTCTTCGACGCCCGGCGCCGCTGAATTCGCAGGCGGAGTCGCGCTCGTCGCCTCGATCGCCGTCACGAAGCGCGCGGTGTCCTCTCGCGCTTCGCCGTGAATCTCCCCGAACGCGACGGTGTCGAGCACCGCCCCGATGCCGTCGGCCACCGTGCGAGAGAGCCCTGTTCCGTCCGGCGCGATGTCGTAGACGAGCGGGCAGCGGTTCATCACCGCGGGCCGGGCGGCCCCGTCGATGCCGGTGGCGCACCAGTTTCCTGCGACCGTGGCGACCGCGCCGGTCCGCGTCGCGATGGACTCGAGGGCGCTGCGCGCGGGCGCGCCCGAGGCGATCCCAACCACGCGCACGTCGAGCGCCCGCAGCGCGGCCACCGCTTGCTCCGAGGTGTGCGCGCGGGCGATCACCGAGCGGTATTCGGTTCCTTCGTGCGACGGCGCGTCGGTGACGAGCACCACGACGCGCGTAGAATTCGGGCGAAATCCCACGCCGCCGAGCGTTCCGCCACCGGTGGCAGGGCTGGCGAAGCGCGGGATGCTGCCGTACGAGCCGAGGTCGAGCCCCTCGCCCGAGGCCACTTGAAAGAGCGCTTCGTACCAGGACTCGGGGATGTCACCGCCCGCGCCGAGCGGGTCGTCCAAGCGAAAGAGCGCGCGATCCACCGCAGTAAACACAGTGGTCTGCGGGATCACCAGCGCGAAGGGCCGGTCGGTCGACAAGCCAAACGGCTCCCACGGCATGTCTTCGAAGCGCGAGACTCCGAGGGTCAACGAGGGCACGCGCCGCTGCAGCGCAGGGAGCGTCACGGTCGTGAGCGCCTGCTGAAGCTCGAGGATTTCGCCGTCGAAGCTGCCCGTGGTGTCCACGAGCAAGTGCACGTCCACGCGGCCAGGCGCGGCGGTGAACTCGAGGTCCACGCTCTGCGCAGGGCCTTCGTACGGCAGGGTGACGGTGACGTTGGCGCTCGGATACGGCGTGGTGGTCGCGGGCGCGCGTCGGTCCTCGACGACGCGATCGCCTGTGGCGTCGCGGGGCGCGAGCTCTTCGACGGGCGGCGCGATGGGCGCGCTGCACGCGGCGAGCACCGAGAGCGCGGGCAGCAGCGCTGTGCGAGGTCGTTGCACGGATGTGCATGGTAGCAAACGAAGCGCCCGCACACGCGTGCGGACGCGACGGAGAAAACGCGGTACAGAGGGCGGTCAGAGACCGTGAGAATGCGACGATGGATCGCGGCGCTCGTCGCCATGAGCGCGGGCGCGAGCGCCTCGGAGGCGACGGCCAACGGCCGCTACCCGGCGGCGCAGTTCTTCGCCGTGGGCGAAGGCGAGCAGCGCGCGCGGATCGCGCTGGTGACGACGTTTGGCCTGGTGACCAGCGTCGATGGAGGCCGCCAGTGGAACTGGGTCTGCGAAGACGCCGTGGGCTTCACCGGGCAGTTCGACCCAGCGATCGCGGTCATGTCCGACGGAACGCTGGTGTCATCCCTGCCCGACGGGCTCTCTCGCACCAACGGCGGAGACTGGTGCCAATGGTCGCGGCCCGCGGGGTTTGCGAGCGATCCAGTGACCGACGTGAGCAACGCGGGCGCGACGATCGTCGCCGCGGTTTCTCCGCCCGCGCAGGCGCAGTACGTCTCGCGCTCGAACGACCACGGCGCGACGTGGACGCGCGCGTGGGCGCGGCCCGAGTTCTACATGCACACGATCGACGTGGCGCCGTCGCGGGTGAGTCGCGTGTACGTCACGGGGTGGGTTCGCGGGGCGTTTGCTGCGCTGTTTCGATCGGACGACGGCGGCGGGGACTTCGTCGAGGCGACCCGTGATTTCTCGAACGGGTACATCGCGTTTCTCTCGTGGGTCGATCCGCTGCGCGAAGACACGCTGCTCGTGCGCGCGGACCTCGACCCGGCCGGGACGCTGTTGATGCGCTCGGACGACGGGGCGACGAGCTTTCGCACGATCCTGCGCAGCGCGACGTCGATGATCGCGGTCGCGGCAGAGCCTGGGACGCAGCGCCTGTGGGCGTCGTCGACGGCCGCGAGCGAGCGCATCCAGCGCAGCGAAGACGGCGGTTCGACCTGGACCAACGTGGCATCGACGCTTCGGCCGCGGTCGATGCGCTACGTCAACGGGACGCTCTTCGCGACGGCCTCCGAGATGACCGCGGGCATGTCCTTCGCGTGCTCGAGGGACAAGGGCGAGAGCTTTACGCCGATGTTGACGCTGGACCGCTTGCGCGGGCCCGAAGCGTGCCCCGAGGGCTCGACGGTTCGCACGCGGTGCGCTGCGCAGTGGGAGGCGTTGCGTGTACAGCTGACTGCGATCGCGAGGCCGCCGGTCGGGCCGCTGGGGACGTGCGACGCGCCCGCGGACGCGGCGGTGAGCGACGGTTCAGTCGAGGACGCCACCGCGGACGCGGCGGGCGATGGCATGGCTGTGGCGGACGTGCAACGGCCAGCGGTGTCCGACGCGGCGACGGACGGTGGCGCGGCGATCGACGCAGGCCCGTGGCGGGCGGGCGGCGGCTGCTCGTGCGTGATCGGGCGCGGCGGGCGTGCAAATTCGCCGGTGGGGTTGTGGGTGACGGCGCTCGGGGCGCTCTTCGCCGCAGCGCGGCGACGACGGTCACAGCGGCATTGCGTTGACCCTGCGCGGGCCCGTGTGTTGAAATTTCGTCAGAATTCTCGTCGGTGAAGCGAGCGCACCCAAGGACGGCCTGGGCTGCGTTGTACGAGAAGCGAGAGTTCGGAGGACTGCATGTACAAGCTCGTGATTTCGGACGACGAAGGGAAGACCACGACGGTGCCGCTCGTCCGAGACGAGATCACGATCGGGCGCAAAGAGGGCAACACGATTCGCCTCACCGATCGCAACGTCTCGCGCCGCCACGCCAAGCTTCAGAAGCAGAACGGCGGGTACGTTCTGCAAGACCTGGGCAGCTACAACGGGACGGTCATCAACGGCACGCGCTTGAGCGATCAGCGCGCGCTGAAGATGGGCGACCAGATCGTGATCGGGGACTACAAGCTCAACATCGTTGAAGAGAGCGCGACGCAAGTGGCGCCTGCGGCGACGCCCGCGGCGAACGCTGCGGCCGCGGTGGTCGAGACGTACGAGGCGCCGGCGCAGCAGGGTGGGCATCATCCGCAGGCGACGATGCCGGCGATTCCGAGCGCCATTGGCGTTCCGCCGCCGGTGACGATCGTGGTGCCCGAGCACGTGAAGAAGCTGCAGCTGGTGTTCATGGCGCCCGCGGGGACGCCGGGGCCGTTCACGATGAACAAGCTGCCGATCTTGCTCGGGCGCAGCGAGATCGCGGACGTGTCGTTGCCGTTCTCGTCGATCTCTCGCGAGCACGCGAAGATCACGCTCGACGGCGATCAGCTCGTGGTCGAAGACCTGGGCAGCTCGAACGGCGTGGTGGTCAACGGCGAGCGGGTGAAGAAGCACCCGATCAAGGCTGGTGATCAGATCACGATGGGCGTGGTCGAGTGCAAGGTCGCGAAGGTCGGCGAGGCGGTGCCTGCGCTCGTTCCGATGGCGTCTGCGGCGATCGCGAACGAGCCCGAGGTCGCGGCGCCCGCGAAGAAGTCGAGCGTCGGTATGCTCGTCGGCGTCGGCGTGCTGGTGGCGGTGCTGGGTGGCGGCGGCGCGGTCGTCGCGATGCGCGGAAGCACGCCCACGAACACGTCGAACACGCAGAACTCGACGGTGGTCACCGGCAGCGATCCGGCGCCCACGCCGGCGAACACTGGCGCGAGCGCGACCAACACCGCTCAGCCCGCGGCGCAGCCTGCGGCCAATCCGCAAGCGGCGCCGACCGGCGATCCGCCGGCGCAGCCTGCGAACAACGGCGGCGCCGAGCCTGCGAACCCCGTGGCGAACAACGCCGCGCCGACGCAGACGCAGGACACGCCTCCCGAGAACAACCCGCCGCAGAACACGGGCAGCCAGGCCGTCGCGCAAAACGACCCGCCCACGGCGCGGACGAGCGAGACCTCGGGCCGTCCGCGAGTGCGTCCGTCGAACAACACCGAGCCCACCAACGGCGGGAGCTCCACGACGACGACCACTGCCCCGACGGTTCGCACCACCCCCGCGGGCACGGGTACGAACGGAGCGACCTCGACCGCGGCGGCGCCCGCAGGGACGCAGAACATCGCGCAGTGCCTGCTCAACAACGACTTTCAGTGCGTGGTGGGAGCGCTGCGAAACCGCGCTGGGACCGAGGTGGAGTTCAACCAGCTCGTGACGGCGTACAAGGGTCTGCACAATCAGGCCGCGGCCGAGCAGACGATGCGGCGGTATCTGTCGCGGTTTCCCGATGGGCGCTACGCGGAGCGCTATCGAGACATGCTGAACCAGTAGCGAGATCGATGGGGGGGAGCGCCCATGTGATGCGCAACAACGAGCCCGTTGGACGCACGGCGCGCGGCAGCAAGGCCCGCTGGGCGCACGGCCAGAGGACAAGTCGCGCGACGCGCGGCAGGAACACCCGTTGAACGCACGGCCGCCACGCGGCGGCCCATGCGACGCGCGGCAGGAACACCCGTTGGACGCACGGCCAGAGGACAAGCCTCCGGCCTTTGCGCGACGCAGCGTCGCGGAGCGGCCAGAGCGTTCGCCTGGCCTACGAGTGGCGCCCGGTTGAACGCGCAATCGCGCTCGCAAGGCGCGTCGATCGATCCGCGTTGGGTTCCGGTCCATTCGTCGCACCATCGCTGCGCTCACCTCGACGCCTGTCATGGTGGTCGACAATGCGTCACCGGTTAGGCCAGGCGAACGCCTCGCCCGCTCCGCGACGCTGCGTCGCGCAAAGGCCGGAGGCTTGTCCTCTGGCCGTGCGCCCAATGGGTGTTCCTGCCGCGTTGCGCGGCTTGTCCTCTGGCCGTGCGCCCAGCGGGTGTTCCTGCCGCGCGTCGCATGGGCCGCCGCGTGGCGGCCGTGCGTCCAACGGGTGTTCCTGCCGCGCGTCGCGTGCCTTGCCCTCTGGCCGTGCGCCCAGCGGGTGTTCTGCCGCGCGTCGCGTGCCTTGCCCTCTGGCCGTGCGTCCAACGGGTGTTGCTGCCGCGCGTCGCGCGACTTGTCCTCTGGCCGCGCGGACTTGCGTGCACCTGTTGCCCATCACGTGGGCAAGGAGACTTCGACCGTTTCGAATCAGTCGGGGCGGTCGGCACCAGTTACTCGGGCAACGTCGCCCTCTCCGCCGCGCGCGGTGGCGCTCGGTCCAACGCGTCGTACGCCCCTTCGCTGCACACGCTGAGCGTGGTCGCGCGCTTCGCGCACCTTCCGACGCGAGGCTTCGAGCGTCGCTTGCGGCGGGTTTCATACCCGCCGTGGCGCGAAGAGGTTTTTCACTGGGGACTTCTTCACTCGTCGCTTGCGGCGGGTTTGCCAACCCGCCGTGGAGAAGACCGCTTCTTCACCGGGTCGTACGCTCGTCGCCTTCGCCCGTTGCCAACCCGCCGTGGCGCGAAGAGGGGCTTCACCGGGGACTTCTTCACCCGTCGCTCTTGGCCGGTTTGCCACCCTGCCCCGGCTCGCGCTTCGCGCGCCGCGCGCCGTGCTACACCTACAAGCCGCTCTTCCCATGCAAACTCGCACTGCTCCTGCGCCCGATTCGCCCGAGGGTCCGTTCAAGCTCCATCGCCGGTTCGACCGCATCGCGCGGCTCGTCGGTGAAACCGCGATCGAGTCGCTGGCGAACCGCCACGTGATGGTCGTCGGCTGCGGTGGCGTGGGCTCGTTTGCCGCAGAAGCGCTCGCGCGAACGGGCGTCGGTCACATCTCGCTCGTGGACTTCGATCTCGTGTGCGTGACCAACACCAACCGCCAGCTCCACGCGATGCGCGGCCAGATCGGAAAGCCCAAGGTCGAAGTCATGGCCGAGCGCCTGCGCTTGATCCACCCGCAGGGAAGGGTCGACGCCCGCGTAGCGTTCTACAACCCGGATGCATCGGACGAGCTGTTTTCGCCGGCCCCCGACGTGGTCATCGACGCGATCGACAACCTCACGGCGAAGGCTCACTTGATCGTTCGCTGCCACGAGAAGGGCGTCCCCGTCGTGACGTGCATGGGGGCCGCGGCGCGCATGGACCCGACGCGCGTGAAGGTCGACGACCTGGCGCGCACGCACCACGACCCGATGGCCCATCACTTTCGAGAGATCCTTCGGCAGAAGTATCACTGGGTGTTCAAGCGCTCGAAGCCGCTCGGGATCCCGGCGGTGTTCAGCGACGAGACGCCCATCGCGCCGAGCGAGCTGTCGTACGACATGGACGACGGGTTTCACTGCGTGTGTCCGCAGTCGGACAACGGGATGCACACCTGTGAGAAGCGCGCGAGGATCGACGGGAGCGCGTCTTGGGTAACAGGGACCTTCGGGCTGGTCGCGGCGAGCGTCGCCGTACGAACGTTGCTCGGGCACGAAGTCGTTCAAAACATTTCGACGCCTCAGGCGTCGGAGCGGTGATCACCGTCGAATGAGCAAGCGAACCGCCTGGGTCCTCAGGGTGTGCGCGGCGATCGCCGCCAGCGTCGCCATCGCGCTCGTCCTTCGCCGATTCGTCGGGTGGAACGCTGCGCCCCCGAAGTTCGACCTCTTCCGCGTCCCCTTCATCGGGCCCCGCGTCGGGCACAAAGAAGTCGAGCTCTTGTGGCCCCGCGCGCTGTGGGGGCTCGTGCTCGTCCCGTACTTCTCGCTCGTCGCAGGGGGCTCGCTGGCGGACCTTCCGGGTGTGCAGCGGTGGCTCGGGACCGCGGCGCGCACGCTCATGGCCGCGGTGCTCGTCGCGTCGTTTTCGCGCCCCACCAGCACCACGTTTACGCAGAAGGTCGCGACGATCTTTCTCGTCGACGTGAGCGAGAGCGTCCCGGACGAGGCGCTCGAAGACTTTCGTCGTCACGTCGAGACTGTGCTGCGCGCGCGGGGAGAAAACCCGGTGCGAGCGATCACCTTCGCGCGCAGGCCGCGGGTGATCGAGCTGCCCGAGCGGCTCGTTCTGGGGCAGCGCATCCCCGTGTTCGAGCGGCACGCGCCGTTGCCTGGGTCTCGCACGGCCCCGCAGCGGGGAGACGGAGGCGCAGAGCTCACGCCTGCGGATCGACCGGGCGCGGCGACGGACCTCGGGGCGGCGCTGTCGTTGTCGTACGGGCTGTTTCCTGCGGGATATCTGCGGCGCGTGGTGGTCTTGAGCGACGGCGTTCAGACCGACGGCGACGTGCTCGCCGAGGTCAACCGCGCGCAGCGCTTCAACGTGCGCGTGAGCACGGTCCCCTCGCGCCGAGGGGCGCCGCCAGAGATCGCGGTGCGCGAGATGCGCCTGCCCGATCGCATTCGCGTCAACGAGCCTTTCGAAGTGCGCGCGATGGTGTTCGCCTCGCGCCCCTCGCGCGTCACGTTCAACCTCATGCAGGGCGAGGCGCCCAACGGAGAAGAGCCCAGCAGGACCGTGGACCTCCCCGCGGGCGAGAGCGAAGTGAAGTTTCGCTCGATCGTTCGCGTGCCTGGCGACGTGACGTACGCGCTCAACGCGCAGCCCGCGCCGGGCGTGCAAGATCGCTTTCGCGAGAACAATCGCTACGTCACGACCGCGGTCGTCCCTGGGCGGCCGACGATCTTGTACATCGAGGGTGATCCGAGCCGCGCGCAGTACCTCCGCGACGCGCTGGCGAGCGGGGACTTCGAGGTCGAAGTGCGGCCGGGCAGCGCCGTTCCGAACTCGCTGCGAGAGCTCGAGCGCTTCGACTTCGTGATCTTGAGCGACACCGACGCGGCGAGCGTGAGCGTGGGCTCGCAGCAAGCCATCGCGCAGTACGTCCGCACGTTGGGCGGAGGCTTCATGATGGCCGGCGGCCCGCGCGCGTTCGGCCTCGGCGGCTGGGGCGGAACCGAAATCGAGCGTCTTCTCCCCGTGAGAATGGAGGGCGAGCGTCGCCGCGATCAGCCCTCGATCGCCCTCTCGCTGGTGATCGACCGTTCGGGCTCGATGCAGGGCCAACCCCTCGAAATGGCCAAGACCGCAGCGCGACGCACCGCTGAAATCCTCGGCCCTGATGACCAGATCGAAGTCATCGGCTTCGACACCGAGGCCATCACCGTCGTCCGTATGCAATCCGCCCGCAATCGCGTGCGCATCGCCAACGACATCTCGCGCCTTCGTCCGGGCGGCGGAACTGCGATCTTTCCCGCCCTCGACCGCGCCTACCAAGACCTGCAAGTGACCCGCGCCGTCACCAAACACGTGATCCTCTTGTCCGACGGACAAGCGCCGACGGACGGCATTCGCGAGCTCGTTCAATCCATGGCCGCGGACGGCATCACCGTGAGCGCCATCGGCCTCGGCTCGGGCGTCGACCGCGCCCTGCTCGAGAACATCGGCCGCGTGTGGGGGCACGGACGCACGTACGTCACCAGCGACCCGAACAACCTCCCGCAGA
The DNA here is from genome assembly GCA_013298625.1 of Myxococcales bacterium. Lineage (GTDB taxonomy): Bacteria > Myxococcota_A > Polyangia > Polyangiales. The sequence goes on from JAAFIF010000067.1 coordinate 53,502, forward strand.
TCTTCTTGCGCGAGACCCAACAGGTCCAGCGCAACTCGGTGATCGAAGAGCCCGTGCAGCCCAGGGTCGTCACGCAAGCGAGCTTCCTGCGCGGAATCGAAGCCAGCTCGATGCCCCTCTTGCTCGCCTACGTCTCGACCCGCGCCAAGCCCGAGCCCGCGCAGGTCATCCTCGAGACCGACGACGACTCCGCCGAACCGCTGCTCGCACGCTGGCGCGTCGGCCTCGGCTGGTCCCTCGCATGGACCTCCGACGTGAAGAACCGCTGGGCCTTCGAGTGGATCCGCTGGCCGCGCTGGAGAGAGTTCTGGTCGCAGCTCGTGCGCGAGCACATGCGTCAGCGTCGTCGCAGCGAGCTCGGCCTCCGGGCAGAGATCATCGCAGGCAACGTCCACGTCGCTGTGGATGCCATCACGCAAGACGACCGCTTCGACAACGGGCTCGAGAGCACGCTCACAGTCCGCGGCCCGCAGCCGGGCGGACAAGAGCAGACGCTTCCCCTCCGCGCGGTCGCGCCGGGTCGGTACGAAGCGAACTTTCCGCTGGATCGCTACGGCGCGTTCGCGTTGCGCGCGGTGCACCGCCGCGACGGCCGCGTGATCGCCGAGAGCCACGGCCGCATCAACAACCCGTATCCCCGCGAGTACGCCGTGCTCGAGCCCGATCGCGAAACACTCGAGCGCCTCGCGCGCGCCACGGGCGGCAGGGTCGACCCGACGCCCCCGCAGCTGTTCGACCCGATGGGCGAGCGAATCACCGAAGTGCAACCGCTGTGGCGCTACCCCGTGATGGGCGCCATCGCCGTGCTGCTCTTGGATCTACTGCTGCGCCGCGTGCGGATCTTCGACCGCGGGTTCAAGCGCGGCTGGTTGAAGAAGTAAGCGCGTTTGGGGAGAGCGTACGGCGCGCCATCAAGCGGGCGTACGGCGCGCCATCAAGCGGGCGTACGGCGCGCCATCAAGATGGCGCGCTTGCGCGTGGCAGAGCCAACGAGCGCCCTGGCATCCGCCAGGGCTGAGGCAATCGGGGTTCGCCCAAATTCATCGGTGGAGAAACGGCGGCGAAGCAGCCCGCAGCCCAAGGGGGGGGATGGGTGACGAGATTCCGCCTGGAAAAACACAGGCGAAGCGGCCCGGAGCCCAAGGGCTCATGGTTGCCCAAATCTTGTGTGGATAAACAGCGGCGCAGCGACCCGCAGCCCAAGGGGGCGGGCATCAGCGCCCGCACGGTGACGAGTGTTCTCTACGGGCGAAGCGC
>JAAFIF010000146.1 GCA_013298625.1 Myxococcales bacterium
CCATCGCTGCGCTCGCCTCGACGCCAGTCATGGTGGTCGACAATGCGTCACCGGTTAGGCCAGGCGAACGCCTCGCCCGCTCCGCGACGCTGCGTCGCGCAAAGGCCGGAGGCTTGTCCTCTGGCCGTGCGTCCAACGGGTGTTCCTGCCGCGCGTCGCGCGACTTGTCCTCTGGCCGTGCGTCCAACGGGTGTTCCTGCCGCGCGTCGCGCGACTTGTCCTCTGGCCGTGCGTCCAACGGGTGTTCCTGCCGCGCGTCGCATGGGCCGCCGCGCGTCAAACGGGCTCGTTGTTGCGCATCACGCAGGAGGGGCGACGCACGAGCGCAGCGCGTAAGCGCCGAGGTGGGGAGGATGATGGCTGCGTTTCGTGAACGACGGAGCAAGTCGCCGAACGCGCAGTCGATAAACGCAGCGAGTCCATCGACTCGATTCGTAACCGGGTATTCAGCGAGGTCACGGTCAGAGGGTCTCTGGGCAACGAGCGCGCGCTTCGCGCCGTGCGCGACCAATGCGCGAGCGTCTTGGGTCACTGGCAGCGTCGCTCGCGCTCGCCCTCCGCCCGTCCGAACGCACCGCACACCCCCCGCTCGAACGCACTCTATCTCCGTGGATACCCACGGCAGATCCACGCCCATGTAATCAAGAACCGTTTGCAGCAGTGCGCTTCGCGCCGCGCGAGCGTCTCCATGACGGAGCGCTCCGTCTACATGTCTCACGAGCGCCGCTAGCACCCGCGTCGACCTCGCGCACGACGCGAAAGATCATCACTCTCACACTTGCGCATCGCCGTTCGAGCGTCACGCTGTGCGTGTGATGAACAACACTCCTCGTGACGAAGACGCCGCGCACGGCGCGGAGTTCAAGATCGAAGAGACGCCCTTGCTGCACGGCGTGCTGCGGGCGCAGGGCGCCGTCAGCTTGCCCAACATTCGCGACGCGCTGCGCTCGCTCGAGCAATCGCGCGCGACGACCCCGACGCTCGTCACGCTCGTGATCGACGCGCTCGACGTCACGCGCTTCGGACGCGGCGCGGTCGTCGAGATCGCACGATGGATCCCGCGCCACGGCGCGGGGCTCGACCGGGTGATCCTCGTGAGCGCGTCCAACCAGCTGCGCACGTCGGTGCAGGCGCTCGCGGCCTGCGCGCCGAGCGTGAAGGTGTTTTGCGCAGACACCCGCGAGGGCGCGCTGTCGCTGCTCGCCGTCGAGCGGCTCTCGCTCACTGGCTGATTGCCGCAGCGACAACGGCTGCCGCCGCGGTAGCATCGCGTGATGCGCACAGCTCCATGGCTCGTCGGCTCGATCGTCGTCGCAACGCTCTCGCTCACCGAAGGCACCGCCGCTGCGCAGACGTGCACGATGAACCGCCGCGTCGCGCAACGCGTGTCCGCAGCGCTCAGACCGACCGCACCGGCATGGGCGCGGCCGCTGCTCACCCCGCCTCTCGTGCTGCAGTACGAGCGAGAAAACCTCAGGCCGTTTACGTTTTTGCTGGGGTATGCGCTCTTGCCGGTCGAGCGGCTCGGTATCCGCGGAGCCGCTCCCTTCGCAGCGGCCGTCGTCGTGCGCTGCCGCGACGCCAACGCGCAGGTGGTGACCGATCCGATCGCGTGGGCCAACGACCGCGCGAGGGAGCTCCGGTTGACCGTGGCCAACGCCGAGGTCGCCGCGGGGCTCGCCGCTGAGGTCATCTCGCTGCAAGCAGGGCGGCGTCCGGACGCGGCCAACGCCACGCGCGCCGCAGGTTCGTCCACGTTTCGCGTGACCGTCTCGCTCGCCCCGAGGCAGGGCGAGACCCAGTCGCAGACCATCCTGCTCGACGTCGAACGCGATGGAACCATGCGCCGCGCCAACTGACCGTCGCCGCTGAACGCATGTCACGGCAGATGCGCCAGGCGCTCAGTCGAGCTATGCTCGCGCGGTTGGTGAGTCTCCCCACCGCACCAACGGCAGGAAGGGTTCGCTCGATGACGAAGGCTTTCTCTGTGACTGTGTCGACGGCGGCGCTCGTGGCGCTCGGCTCGCTCGCCGCGTGCAACCGCGCTGAGCACAGCACGCCGCGCCCCACGCAAGCAGCGCTCGGCACCGCGCTCCCGACGATCAGCCCGTCGAGCACCGCCGAAGAGCGCGAGGCCGACCGCCACGCGCGCGCCTCGGAGCAAGCGCCCACGCTGCAGATGCAGTCCGGCTCGCTCTCGGTTCAAGCCGACGCCGACCACGTCGACGCCCACAGCACGCGCGTCCGCAACGGATGGGCCGTGAGCTGGGGCGATCACGCGCACCGCAAGGCGTTCATGCTGCTCACCGACGCGAGCGGCGCCGTTCGCGCGGCGCCCGCGCTCGTTCGCCAGGCGGTGAGCGAAGAAGAAGAGGTTTATCCGCCGGACATCGTCGCGACCAGCGACGGGTTCGCCGTCGCGTGGACCGACCCGAGCAACGGCCGCGTTCGCTTCGCGCGCCTCGACGCCAATCGACGCCCCGTCGGCCGCGCGAGCATCGTTCACGACGGCCTCGAGTCGCCCCGCGTGACCCGCATCGCGTCGCACGCGAGCGAGCACGGAGTGGCCGTACAGCTCGACCGCGGAGTGTATTTCGCCAGGGTTTCTGCAGACGGATCGCGCATCGGCGAAGGCGCCCTCCTCGCCGAGGACACCGCCATCACCTCGCTCGACCGCGTGCAGCCCACGGCCACCGGCTACGACGTCTCGTGGCGCGAGGCCTCGGGCGCGCACCGCACCGCCAGCGTCGGTCGCGACGGCCGCGTCGCGCTGCGCACGCACTCGGACCCGACCCGCGTCGCGCTTCGCTGAGCGCAACCGCTGCGCAGCATCGCAGCGGCGAACTTTCGGGGGCAATCACTGCACGGCGCACGACGGGGTGGTTTGTTCGCGCGATTCGCGGTAGACGACTCGCCAACCGCCGCGGCGCGCTGACTGTCGACGCGTGCGCCGGTGGAGCACAGAAGCCATGAGCACGACTTCCGATACCGAGACCAGCGCATCCCCTTCGACCACTTCGATTCTGAGCCAGCGCGTAGGGTCGTTTCTCGCGTTCGCTCCGCTCGCGGTGTGGGTCACCTGGCACTTGTACTCGAACCTCTCGGCGTTTCAGGGTCCGCAGGCGTGGGAGGCCGCGGTCACCGCGCCCCGCGCGCCGCTCGTCGAAGTGCTGACCAGCACCATCGTCCTGTTGCCGTTGGTCATCCACACGCTGTGGGGCTTTCGTCGGCTGCGCATGGTGAAGTTCAACAACGGCTCGTACTCGAACTTCGACAACATGAAGTTCTTGCTTCAGCGCTTGAGCGCGGTCGGCGTCGCGTTGTTCATCGTCGCCCACGTCAGCATGGCCCGCATTCGCCCGCTGGTCCTGCACGGCCACCACGAGACGTTCGCGGACATCTCCTACGAGATGAACCACAACCCGCCCACGTTGATCGTGTACCTGCTCGGCATCCTCGGCGTCGCGTACCACCTCGCCAACGGCGTCGCGACCGGCGGCCTCACGTGGGGCTACGCCGCCACCGACAAGGCCCGCGACCGCGTGAAGAACCTCTCGTACCTGTACTTCGTGCTGTTGCTCGCGATGGGCTGGGGCTCGGTCTTCGCCCTCGCCAACGCCGGTGACAACCCCCGCCGCATGGAGCAGCGCGTCTCGGCGCCCAGCATCCCCGCGGGCGTTCAGCACTGAGTCGTTCGATCAGCGCTTCGTCGGGGGACTGAAACAGAATCGCGAGGGGCGCTCGGGCGACGGGGCCGCACGATCGTGTCGTCGTCGGTGTCGTCCGCGCGGTGATTCGCTATACGATCCCCGCCGAAAGCGATGCGCTCTTCGCGTAGCACGCCCCTCGCGCTCTTCGCCGCGGGGCTCTCGATGGTCAGCACGATGAGCGCGCCCGCGCGGGCCGACTCGCCGCCGCGCCTGCTGCGCTCGCCCGCGGTCGAAGCGCCCGCAGACCTGCCTCAAGGCGCGTCCGTGATGCTCGAGGTCGACGTCGACGAGCTCGGCGCCGTCGCCAACGCGCGCATCGTCGAGGGCGTTCGCGCGGACGTCGACACCTCGGTGATCGAAGCCACGCGGGCCATGACCTTCTCCCCCGCCGAGCGCGGCGGGCAGCCCGTTCGCGTGCGCGTGCGCTTTCGCTTTCGGCTGCGACCTCCGACGTCGAGCGCAGCTCTGCCCGCGACGCGAGAGCCCGCGCGACCCACGTTCGATCCAAGCGATCCCATCCCGGCCAACCCGTTCGGCGCAGCGCCCGCGCCCGTAGCGCGAAGCACCTCGAGACCGCGCGCAGGACGCCCTGCAGCGAGCCCGCGTCGAGGCGAAGACACGCAGGGCGCGACCGTCCGCGGCGCCCGCCCAGAGCCCGGCGCAGCGACGCGCATGACCTTTCGCGCCGAGGAGCTCACGACCGTCCCCGGCACGTTTGGCGAGCCGACGCGCGTCGTGGCGACGCTGCCGGGCGTCGCGCGAACGCCCTTCGGATTGGGCTTCTTCGTCGTGCGCGGCGCCTCCTTCGAGAACACAGGGTTCTTCATCGACGGCTACCCCGTGTTGATCCTGTATCACCTCGCAGCAGGGCCCGCGGTGATCTCGTCGAGGCTCGTCGGGCAGCTCGATTTCTATCCCGGCGGATATCCGCTGCAGTTCGGGCGATTCAGCGCGGGCGTGATCGCGCTCGAGACCGCGCCGCCGCCGACCGATCGGCCGAGGGCCGAGCTCGAGATCGACATCTTTCGCGCGAGCGCCCTCGGCGTGTTGCCCTTCGCGCGCGGACGAGGCTCCGTCGCGTTGGCCGCGAGGCGCTCGTACTACGACCTCATGCTCCCGCTCGTTCAGCCGGGGGTGAACGTGAATTTTGGCGACGCGCAGGTGCGCGCCGACTACCGCATCACCGATCGACTGCGGGCGAGCGTGTTCGGGTTTATCTCGTCCGACACCTTCGATCGCACCGAGGCGACGGGCGTCGGCGCCACCGCGGCCAGCGCGCGCGACGCGCTTCGCTACGACTTCGGGCGCGCGATCGCGCGGCTCGACTACACGGACCGCGACGTGAGCGCGCACTGGAGCGGGATGCTCGGCTTCGATCGCACCGGCGTGCTGCAGGTCGACCCGGGCCGACCGGATCGGGGCATCACCGCGTACGGCGCGGCGATCGGGACGCGCGCGTACCTGCGCTTCAAGAGCGGCAACGTCGCGACGACCACGGTGGGCGTCGACGCGCTGGGGTACGACTACGCGATCGACCTGGATTATTCCTCGCCGCCGGGGTTCGCGGCGGTCCCTGCTCCGCAGACGAACAACTTCGTCGTGCGCATCCAAACCGGCGTCGCGCAGCTCGGCGTCTCGGGCTGGGTCGAAGAGATCCTCCGCCTCCCGCGCGTCGAGATCACCGCCGGAACGCGCGTCGAGCTCATGGCCTACCAGGGCAACCGCCACGTCGTGGCCGACCCGCGCGCGGTCATCCGCGTGAAGCCCACCGACGGGCTCACGCTCATCGGCTCGTCGGGCGTGTTTCATCAAGCGCCGCCGGTGTTCGCGATCATCCCGCAGGTGGGCTCTCCCGACCTGCTCCCGCAGCGCGCGTGGCAGTCGAGCGTGGGCGCAGAGCTCGATCTTCCCGCGAGCCTCGAGCTGCGCGTGACGGGCTTCTTCAATCGACTCTGGCAGCTGCCGCGCGCGTCGTATCAGTTCGTCGAAGGCCAGGGCGGCCAAGGGGCGATGCGCGCCCGCGCGCTGAGCGACGGCGAGGGCCGCGCGTACGGCCTCGAGATGCAGCTCCGTCGCAAGATCGCGCAGGGGATCTACGGCTGGCTCTCGTACACGCTCTCGCGCTCCGAGCGCTTCATCGGCGAGGGGCGCGTGGTCCCGTTCACCTACGACCAGACGCACATCCTCAACCTCGCCCTCTCGTGGGACATCGGGCACCGCCTGCGGCTCGGCGCGCGATTTCAGCTCGCCACCGGCGCGCCGACGTCCCTGGTCAACTGCTCGAACTGGACCTCGATGCCGTCGAGCTCGACCTGCGGCGTGTACGACGCCGACGTCGACGGCTATCGCCCGCAGTACATCGCCGAGGCCGATCGCTTGCCGACCTACCACCAGCTCGACCTGCGCGCGGACTACAAGTTCATGCTCGGGCCGCTGCAGATGTCCGCGTACGTCGACGTGCTCAACGCGTACTACGCGCGCACGGCAGAGGGCTGGGTCTACCAGTACGACTACAGCGATCGCAGGCCGCGCCCGGGGCTCCCCATCCTGCCGACGATCGGCATCCGGGGGGAGCTCTGATGAACATTCAACGCAGATCACACTGCAGATACGCAGTCGGCTTGATTGCGTGTGCGGCTGCTGCGTCGGCGCTCGGCTGCGACGAAAAGCCCCTCGAGCCGCGGCACAAGGTCACCGGTCCGCGCGTGCTCGCGATGATCGCCGAGCCCCCCGAGATCCGCCCTGGGCAGAGCACGGAGGTTCGTCTCGTCACCGGCGGACTGACGGTCGAGCCCGAGTACACCTGGTACGTGTGCGCGCGCGCCGAGGGCACTGCGACCTTCGCCGCGCAGAGCACGTTCGGGCAGGCAGAGCCCAACGACGCGTGCTTCGGCGACGCGGGCGCGACCACGATTCGCCTGCCTTTCACGGGCTCAACCGCGCTCATCGCGACGCCGGCCAACCTGCTGCAGCAGCTCGCGGCGCTGCAAGCGGTGTACGGCTCGAGCATCTCGGCGAGCAGGCTGCTGGCGATCGCGCGCACCGCGGGCCTGCCGCTCACGGTCGCCGTCGAAGTCCGCCACAACGACCCAGGAACGGACGGCGGCGCCCCGAGCAACACGGTCTTGCGCGCGCTCAAGCGCATCGTCGTGATCGACCGCGACGATCGCAACGCGAACCCTCCGCCGCCGTCGTTTCGCTTCGGCGCGCCGCGCGACGGAGGCGCTGGCGGCGTGCGCATGCGCTACGTGCGCGAGGGCGACGACGAGCGCTGCGAGCCCGACGACGGAGCCGGTCCGCTCTTCGTGCGCCCTGGCGTCTCGTACGAGCTCGCGCCGGACCCGACGGAGCAGCCGTGGTTGCAGACGTACACCGTGCTCGACACGTACGGGCAAGCGTCGCAGCAGGTCGAGACGGCGTTCTATTCGTTCTACTCGACGGGCGGGGCGTACTGGGACGATCGCACGAGGATTCCCACGCGAAACACGAAGTGGGAGGCGCCGCTGCGGCTCGGCCCGATCACGCACTGGCTCGTCGTGCGCGACGGCCGCGGCGGGACCAGCGCGTGTCGCTACACGGTCACCGTCAGCAGCGACGCGGGCACCATCGCGAGCCGCGACGCAGCTGCGTCATTCGAAGCAGGCGCGTCCGACGCCGCGTCATGGGACGCGAGCGCGATGGACGCGAGCGCGATCGACGCCGACCGCTGAGCGCCAACGCTGGCCGCGCGTTGACGGAGCGCGTTCGCGCGTGAGAAAGACCGGGGCAGTTACGACACTGGAGGTCCTTTCAATGGTCGCGAAGAATTCACACTCGTTGCTCGCTCGCATCCTCGGCACCGCGTGCGTCGCCGCGCTCGCCGCAGCCTGTAGTCCCCCTGTGATGCCGATGCCCGACGCATCGGGCAACGACGGCTCGACGACGCCCGACGCGACCGCCGAAGGTGGCTCGGACGCCGCCGTCGGACCGCGCGTCTGTGACATGGCGAACATCGTCAACCTCGCCACGGCGGGGATGCGCATGGGCTCGACCACGCGGTACACGGGCTCGACGGCGATGGCGGCGAGCAATCAGATGATCGCTGTTCCGTCTGGCTGTTTGCAGGGCGGAATGGCGATCCGCCAGGTCGCCCACACGTACACCGTGCAGAACATGGGCTTTCTGCGCGTGAGCACGGCGAACATGGGCACGCCCTCGGGCATGGGCGGGCACGACACCGTCGTGTGGGTGCAGGACCGCTGCGACACGCGCGGGACCATGTCGCTCGGCTGCAACGACGACACCGGCGGCCTCGCGTCGACGGTCACCAGCAACCGACTGGTGATGCCGGGACAGATGGTGACCATCGTCGTCGCGACGCTCGCGATGGCCGCGGGTGGTCCGGGGTTGCCGTACGAGCTCTCGGTCGACGAGGTTCCGCCGGTCATGATGGGCGCGGGCTGCGATCCGACCGGCCCCAACCTCTGCGCCGCGAACCTCACGTGCGTCGGGAGCGGTCAGATCGGGACGTGCGTCGCCAACGGCTCGCTCGGCGCCGCGTGCCGCACCGGCAACATGTGCGACGGAACGCTGCAGTGCATCGAGGTCGGCACGGACGTCTTCCGTTGCCTCAACCGCGCGCCCATGGGCGGCGCGTGCAACTCGGTCACGCTGTGCCCCGACACCGCCGACTGCTTGCCGGACGGAATGCGCCCCGGCAACACCCAAGACGGACGCTGCCGCGAGCGCAACGCCGAAGGCGGCCTTTGCGGCGGCGACATCATGGGCACGTGCGCGATGGGCACCACGTGCACGGGCGACGCGATGCGCGTCGGAACGTGCGCGCGCGCCGTCGCGATGGGCGCTGCGTGCGACCCCACGGGCGTCTCGACCACGTGCGCGATGGGCACGACGTGCGCCGCTGCCATGATGGGCTACACGTGCCAGGCCAACGGATCCGTCGCGGGCTCGGCCTGCGTCGACCCGGCGCCGCGCTGCTCGGGCATGGGCCTGACGTGCTCGACGATGATGGGCGCCGGCGTGTGCCGCACCACCGCCGCGATGGCCGGCGCGATGTGCGATCCCCGCTTCGGCACCATCACCTGCGCGGGCATGGAAGCCTGCTCGGCCAACGGTGACGGCGCAGGAACGTGCCGCGCCTCGGTCGCCGAAGGCATGGCCGACAACAACGCGCCCGCGATGGCCGAGGCCGCGCGCGCGCTCCCGTTGGTGATCCGCGGCGCGCTGCCCATGAGCGACGTCGACTGCTTCAACGTGACCGTCCCTGCCAACAGCGGCGTGGTCGCGCAGCTCAGCGACGGCGCGGGCGGCTGCCCTGCGAGCGCGGACTCCGTGCTCTTCTTGCTCGACTCGATGGGCCGCGTGGTCGGCAGCAACGACGACTCGAACAACCTCTGCTCGTACCTCGACACGCGCGACAACACGTTTACGCGCATGTTGCCCGCCGGGACGTACGCCGTTTGCGTCCGCAACTACGGCGCAATGGGCACCATCCCCGCGTACACGTTGAGCGTCCAGACCGCCGCTCCGCGCGGTTGATTCTGCGGCCAAACGTTCGTTAACCGTTTGGCTAACTGAAGCGCCTGGGGGGGTGTTGCGCGCGTCAGCCGCTCTGGCAAAGCACGGCCGTGAACAACGCCCTTCGCTTCGTCGGACTGTCTTCGCTCTGCGCGCTGGTCGCTTCGTGCGCGCCATCTCCATCGCCAAACCCTGTCGATGGCGGCGCAGACGCGCGGCCGGACAGCGCGGCGGCGGGCTCAGGCACGGTGGACGTGCGCTTGTGGGGAGAGGCGTACGTGCGCAACGCGATCCCTGCGTCGCTGCTGGAAGATCGCTGGGCGATCACGTTCTCGAGGTTCTTGCTGCACGTCTCGGGCGTGCGTCTCGCGAGCGCGAGCGCTGAGCACACGCTGGCGGTGGACCATCAAGTGATCGACGTGAAGGCGTTCGCCACGCCGAGCAGCCTCGGGGTGGTGAGCGGCGTGGCGCCGGGCGAGCTCGACCGGGTGCAGTACGAGTTCACCGCGGCGAGCGAGCGCTCGACGGCGCTCAACGCGTCGGAGACGGACGTCGCGCTGATGAAGAGCAACCGGTACTCGCTCTACGTCGAGGGGACCGCGCAGCACGCGACGCGCGGGACGATCACGTTTCGATGGGGCTTCGGCAACTCGACGCGATACAGCGCGTGCGCGCGGCCGCAGGGGACGCCGGGCATCACCGTGGCCGAGGGGCCCGCGACGACCATCGCGCAGCTGACGTACCACGCGGATCACTTGTTTCTGGACGGGATTCAAAACGAGGACGCGCGGTTGAGGTTCGACGCGATCGCCGCGGCAGATCGAAACATGGACCGCGTGGTGACGCTCGACGAGCTCGCGATGGTCCCGATGAGCAGCCTTCCGCCAGGGCAATACCAGGTCGGGACCGTCCCCAACATCAACACGCTGAGAGACTTCGTGACGGCGCTGACGGCGACGACGGGCCACTTGAACGGCGAGGGAGCGTGCGTGGCGACGGCGCTCTGAGCGGCGATTCAGTTGACGATGTGCGCGCGCGGCGGGGGCGCGAGGGCGAGCGCGCGGACGAGCTCGAGCGCAGAGATGATCCGCGCGTCGTCGAGCTCAGCGGGCTCGAAGGGGACGTGCAGCTCCATCACGCCGGGCCCCGCGATGAGCGTCGCCGGGCCGAGCGCGAGCAGCGCTTGTCGGGCGGCGCGCGAGACCACGTGAAACGCTTCGACGGCGTCGTTGGCGTGCACGGCGTACACGAGGTCGAACTCGTCGTCGCCCGTCGGGACGGTGTGCGCCCACGCGCCCTGCACGGGCTTGTCCGCGGGCGCGACGCAGAGCTTCACGGCGTGCTGCGGGAGCTCGGCGCGGATGCCCCACCAGCTGTCCTTTCCGTCGACGAACGCGCGGAGGCCGAACCACACCGGGGTGCCTTCGAGCACGCCGTGCAGGGCGAAGCCGTAGGTGCTCTTGCGCACGAGGCGCAGCCCCGTCCGACGGGCGATGTCCGCCCAGTGTTGCTCGACCATCGTCGTGTTGGCAGCGGCGTCGCTGCTGGCTTCGCGATCGATGTTGCGCTGGTACGAGATCGCCCCGAGCAGGAGCAGCACGAACGCAGCCAAGACCAAGACCATCATCAGTTCGAGCGGCATTGTCCTGAACAGTAGTAGCTCAAGTGAATACCGCGCGGTATGCGCCGGATTCGACGAACAGCCGAACGAGCTCGCCGTCGAGGGCGCCGTCCTTCACTTCGGCGTGCAAAATGTCGAGGGCGCGATCGACGGGGACCGCGCGCTTGTACGGGCGATCGCTGGCCGTGAGCGCGTCGAAGATGTCCGCGATGGCCATGATCCGCGAGCCGACCGGCACGTCATCGCCGCGCAGACCGCGGGGATATCCGCGGCCGTTGAGCTTCTCGTGGTGGCAGCCGGCGATGATGGGGACCTGAGCGAAGGACTTTCCCCACGGGATGCGCGAGAGAAACTCGAACGTGTGCGAGACGTGCGACTGGATCTCTTTGTACTCGGCGGAGGTGAGCGACCCGCGCGCGACCTTGAGCGACTCGAGCTCGTCACTGTCGAGGTAGGGCTTCGCGTTGCCGCGCAGGTCTGCATAGCTCATGCGACCGAGCTCATCGAGCCGCGAGCTCGCTTCTTGGTGGAGCACCGTCGGCTCGTTGGCGTCGCGGACGAGCGCCCACATCGCCTCGATTTGCCCGAACTTCACCGCGGCTTCTTCTTCGATCGCGGAGAGCTCGTGCACCGACGCGTTGCGCGCGTACAGGTCGATCTTGCGCTCGAGCATCTGGACCTGCGCCGTGCGGTGCAACAGGTCGAAGCGCGAGCGCAAGAGCTCCATCTGCCAGGGGTAGAGCTTCTTGGCTTTGACGAGGACCTGCTCGCGAACGCCGATCTTTCCGAAGTCGTGAAGGAGCGAGGCGTACTCGAGCTGGCGCAGGTCCGACGGAAGAAAGCGCCAATTCTTGTAGGGCCCGTCGGTCGCGAGCGAGACCGCGTCCGCGAGGCGCAGGGACAACGTCGCGACGCGCTGCGAGTGACCCGAGGTCGTCGGGTCGCGCTGCTCGATCGCGCGCACGCTCGCGCGGACGAAGCCGTCCAAGATCCTGCGAATTTCCTCGTAGAGCGTGGCGTTTTCGAGGGCGACCCCCGCCTGCGCGGCGAGCGAAGCGACCAGCTCGATCGAGCGCTCGTCGAACGGAACGACGTGCTCATTGGCGTCGTCCGGCGACCGCAGCCGCTCGCGCGGATCGCGCTTCTTGTTGATGAGCTGAACGACCCCGATGACCTCGTCCTGCGCGGACACGAGCGGCACGGCCAAGATGCTCTTGGTGCGATAGCCCACGCGCTTGTCGAAGCTCGGGTCGAACTGCACCGTCGAGTCCGCCGGGAGGTTGTAGACGTCTTCGATGGTGACGGTCTTGCGGGTCATCGCGACGGAGCCAGCGATCGAGCGCATCGAGATGGCCATCACGAACTCGCCCGACGGCAGCGCGAGCGACTCGTTTTGCGAGAGCTTGAAGCGCAGCTGTCGCTTGGTGACGTCGGCGTCCGTCCCTTCGACGATGTAGATCGAGCCCGCGTCGGCGCCGGCGAGGTAGCGGCATCGCTCGAGCACCGTCGCGAGCAGCTTGTCGATGTCCCGCTCGCGCGCGAGGTCGCGGGCGCACTCGATGAGCGTGCCCGCTTCGTAGCGGTAGCGACGCAGCCAGCGGGCGCGGTTCTCGGCGCGCTCTTTGAGTTCGAGCAGCTCGAAGGCGTTGCGCAGCGAGAGCATCAAGCGAGTCGCGGGGTCGCGCTCGTCGACGAGGTCGAAGATGCCGCGCGCGAGCAGCGGATCGAGCCGCGCGTCCGGCTCTCCGACGACGATCAGCGCGTGGTCGTCGCGGATCGCGCTGGCGATGAGCTTCTCAGCGAACGCGTCGCCGCGAAGGACCACGGTGCTCTCGGCCACGACGACGCTGTGCGTGGCGATCGTGACGACGACGACGTCGCCGCGGTCCTCGCGGATGCTCGATGCGCGGCCCAGCAGATCGAGCGCTGCTTTGACGCGCTCGACGAGCGTTCGCGGGTCTCGGTCGAACGTGTTCATCGCCCGCCTCAGGCCTTCGGGGGCGCGCCGTTGCCGCCCTCGCCGCCCCCGTCGGGGACATCCCCGCCGGCCTTGCGCGGAATGGATTTCTCCTCGCGCTCTTCGCGCAGCGCGTGGCCGCGTTCGATGGCGGCGTCGCGGGCTTCGTAGGCGCGGATGATCTTTCCGACGAGCGGGTGACGGACCACGTCGACCGCGGTGAAGTTCACCATCTTGATCCCGTCGACGTCGGCGAGCAGGCGCACGGCGTCCGAGAGCCCGCTCTTTTGCCCGCGCGGAAGGTCGACCTGCGTGACGTCGCCGGTGATCACGGCCTTCGACTCGAAGCCGAGGCGCGTGAGAAACATCTTCATCTGCTCGGCCGACGTGTTCTGCGCCTCGTCCATGATGACAAACGAGTCGTTGAGCGTGCGGCCGCGCATGAACGCCAGCGGCGCGACCTCGATCTGCCCGCGCTGAATGAGCGCCTGCGCCTTGTCGATGTCCATCATGTCGTGCAGCGCGTCGTAGAGCGGCCGGAGGTACGGGTTGACCTTCTCTGCGAGATCGCCGGGCAAGAACCCGAGCTTCTCGCCTGCTTCGACCGCGGGGCGCGTGAGGATGATCCGCTTGACCTGCCGCTGCATGAGCGCTGCGACGGCCATGGCCATCGCGAGGTAGGTCTTTCCAGTGCCCGCTGGACCGATGCCGAACACGACGTCGTGCGAGCGAATGGCCTCGATGTACTTCTTCTGCGCGAGGCCCTTCGGGGCGATCACGCGGTGTCGCGCGGACACGAGGACGACGTCGTCGAAGACGTCGCGGAGCTTGAGCCCTGGGTGCTCGCGCAACAGCCGCGCGGCGCGGGCGACGTCGTTGGCGTTGAGGGTGTTTCCGTCGCGAAGGGACGCGACGAGCTCGGCGAGGACGCGCTCGGCGAAGGCGACTTCGTCCGCGGGGCCCTGGAGATGGATCTGGTTGCCTCTCAGGCCAATGGTGATCGAGGCCTCTTGTTCGAGCGCGCGCAGGTTGTCGTTGCGCGGGCCCGCGAGGGCCATGAGCACTCCCGTGTCGTCGATCTCGAGCTGAGCGGTCGCCGTCGTGCGAGCGGGGCGAGAAGAGGGTGAGCGGTCGTCCTTGCCGTTTGCCATGCGCGCAGAACGGTAACACTCGATTCGCCGCGCGCCTCGGTTCCTGCGATTTTCCGCACAGCCGGTCCGCGGTTCGCTCGGCGGTCGGGGCGATCGCTGAACAGATGTGGCCGTCAGCGAATGGCGTCTTCGAGCGCCCTGCGTGTGTCTTCGAAGGAGCTGCGCTCGTCGCGACGTTGCCGCAAGAACGCCTCGATCTTGTCGATCTTCGCGAGGGCCTCGTCCGTGGCGCGGTCGCTTCCGCGCTGGTAGGCGCCGAGCGCTACGAGGTCGCGCTTGCTCTCGTACGCGGCGAGCAGCTGTCGCAGCCGCTGGGCGCTCGCGCGGTGCCGCTCGTCGACGACGAGGTCCATCACGCGCGAGAGCGAGACCAAGACGTCGACGGCGGGCCAGCGGCCGCGGGCGCCGATGGCGCGATCGAGGACGATGTGTCCGTCGAGGATTCCGCGGACCTCGTCGGCGACGGGCTCTTCCATGTCGCCGCCCTCGACGAGGACCGTGTAGAGCGCGGTGATCGAGCCGTGTTCGCCAGAGCCCGTGCGCTCGAGCAGCCGCGGGAGCATCGCGAAGACGCTGGGCGGATAGCCTCGACGGGCGGGGGGCTCTCCCGCGGCGAGGCCCACTTCGCGCTGCGCGCGCGCGACGCGCGTGGCCGAGTCCATCATGAGCAGCACCTTGGCGCCGCGGTCGCGAAAGAACTCCGCGACCGCCGTGGCGACGAACGCGCTTCGCAGCCGAACGAGCGCAGGAACATCGCTCGTGGCGACCACCACGCACGCGCGTCGGCGACCTTCTTCGCCGAGAGAGTCTTCGAGAAACTCACGCACCTCGCGGCCGCGCTCGCCGACGAGCGCGATCACGACGACGTCGGCGCTGCATTGGCGGGCGATCTGGCCCATGAGGGTGCTCTTTCCGACGCCAGAGCCCGCGAAGAGGCCGACGCGTTGGCCTTCGCCCGCGGTGAGCAGGCCGTCGATGACGCGCACGCCGACAGAGAGCGGCGCTTCGACGCGGCGGCGCTTCATGGGGTCGGGGGGTGAGCGCTCGACGTTCCATTCGTGGGTGGGGCCGAGGATGGGGCCGAGGCCGTCCATCGGGCGACCGAGGCCGTCGAGCACGCGGCCGAGCACGCCGTCGCCCACGGTGATCTTCATCGACGCGCCCGTGGGCAATACTGCGTCGTCCAAGCCCACGCCCGACGCATCGCCCAACGGCATGAGCACCGCTGTGTGATCGTCGAACCCGACCACCTCGGCTTCGAGCGGCCCGAGCGGCAGCGGACGCTCGATCACCACGAGCTCGCCGACGCGCACAGAGGGAGCCACTGCGCGCACCGTGAGCCCCACGAGCCCGGTCACGCGGCCGCGCGTCGCGAGCGGATCGGCCGCAGTGAGTCGCTGGCGAAAGTGATCGAGGGACATCGAAAGCGGGCGAGAGGGTACACCGCGGGCGGGGACGATGGCGGAGAGACAGAAGAGGGCGGCGAGAGAGAGCGAAGAGCGCGATGGGCTACGACGAGCGCGATGGGCAACGGCCAGAGGACAGGCCCTCAACGTTGCCGAAGTTGAGCGTGGAGAAAGAGCGGCGAAGCGTCGCGGAGCCCCGCTCGCCCCACGCCGGGAGACCAGCCCTCATGGTTACCCAAATCTTGGGTGGAGAAACAGGCGAAGCGTCGCGGAGCCACGCTTGGCTCACGCCCGGGAGACGAGCCCCCGGGCTATGCGCGACGAAGCGTCGCGGAGCGGCCAGAGCGTCCGCCTGGCCTACGAGTGGCGCCCGGTTGAACGCGATGGCCGAGCGATTCCGCCAGCGCCACTCAGGCATGTCGTGGCCCTATCGCTGCGCCCGCTTCGACGCTGGTGACTGAGGTCCACCAGGACTCCATTGGCTAGGCCAGGCGGACGCCTC
>JAAFIF010000215.1 GCA_013298625.1 Myxococcales bacterium
CTGGGACGCCGACCCGCGGACGCAGCTTCGAAACACCACGCTCGAAGAGGCCATCGCCGCGCTGTGCGATCCGTTCGGCGTGCGCGTGTACGCCTGCGAGGCAGCCGCAGAGCGCGAGGCCCGCGGCCTGCCGCGGCGCGGTCGCCGCACCCGCACGGGACGCCCTCGGCGCCGCAGCGTGATCGACGCGACGCGCATCCAGATCGGGCAGCGCGTGTGGGAGGTCATCGACAAGCTCTGCCGCGCGAATGGCTTTCTCGTGTGGGGCGCGCCGACCGAGTACTCGAACACCGTCGAGCTCGTGATCGACAAACCCGCGAGCGCATCGCCGCCCGTGTTCGCCTTCGAGCGCGCTGCGCAGACCGACGGGACCTACCGCGGGAACATGCTCAGCGGCCGTCACCACGTCTCGACGCGCAACGTCCCGACGGAGGTCACAGCCTTCGGGCACACGGCGCTGACGACGGGCACTGATGCGCGCATCCAGCGCACGGCGTTCAACGATCGGCTCGCGAGCCCGTACGTGGTCGCACCCGACGCGTTCGGCCCGCAGCCGCGGTTTCTGCGGCCGGATCAAGCCCGCACAGAGGCCGCGATCGGCAAGGCAGCGGAGCGCACGTTCGCGAAGGCGATGGGCGACTTCCGCTCGTACGACGTGCGCGTGCGCGGCTTCGGGCAGCTCGTGGGCAACAGCCGACGGCTCTACACGCAGAACACCGGCGCACACGTCCGCGATGACTGCGAAGAGCCAGCGATCGCCGAGAACATGCTGATTCGCAGCGTGCACTTCCACCAATCGCGCGAGCGCGGGCAGGTCACCGAGCTGGTGCTCGTGCCCGACGGCGCGATCACCGTCACCCCGGACGAAACGTGATGCTCGACTTTCTGAAGGTCGTGAGCGCGGCGCGCTCGAACACATCGAAGCTCGTCGAGCTCGGCACGCGCGGGCTCGGCGACGAGGCGAGCGACCAGCGCGCAGAGGCGGTGGACCAGGTCTCGTTTCTCTCGCCGCTCGGGCTGCTCGTGATGCCCAAGGTCCAGAGCACCCTGCGAGCCCTCGCCGCGCGTGTGGGCGGTCCGGTAGAGGCTGTGGCGCTCGCGCTGTGGGACAAGGCCGTCGCGCACGACCCTGCGCCGGAGAACGGCGAGACGCGCCTGTGGGCGGCCGCGTGGCCGAAGGTCTGCGTTCGGCTGCTCGACGGGCTCATCGAGATTCGCGTGGGCGCCCCGACAGGGACCGTGAAGCTCGCGCCCGACGGCACGGGGTACATGGATAAGAGCGTCGCGCGCGTCGATGACACGACGGCCAACGGGACGATCACGTTTGCGTGCGCGACCGCTGGCTCCGGCGTGGCGATCACGGGCACGTACACCGACGCGTTCGGCGTGACGACTCCGCTCGCGGGGACCATCGCGATCGCTGGCGCGGTCACTGGCTCCGGCGGGCTCACGATGCCCATCACCGGCAAGATCACCAGCGGATCACCGAGAGTGAAGGCATAGGCAGATGAGCAGCTTCATCGTTCAGCGCGCCGAGCAGCTTCGAGACACCATGCTCGAGCTGCAGCGCGCGGCCGCGCGTGAGTACGGCGAGGCCCTCGACACGTCCGAGGAGTCCGACGCGTTTCGCACGGCGAGCGCGTTCGCGCTGTGCGTCGAGATCGCGCACGCGCGCATGATCGCCGTCGAAGCCGCGATCTTCCCCGACACCGCGCTGACCGAAGACCTCGAACACCACGCGCGCGTCTACGGCCTGACGCGCAAGCCCGCGTCTGCCGCGCGCCTCTCGGTGCTCGTCGGCAACAGCAGCGGAACCGCCGTCACCTACCCGCTCGCGGGCGAGCTTATCGCGCACAGCGACGGGACGAAGTATCTGCCGATCGACTCGTTCGGCGCGCCGCTCGCGTCCATCACGACCGTCGCCCCGTCGGGAGACGTGACGATCACCGTCGAGGCGCAGTCGACCGGCGTGGCGACGACGAAGACGCCCGGCGACGAGCTCGTCTGGTCGACCACGCCCGCCGGGCTCAACGCGGGGGTCGAAGTGCTCGCAGTCGTGCGCGCTGGCGCCGACGCAGAGAGCAACGTCGACCTCGCCGCGCGGCTGCTCGCGTACCTGCGCTCGCGCCCCGCTGCGGGCAACTGCGCGGACTGGCAGACGTGGGCGCTCGAAGTCTCGGGCATCCGACAGGCGTACGTGTACCCGGCGACGAACCCGACCGTTGTCACAGAGAACCGCACGCCGGGCGCGGTCACCGTCGTCGTGCTCACCGATCGCTCGGTGAACGACGGCATCGCGAGCTCGGGCGACGTAGACAACGTCTTCGGCTACATCGAGGGCACGCGCGACACGAGCGGGAACGTTCTCGAAGGCGACGAACGCTCGCGGCAGAAGCGCTTCGCGTCGCTCGATCCGAACGACATCATCATCATGGCGGCGACGCCGGTCCCGCAGGACGTGACGATGAACGTCACGATTTCGGCGGACGAGGGCGTGGGTGCGTGGAGCGCGTTCACAACAGGCGTGGGCTCGACCTCCACGAAGATCGAGGTCACCACGAACCCTGTCACCGCTGGCGTTGCTGCTCAGCAGTGGGTCGCCGTCTCGAACCCGCTGGTCGTCGGTGGGTGGGAAGTCCGTCGCGTTGCTACGCGGGACGCGACAAGCATCACCCTCGACCAGCCGCTGCTCGCGATCCCCGGTGCAGGCCAATCGCTCGTGCGAGCGTGGTCAGGCTGGGAGGCGGCGCGCGACACTTTGATCGACGTGTTTCACGGGCTCGGTCCCGGGGACTACTCGGCGGCGAACAACGGACCCACACGGTTCCCCGGGACAACGGAGATGGGGCCAGATCGACTGTTTGTGAGCGCGCTGCTTTCGGCGGTTGTCGGCTTTGCGCGAGGCAGCTCGCTCGTCTCCGGCGTCTCGGGCGTGATCGATGGAGCGGTGGTCACGCCGGCGTCGAGCGTGCGAGCCGACCCGTTCGAGCTGCTCATTCCGCAGACAATCACGTTCGTGCCGAGCAACTAGCGAACGGCCAGTTCTACGCAGGGCGCGACGGATCTTGTGATTGTGCCGTCCAGAATGAGCCGACGACGCTCCGCTTCGCAGCACCTGCGGTCATGCAGGCACTCGCGCTCCTCAGGAGCGCCGAAGCACCACAAGGTTCGTACGGGACGGCACCCCTGAATGTCGTACGGTCCATTCGTGTAGCGGTAGAGCCCGCGCCGCAGCACGGCCTCGGCGCATCGGCAATCGGGCTCATCGAGCACGCACGCCAAGTGTCCGAACGGGTCTCGAGGGTCGCCTTCGTCGCTGTACGAGGCGCACCACACGGGACGAATGGCCTGCCTGCCCGCGCGCGGAATCGGCCGAGCCATGTGCTCTCGCCACGTTCCGCTCCACGTCGAACAATCTTCAACCGGCTCTGCAGGAGCGCCGCTGTCGACAACGATAGCCGGCACGGGCGTCGACGACGCAGCGGGCGTGGGCGATGCGGGGAGTGGCTCTGCGCGTCGCTCACAGGCAGCGACGAACGCCAGCATCAAGACCGCAAAATCTCGG
>JAAFIF010000239.1 GCA_013298625.1 Myxococcales bacterium
CTCGTCTGCGCTCGCGACGGTCATCCCGCGCCCCGCGGCGATGCGCACGGTGGCCGCAGAGGGACGGGCTGCGCTCGGCTCTGCAGCGGGAGTGTGCACCGTCGAGGGCTCTGCGGCTGGCGGCTGGTCGAGCGAGCGCTGGGCGTGCGCGTCGAGCGGGGCCGTGAGGCTCGCGGCGAGCGTCGCGAAGAGCGCGGTCGCGAACGTCGGGCGGCGGTGGGTGTAGCTCGTATCCATAGGGTGAGTGGCTCGGCGCTGTTGCTACCCGAAGCTGAGCCCGGAGCGGTGCACGACCCGTTCCAAATACAATGAAACAAGAACGAAACGAGCTAGTCTCTCTACTTCAGTCTCTCTCGGGAATCTCTCAGTCGCCCGCGTTTCACCCCGAGGGCGACGCGCTGTTTCACTCGTTGCAGGTCTTCGACCACGCGCTCGCCTCGACCCGAGACCCTGTCTTGCTAGCCGCGGCGTTGTTTCACGACGTGGGCAAGGCCATCGACGGACCGACGCACGACGTCGAAGGGGCCGAATTGCTCGACGGTCTGCTCGACACGGAAGTGTGTTGGCTCGTCGCGCACCATTTGGATCTCTTGCGCGAGCCGGCGAAGACGAAGCGTCGACTGGCGGGCACATCGCGCTTGTCGCTGCTACAACAGCTGCGTCGCTTCGATCTCGCGGGCCGCGATCCAACCGCCCGCGTGCGCGACGAAACATGGGCAGTCGACACGCTCTTCTCGATCGCCGCCGAGCGCGGCGCCACGCTGGTCCCCAGCGAACCGAAGGGAGGCCATGAGTGAGCAGAACTTCGCACAACGACCGTGGCTCTCGCGCGAGGACGACGCTGATCCTCCGCGGTCGCTCGCGGCGCTGAAGCGCGCGCTCGACGAGTGCCTCACGGCGCGGCAGCGCGAGGCGGTAGAGCTCTATTTTTTCGAGGGGCTCTCGCAGAGCGAGATCGCCCGGCGCCTCGGCGTCTCGCAACAGGTGATCCACAAGCGCATCTACGGCGTCGATCGCCGTGGAAAGCGCATCGGCGGCGCCCTCAACAAGCTTCGCCGCGCGCTCAGCGCGACCACGGTGTGACATGGGAATCGATCGCTTCGGAGGCCTTCGCGCGGTGGTCTGCGCCGAGGCCGCGCGGGTCATGTACGAAGAGGGCGTGAAGCAGTACTTCACGGCCAAGCGCATCGCGGCCAAGCGAGTGCTCGGCCGTCGAGGCGCGCGCGAGGCTCGCTTTCGGCCCAGCGATTTGCCGTCCAACGGAGAGATCCGCGACGCGCTCTTGGCGCTGGCTGCGCTGGCCGAGGGGCCCTCGCGCATGCGGGTGCTCTTCGCGATGCGCTTGTGCGCGCTCGAGGCGATGGAGGCCATGCGGGACTTCGAGCCGCGGCTCATCGGCTCGGTGAGCACGGGGCACATCCGGCGCGGCAGCGACGTGGACGTGCAGCTGTTTACCGATGAGCCCGAAGGGCCCGAGCTGCGGGCGAGAGAGCTGGGCTGGCCGAGCACCATCGAGCACGTGTGCATTCGAAAGGGCGGGGCGATCCGCGAGTACACGCACGTGCACGTCGAGCGGGCGTTTGCTGTGGAGTACACGATTTATCCTCGCTTCGATCTGCGCGAGCGGCCGCGGTCGTCGACCGACGGAAAGCCCATCGAGCGCAAGACCCTCGCCGCGCTGCGCGCGATCATCGCGAAGGAGCACCCGATCGAGTGGGCGACCTACCAAACGGTAGGTGAGATTCCAGAATGGTCCTGGGACGAGGACGACGAGGCGCCCGGACCGTTCGACGGGCTGCTGGCCGAGCTCGATGATGATCAGGGAATTCCCGAGGATTTCGTCGCCACCGACGAGGAGAGAGCCATGCTCGAAGGTGACGAAGAGTACGACCCACTCCCGGGCTTCGAAGAGCTGTGACGCGCTGCGTGACGGTGCTAACGTCTGTCGATCATGAAGCGAATCGCCGTCGCGTTGCTCTTCTCGTCGCTCTTCGTCGCGTGCGCGCCGGACCCCTGCGTCCAGCGCTGCCCCAACGATCCGTCGCGCAGCCAGACAGACGTGGCCAACTGTCGCGCGGTGCAGAACAACATCGCGACGGGGACCGGCCCGTGCGCCGAAGAAATCCGCATCGCGAGCAGCTGCAACAACAACAACACCTTCTGCAACTCGAGCGGCCGCTCCGAGCTCGCGACCACCGCGTGCTCGAGCAAGAACAGCGCTGCGCTCGAGTGCTGCATCCGCAACCTCGGCCGCGCCCCCGCCTGCGCGTTCTGGAACTGACCCCTCCCATGCCAAGAGCCACTGCGAGCGACGGCGTCGGCCTTCACTACCACGTGGTAGGTGAGTCCGGCCCGTGGGTGGTGTTCATCCAAGGGCTGAGCCTGAGCGGGCGGTTCTGGTTCGACATC
>JAAFIF010000074.1 GCA_013298625.1 Myxococcales bacterium
TGGTGCGGAACGCGCAGCATCATCGAGGCCATCTCGCAGTCGACCGTCGATCGGTCGCTCAGTCGACAGCAGTCTGGTCCGACTGGCATCGGCGCGCGGGACTCGACCAGCTCCAGCGCTCCGTCGTGGCTCTCGAGCTGCGCATGAACGCTGCGGCCGTCGGCGCCGCCGCCCACGGTGGCGACCAGCTCGAGGTCGAGCGTGTTCGAGCCGTCGCGCGCGGGGTGGTCGCACGCGCACACGAAGGCGAGGTCAGCGCTCGGGTCGTTGGCGATCCACAGCGTTGGCTCTGCCGCACTCTCGATGACGGCGCGCTCAGGCAGCGTGGAGCAAGCGCGCACGAAGCAAGTCGACGTTTGCGCGTCCGAACATCGGCCGCTTGAACATCTTGATCTTGTTCACCTGGCCCTCGGTCTGACCGTTGCTCCACGTCAGTGTGACCGCGGCGCGTACCGCGGCCAGATCACGACGAAGACTCGATGCGAACTCGCGGAACTCGGTCGTCATGCTCGCGTCGGCGGCGACGAGCCACTGATCGATGGCGTCGACGTTGCGATCACGCAGGACAAGCGCGAACGAGTTCGCCAACCGAGTGCTCGTTCTTCGGTTGTCGCCCAACCCGCCACATGCCGTTGAACGGACCGTTGACTGCCTCGATAGCCCATCGCCTGACGCTCTCGATGAAGGACCTGCGCGTTGCTCTCTCCTTCCGACCATCGTCGACGCAGGTGTTCGTCGTATCGCCCCATCGAGTTGATCGGGGGTTCGACGCGGACCACGCGGAGGACACTGCTTTGCGCGGAGATACTTGTGGATATGTGCGAGAAGCCACTGCGCGACCGCGTCCACGTCGCGCGAGGGAAGAACGTCGATGCCGGTCGCGCGGCGGAGCGCAGCATCAGCACCAACGAGGACTCCTCCACGGCCGCGGCGTCGAGTCGCAGCGACTTGGGCAGATCGAGCAGCAACCGCGACAGCTATACCGCGCCCGCGACGAGCGTCGAAGACGCGCGGAGCGGATCAGCGCGGTTTCAATCAAGGTGGATGCTCGGCGATGAGGGTGTTGCGTTGCTCGCGCAATGGCGAGGCCTGCGGCAGCTCGTCTCGCTGGACGTCTCGCACAACGCCATCGGCGATTCGGGCGCGGCGGCGCTTGCTGCGGCGAAGCTTCTGCGTCACTCCACCATCAACGTCAAAGGCAGCTGAGTGCCAAGAGTCTCGGTCGTCGGTGCGAGTGCGATCACCTTGATGAAGCCCGTGAGCCTCTGCGCGCAGGTCGAGCCCCTCGTCCGTCACATCGACGACCTCGGCCTGAACCGTTTCACAAGCCTGCACGAGCGTACACACGCCGCAACCCGCATCAGAGCGGTTCGTCTTCGCCATCGGAGGGATCGCGTTGGCCGAGGCGTTCGCACTCGTCTCGGTAGACCGCCCAGGGGCCAGTCTCGGCGCCATCTGAGCTGGCTTCTCGCAGCCGGTTCAATGGGCCCCACGCGAGGGCGTCACGGAGCGCGGTGAGCATGGCCTTGTCGGCACAATCAGGTCCTCCCTGGCCCATCCACGCGACCGTCTCCGTTGTCCCCGCCCGAAAGATCGAACCTCGATTTCCCTGGTCGAGCCAGGCTTCGAGCAGAGGACCTTCCTCATTCGCGATGACAACGAGGCTCAGCTCCTGTTCTGGCCCGTCTTCGGGCTCCTCCGCTGCATACCCATCAAGCAACTCGAGCTGGCGCTGCTGCCCTTGGCTGAGCGCGCTGAGCGCAGCCCTCGGTGTGAACGAGATGGCCTGCAGGTTGGGAACCTTCCCCCACTTGGCCATGTGCGCCTCGTAGAGCGTTGCGATCGTTGAGTTCGTCTTTCCTGCCGCACGTACAGCCCTGAGGGCAGTGCTCGGCGAGTCACTCTCGTAGACCTTCTCGAGGATGTAGGCCGCCACCGCAGGGTACGGGTAGAACGGCAGCAGTCGCTCAAGGGCGCGAACTTTCTGTGATTCGAACAATAGGTTGTTCACTGAAATCAGCAGCGCGGCCTCACGCCGCTCTTCGGAGATGGCGTTCACCATCTCGCACTGCAGATTCACCGCACAGTACGGCGAGAGCGGAAGCAGCGAGTCGAAGCGCGCGTTGTTTGCCTCACCAGCGCGCACGAGCGCGAGGTAGGTGGGCTGCAACGCTGCCTGGAGATCCATGAGGAATGCGTTGTTTCGAGTGCTCAGCGCGCGTCGGTCCAGCAAACGTTGTGCAGATTCGAGCGCCCACGCCCCGTGCGAGTCGTCGATCTCGGCATCGCGAAGGGTGTTCGAGGTGAGGGTGTTGGTACTCAGGTCCTCGTTCGCGAAACACATGTCGGTAAGCGCTTGAACGCGATCGCGCAGGGGGAGCCATGCGAGACGCTCGACGAGTTTCTCTCGGGCATCTCGGTCATCGTCATGGTCAAGAACGTGGTCCGTGATGCGAATGATCTCGAAAGGTGTGGAACCATCTTCACGCGTTTTGAAAAGCGCTCCGGGCGGATCGAGCCCCAACCACCGCCGAAGCATGTAGTTCGAGCCAGGGAGCGGATGCATATGGGTTGGGAATTCTGGATGCTGCGCGAGAAACTCGGCGGTCGCCCGCTGCGTCGGATTCAGCGAGCAAGCGCGAAAGATGACGCGTGTAGCGAAGGCGCCTCGGGTCGAGGGCGGTGACAAGCCAGCAGCCGCCATCGCTTCGAAATACAGCGCACGCCAGGGCCGGTCCTGGTCCTCGTACCAATGGGACGAAAGGCCCTTCGTGCCTGTGAGGAGTCGGTCGAAAAGCGAGGACAGTTCGCTAGAGAGCGCCATCGGCGGATCGTAGCCTGCCTTCGGGAAACGAGATTTCTCGAACACGCGCAACGCGCCGAGGCAATCCACTCAAGGAACGTAGATGAGGTACACCTCGAACTGGACAACGTCGTCGACCTCGAACGCGCGCAGGTCGAGCACCATGTCGCTCCTTCCGGATTCCTGCGTCCAGAGGTCGACAAGCACGTTCCAACCGGTTCTTGTCCGCGAACTGACGCTGGTCGTCCACGCTTCCGCAGGCAGTGCGATGAGCGACTCGCCGTAGTCCGCTACGTAGTCTCTCATGTGTTTGGCGGTGTCCGTGCGGACCGGTGCCACATTCGGAACCCCTCGCGAGAGCTCGTAGTCGCCCTCCACCAGCGCGTCGACGATCGCGCGCAACGTCGGGCGCCAAGACTCTGGGACAGGGTGTTCGCGGTCGGGGTCTGTTGCGGCTTGCATGCGTGAGGTGCTGGCAGGAATAGGACATCCAACGGCGGTCAGTCGAGCACGCGGTGCCTCGATCGCTACGGTGCTGGAGAGCGACATCCCGGGCAAAACGGCGGTCGATCGGTGTGTCCGACGCGCGGGTCTTGGCTTCTCCACCCCTGGGGCGGAGGGCCCACCGGCGGTCGCCGCTGCGCGCGCACGGTCACCGAGATCCCCATCGCGCCACACACGATCGCGGGCGCGAGCAGCCATCGCTCGTTCATCACGAGACCATCGTACGCCGCGTGTTCGCCTGTGTATTCACAGCGCGAATCGACGCACGCCGTGCGGTCGCGACGCACGGGTTGCGCTCACGGGCCGCGCAGCCCGCGCGCAGGGACGAGCTCGTACACCGCGCCGCAACCGGGCGCGCGAGCGCCGCGCAGCAGCCGGCGTTGGTGCGGAACGCGCAGCATCATCGAGGCCATCTCGCAGTCGACCGTCGATCGGTCGCTCAGTCGACAGCAGTCTGGTCCGACTGGCATCGGCGCGCGGGACTCGACCAGCTCCAGCGCTCCGTCGCGGCTCTCGAGCTGAGCGTGAACGCTGCGGCCATCGGCGCCGCCGCCCACGGTGGCGACCAGCTCGAGGTCGAGCGTGTTCGAGCCGTCGCGCGGGGAGTGGTCGCACGCGCACACGAAGGCGAGGTCAGCGCTCGGGTCGTTGGCGGTCCACAGCGTTTGTCGTCGCGCGCGCGGCGGCGCGAGCTCGAGCGTCCTCAGGCCGATCAGCGCGGGAGAGATGCGCACCGCGCGCAGCGAGCGGGAGCAGCCGGCGTCGATGCAGCGCGCGTTTCCTGCGGCCGCGTGGAGGTCGGCGTCCATGACGTCGACGCCGTTGCGCGGGGCGCGCGCATAGCGAAAGCGCGCCCACGCAGCGCTGTATCGTCGTCCGCCGCCGTTGCGCGTGGGCACCTCGATGGTGAGGTCCTGCGCGTTCGCCTGCGCTCGTTCGCAGTTTGCGCCGAGGCCAGTCTGGTCGTCGAAGCGCGCCTCGCCGTCGCTCGACCAGATCCGCGAGACGGTGCCGATGGGCGCGTCGAGCAGGTGAACGAACACCCCGTCCGCAGGGCATTCGACAGAGAACGTCTCGCCATCGACGGCCGTCGCCCGCAGCGAGAACGGCGCGGTTCGACCGGCGCCGTGCAGAGAGAATCCAAAGCCTCGCGACGCCTGCACGTGGTCCCATCGCAGCTCGACGCCGGGCGCGAAGCTCGAACGCACCGTCGCGATCAGCGCAGAGTGCGGCGCCGTCACGTGCACGGCGCTCGGCGTGCGCGGGGCTCGATCGATGCGAGGCCCACGGCCGATCGTCACGGTGAGCGAGGCGCGGCTGGGCGTGTCGCCGGTGGTCCAGTCGGCGGGCGGACTCGCTTCGATCGAACGGGTTCCTGATGCGTCGAGCTCGATGCAGCAGGTCTCGAGTCCGTCGTGCTCGCGCGCGCATCGCGTCGCCGAGGTGATCGCGAAGCCACGCGCAAACTCGGGGCTGGTCTCGCGGTATCGCTGCGGATCCGTGATGATCCATCGCTGGCCCGCGCGCTGCGTCGACGCGCGATCGCGTTCGGCGAGCGCGCACCGTGGACCCAGCGCGACACGAACGCCGCGAATCAAGAGCGCGTCCGGCGGCGAACGACGGACTTCGTGAGGAAAATACCGGGTGATTCGCTCGGGAATCGCGCGCCGATCGACGACGACCACCGCCGCGTCGCGCGCCATCGCCGTCACGGTGATCGCCAGCGGCGCGAGCGCGAGCGAGAGCCACGCGCTGCGCGAGCCACCCGCCCCGAGCCACCCTGCGACAGGCGCGAGCGCCACGAGCGCTGCGATGATGTCCACGAGCTTGCGCGCGGCCGACGGTGATCCCTCAGCGAGCCGCAGGTGCTGGACCCAGGCCGCGCAGAGAGCCAGCGCGCCGAGGGCGATCGCGCCTTCGATCGCGCGAAGTGAAGGGCGCCGCGCGAGGATCGTCGCGACGAGCTCGAAGGCTTCTCCGCTGGGGTTTTGTGCGGGCGAACGCAGGTGCGGCGCGGCGCGCTTCGAGCGCAGGACGCGCAGCGATTCGTGCCGCAGGCGACCGCGCGAGAGGGCGCCGCGCTCGATGCGCAGGGCCAGCGTGTCGTCCTGGGCGCGCAGGTCCGCGGCGTCGCGCTCGGCGATGATCGTCCCGTCATCGAACGTCACTCGGACGCTGGCGCTCGGGTCGAGCCCGACGAAGCGCAGCTCGAGGTCAGCGCTCGCGTTGATCGCTGTGCGTCGGGAGCGTCCCGGCTCGATTCGAACAGTGGTTGCGCGCAACGCGTCCTCCTCGTCGACGCGATCGTCGCGCGGCGCACAGGGCGCTGACCAGCGCGGCGATGGTAAATTGCGCGCTCGACGGCCTCACGAACCCCACACGGCAATTGCATGCGCCGCCCGTGTAGAGCGTCTGCGGCACGCTCGCGCCATCGACCGTTGCTGTGCTGCCGTCGTGCGTGTCGCTCACGGTGCCGTCGCTCGCCGAGGCGTCGCTCACCGAGGCGTCGCGCTCGTCGCCTGCGTCCTCGAGGGGCACGGGGCCCGCTTCTGCGTCGCGGCTCGCGTCACTGGCGTCCGGGCCGCTGTCCGCGCCACCATCAGCGAACGGCGCAGGAAAGATCAGCGCGCCCGCCGCGACCGCGCTCGGGCCTTCACCGACCCACGTCGCGAGCGAGACGTCCTCGCCCGGTCGGGTGGTGAGCCGAAGACCGCGCGGTTCTCCCGCGGCGATCACGACGGCCGTGTCGGTGGGGATGAACGTGCCCATGCCGCCGACGAAGTCGACCGCGGCCAGCGCAAACGCGTTGCTGCCGAACTGCACGAGGCCCGCGAAGCGCACGCCGTTGGTGATGGGCGAGACATCCACGCCGAACAGCTTCTGCGAAGGCGGCAAGGGCGAAACCGTCGCCATCACCGTGCCCGTCTCGTCGAGGGCGGTGGGGTACAGCGCGAGCGCGTTGTCCCTCACGAACGCGATCACGCACACGCCAAACGCCGGTAGACACCCGACGCGCGGCGCGCGGCCGATGCCGAGCACGAGGGGTTGGGCAGCCGCCGTGCTTGGTCGGGCCCGGATCCACTGACCGAACACGCGCGAGGTTCCTGCGACGAGCTCGCTCCACACGACGATCGCGCCGCCTCTGAGAAAATCCGCGTCGAACGACGCAGGGTCTGGCTGCGCCGTCGCGTTGACGGTCTCGACCGGCGCTGCGGCGAGCGTGTTGAGCACGTCGGGGACGAAGCGTTGCACGGCCATGCCGCCCGTCGGCGCGCGCGAGCGAGCCATGAGGCACTCTCCGCCGAGGTCGCACGCGAAGGTCGGGACGTTGACGGGCGCTGGGCCGAGCTCCGGAAACAACGGCGCCCTGCCCAGCGCGTTGAGCGAGATCGCCGCGCCGGCCGGCCGGCCCGCTGAGGCGGTCACCACCGCGTTGAGCGTCCCGGCGACGGACTGGATTCCAAAGTAGTCGAGCGGGAGATTCGGAAAGAGCGTCGAGGACGCGCGCGGCGCGACGTCGACGCGAATGAAGTCCGAGCTGACCGTGGCGCTGCCGCGGCCTTTGACCACGTTGATGAAGAACCCCGTTTCGCCCACACCGACCTGGTGTGCTGCGACGACGGCGGTCACGCCGACGCTGTCCGGTCCGAGGCGTCCGGTGGTGTTGAGCAGGTCGATTCGCGGCCTTGCGGTCTGCGCAGCGGCGACCGCGTCCAACGTGAGCAACGCAGAGAACACGGCGAAAGCGCGGAGCGACATGACAACACAGGGTCTCGCGAACGGCCGCGCGTTGACAACGTGAGCCGCTTCGAATCCCGCTGGCTACGCGCGGGTCCGAAGCAGCTCGCTCAACGGGCCGCGAAGCGAGAGCGCCGAGC
Organism: Myxococcales bacterium; assembly: GCA_013298625.1. Classification (GTDB taxonomy): domain Bacteria; phylum Myxococcota_A; class Polyangia; order Polyangiales. Next base: position 7,186 of record JAAFIF010000074.1, read on the forward strand.
CGTCGGCGCCCGTGGCGTCCGTCGCGCCGAAGCTGTCGTCGCTGTGCCCGAGCGCGCGAAGCAGCGTGACGTACAGGCGATTGGTAGACGGACCTAGGAGCGTGTTGCGATCGCTCGCGAGCGGGTTGCGCTGCTCGCGCGCGAAGCGGATGTAGCGACCCGTGGCGAGCACGTCGCTGCCGCCTGCGACGACGGTGCAGAGGTCGTTGTGACGGTGCGTTCCGGTGGCGAGCTCGGTGACCCAGACGATGAGCGTGCGATCGAGCAGGGTGACCGAGCCTTCGCTGACCGACGAGAGCTCGCTCATCAGCGTGGCGACGTGGCGCGCGTACCAAACGCCGAGGTCGGTCATCGCTTGCTCTGCGCGGGGCGTGAAGGTCGTTCCGCACGAGGTCTCACCGTCGATCGACTCGTGCGCAAACGACCCGTGCACGACCTCGTCGGCGCGGTAGCCAAACTCGGGCGCCTGCGGAACGGGCGCCACAAACGTCACCACGCGAGTCAAATCACAGGCGAACGCCATCTTGATCACCCGCATGAACTGCGACACCTCGTGCCCCATCGCGTCGTACTCGAGCGCGCACGTCGCGCCCGCAGGCGCCGCCAACGTCCGCTCGAGGTCTCGCACGAGCGCGCGGTGCTGATCGAGCCGCTCGCGCCCCGCGCGGTCCAACCTCGGAGCGAGCTCTTCGTACTCTCGCGCGGTCGCGTCGAGCACCGACCCGCGCAGCGCTCGGATGCGCTCGTCGCGCGTGGGCGTCGTCGACAGTGTGGGCGGCCGCAATCCGAGCAAGTCGTCGAACGCCGCGCGAGGCGAGTGCACGACGGGCGAGGCCTGTCCTGCGCCCACGAACGAGAAGGGCGTCACGGGCGTGTTCGGCGCGTAGTCGTAGCCATACACCCGGCTCGTGAAGCGCCCGACTCCGCTGGTCCGCTGCGCGATGACCTGGTCGATCGACGCTCCGCCGCCGGTGGCGAAGGTCCCCATGCGCTGCAGCGTCGGCTGCGGGCAGAGCGTGTGCGCGGTCCCGATGTGGTGATCATTGTCGTCCGGCCGGCGCTCGCTTCGGATCACCGCGAGGTCCGCGAGCGCCGAGGTCTGCGCGAGCCCTTCGAGCGCCAGGATGTTCTGCCGCATCGCGTGCAACGGCCGCAGCACGTCGCTGAACTCCGCAGCGGGCACGTCAGCGAGCGAACGCTCGGCGAAGCCCTGCGGCGGCGCGTACGGCACGGGCATGTGCCAGCGGCTGCGCACGTGGCCGTGCGGCTGAACGAAGAAGACCACGCGCAAGGGCCCGCGGTCGTCGGCGAGGAGCTCTCTCGCGCGGCCGCTGACGGTTGCGATCGAGCCCAAGCCCAAGGCCTTCAAGAGCTGTCGACGGTCGAACCTCATCGCGAGACCTCCGTCGGGCGATAGCGAAACATCGGCGCGCTCACGAGGTCGAGCAGCAGCTCGCGTTCGTTTGCGTGCGCAGCGAACCGGTCGGTGAGCGTCTCGATCAGCGCGTGCTCGCTCTCGTGCGGCGCGCGCGCGGTCGCGAAGCGGACCCACTGGCGAACGAGGCAGCGCGCGACCGTGCGGCTCCGCGACAGCGTTCGGGACAGCTCGAGCGCGCCGTCGAACGCGCCGTCGCGGTCCGTGCGGTGCAGCTCTCCGCGCGCGTCGATGGGCAGCCCGTGGTCGAGCGACTGAAAGATCCCCGCGGCGTTGTAGCGCTCGAAGCCGAAGCCGATCCCGTCGAGCGCGTAGTGGCAGCCCCGACACGACGCTGGCGCCGTTCGCGCAGCGAAGAGCGCGCGGTTGGTCTGCGGCCCTTGCTCGGGCGACTGCATCGGCGGCGTCAGGTCGACGTTGGGCGGAGGCGAGTTGGGCAGCTCGCAGAACAGACGGACGAACACGGCGTTTCCGCGGATCGGCGGCGAGGTGGCGCCGCGGTGCGAGTGCGCCGCGAGAAACGCGATCCGCGTGAGGATTCCCCCGCGCTGGTCGGCGGGCAACGTCACCTCGGACACCCCGTCGGGCTCGCTCGGCGCGGGCACTCCGTACAGCCGCGCGGTCTCTGCGTCGACCCAGGCGCGGGGGCTCTCGAGCAGCTCGCGAAACGACCCGCTCTCGAAGAGCGTGTTCTCGATGAAGCGCCGCGACTCAGCGAGCGCTGCGCTCGCGGATCGATCGCTCCACTGCGGGTCCACCTCGGCGGTGCGCGCGACGTGCTCGTCCGCCCGCATTCGATCGAGCCCGAGCCACTGCCGATGAAACGCCCACCACCCGGCCTTCGCGCGCTCGTCCGAGAGCATCCTGCGCGCTTGTTCGCGCACTTGTTCGGCGGTCGCGAGCTGTCCGCTTCGCGCAGCTTCGAGCAGCGCCTCGTCGGGGCCGCGCTGCCAGAGCAGCAGCGACAGGCGCGACGCGAGCGCGTACGGCGCGACGGCGACGACCGCGGGCGCGTCTGGACCGGTCGGCGCGAGCTCGGGGCGATAGATGAACTGCCGCGCCTGCAGCATCGCGCTGAGCGTGAGGCGCACGGCGGCTTCGAAGTCGACGGCGGCCTCCCACGCGCGAAATCGCAGCGCGAGCCGGTCCGTTTCGCCGGCGCTCAACGGGCGACGAAACACGCGGCCGCCGACGTTCTCGATGAAGCTCCGCGCGCACGCCTCTGCGCGCGCAGGGCTGTCCCACGAGTCGCAGCCGGTGAGCGCGCGGACTGCCGCGGCGTCTTCGGTGAGCGCGCTGGCGTACGCAGTGGCGATCGCCTCGAAGCGCGCGACGCGCACGTCCGTCGGCTGCTGCGACTCGGCCTGGTTGTCGAAGCCCGCCACCGTGTTGTCCTCGGGCAGCGTCGGCAACGCCGGGTGCACATTCGGAAACAGCGCTTCGAGCGAGCGCAAGTACTCGTTGTTGCTGAGCCTGCGCAGCGGCGAAGGTCCCAGCGTCGCGGGCGTCTCGGTGCACGACGAGCTCGAGAGCGCGAGCGCACAGGCGAGTCCCGCGAGCGCTCGCGAAGCGTAGGGCCGAAGCAGTTTCAAGCGATGCATGGTCCAGTCTGGGCGCCGGTCGCGCAAGCCGAGGTGACGCGATTGCAGCGCAGGGCCGCGGCGGTTGCGCCACCGCGCGCGGATCACTAGCACTGCCCGCCTGATGAACCTCCGCGCGCTGGCCGAGCGCATCGGCCTCCACAAGCTCAACTCGCTGACAAAATACCCGTCGATCGCCACGTACCACGCGCTCGGCGAGCGCGGACGCCTGCGCGAAGAGCGCAACCGACAGTTCTCCTCGGGCGCTCGCGTCGTCGTCACCGAGAAGGTCGACGGAACAAACACGCGCGTGGTGTTGCTGCCTTCGACGGGCGAGTACCTGATCGGCTCGCGAGAAGAGTGGCTTCACGCGCGCGGAGACCTCGTCGCGAACCCCGCGTTGGGCATCGTCGAAGCGGTGCGAGCTGCGGCGGAGCGCGCCGCGAGCGCTCTCTCGGGCCGCGACGGTCTCGTCGCGATCTACGGCGAAGTGTACGGCGCGAAGGTGTGCGCGGCCTCGAAGGACTACACGGCGGGGGACCTGTCACTGGTGGGCTTTCGACTGTTCGATGCGTGGACTTCGCCGCTCGATTCGCTGATCGATCGCGTCGATCGCGCGACCCCCGAGCAGCTCGCCGCGTGGCGCGAGGATGGCGCGCAGCCTTGGCTCGACGAGACCGCGCTCGGCGCGCTCGCCGACGAGATGGGCGTCGAGCGGACGCCGCGCGTCGAGGCGGGGGCGCCGCCCGACAGCGTGGCGGACACGTGGGAGTGGTTGCAGAGGACGCTTCCGCGGTCGCTCGCGACGCTCTCGGCGGCGGCGAGCGGGCGACCCGAGGGCGTCGTCGTGCGCAGCGCCGACCGGGCGGTGATCGCGAAGATTCGATACGAGGACTACCAGCGCACCGTTCGTTGATACCGTCGAGCATGGTCGACGCAGCAGAGGTTCGCGCAGAGGTCACGAAGGGGCTCTCGTCGGTTTCGGTCAGCGACGCGTGTGGCGCGCTGGTGGTGTGCGGACCGGACGCCACGGTCGTGCTCGCCGCGACCGTGGACGAGCGGCCCGAGGCGTTGATGGCTGTCGCAGAGTGGGCAGAGGGGCGGGTCGCGGCGTTCGCGCACAGCGACATGCTCGCGCTCGACGAAGACGACGATTCGTCGGACAAATCGCAGCTGATCCTCAACGCGATCGCGTGGGTCTCCAAGGCGAAGCGCGGCGCGCGGGTGCTGGTCCACTCGAGCGCCGAGCTCACCGAAGCGTTGGCGGCGAAGGGCGTACCCGCGACAGAGATCGACGATGGCTACGCCGCGGCGCGGCGCGGCGCGGGCGCGCACGACGTGCTTATCGTGGGCGACACGACGATCGCGGCGAAGGACCGCGAGGCGATCGCGCAGTTCGTCCGCAAGGGCGGCGGGCTGTTGATCGCGGCGACGGGCTGGGCGCACCCGCACTACGGGCCCAAAGAGAACGGCCATGTGATCGCCCTCGGCCACTCGCTGCTGCTCGCCGAGGTCGGAATCCTCTGGGACGAGTCCACGTGCATGGACGGCGACGGCGACGCAGAGGTCGACGTCGAGCTCGACGACGGGCTCTGCGACGACGCCCACGCGGGCGCGGATCTTCAGCGCTTGATCGAGTGGCTCGGCGACGAAGACTCCCTCGACGAAGACGAGTCCGTCATCGCGCGCGCGACCCGCAACGCCGTGCGCTTCTTGCGGCTCGGGACGCGCTATGGCTGCGACACGTCGGCGCTCTGCGCGGCGATCGACGAGGCGTTTTGCAGCAACGAAGAAGAGCTCACGCCGAGCGTCGAGCGACCGCTCGCGGCGGACGAGCGGTGGAAGCGCTCGCTGCTCTCGCTGCAGACCGAGCGCTGGCGAGCCCTCCCTGCGGACGAGATGGAGTCGTGCTCGGCCGCGCAGCAATACCCTGGCGCCGTGCCCGATGACGCCGAGGCGGAGGACGCGGTGGTGATCGTCGATGCGCGCGTCGCGCAGTGGCACAGCACGGGCCGCTACGCGAAGCCGGGCGAGGTGGTCGAAGTCTCGCTGGGCGACGACGCGCTCGCGCGGGGGCTTCGCGTGCGGATCGGCGCGCACATCGACGAGCTGTTCACCGACGAAGACCGCGAGAGCGGCGTGGCGGATGACAGCGAGTACGGCTCGGACGAGAGCGAGTGGAAGCGCTGGCCCGAGCTGTCCTTCGAGTTCGCCTTGCGCGAGCGAGAGAGCCGCGTGGCCTCGCCGTTCGGAGGGCTCGTGTACATCGTTGTTCCTGAGGACGGCGAGGGGCGCTTCGAGGTGACCGTGCGCGGGTGCGTTCGGGCGCCGCGCTTCGTGCTCGGCGAGAGCAGCGTGTTCGAGTGGCAGCACGGCGGCCGAGACGCGCCTGCGCCGTGGGGCGAGCTCGCGTGCGATCGGCTGATCTTCACGCTGCCCTCGAGCGCGCTTCGCACAGTGGACGACCCCGAAGCCCTCATGCGCTTCTGGTCTCGCGCGATGCAGTGCTACGAAGAGATCACCAGCACGAAGTACCGCCGCCCCGAGCGAATCGTCGGTGATTGCCAGCCGTCGCTCGGCTACATGCACTCGGGCTACCCGATCGTGGCGTGGCTCGACGACGAAGACCAGGGGCTGCTATCCGTGCTCGACGCGCGCAAGGTCGTGTCCGAAGGGACGTGGGGACCGCTGCACGAGCTCGCGCACAACGTGCAGAGCGACGCGTGGACCTTCGAGCACACCGGCGAGGTGACCAACAACGTGCTGGTGCTGTTCGTGATGGACGTCCTGTGCGGGATCGCGCCGAAGGACAATCCTCACCTCGCCGACGCGCGCAAGAAGGCAGTCGTCCCCTGCGCGCAGTGGGACGACGACCCGTTTGCGGGGCTGGCGATGTACGCGCAGATCCAGACGGCGTTCGGCTGGCAGCCCTTCATCGACGTGTTTGCGCAGTACCGGGAGCTCAGCGAAGACGCGCTTCCCTCGAGCGACGAGGACAAGCGCGATCAATGGATGCTGCGACTGTCCAAGCGCGTCGGGCACAACCTCGCGCCGTTCTTCGAGCGATGGGGCGTCGAGACCAGCGCGAAGGCCCGCAAGTCCGTGCAGTCGTTGCCCGAGTGGAAGCCTGCGTCCTCTCGCTCGTCGCGGCGTTGAGCGATCACGGCGCGAAGCGCTCGCACGCGCCCAAGAGCTGCGCCGTCTCGTCCGCGCTGAGGTCTCGACGAAAGGCCTCGGGGTCGAGCGCCCGTCCGCGTTCGTACTGCGCGACGATGCGTTGAACCTGCGCGAGCTTCGCGCCGGTGATCGCTGAGATCTCTTCTGCAGAGCGTCCCTCGCGAAACAGCGCGCATGCGATGTGCAACCGGCCTTTCGTGCGGCGGGCAGGGTCCGTCAGAAATCGGTACGGCGCGGCGAGGTACCGCACGCGCTCGGCGGTCGCGCCTCGCTTGAGCGAGAGCCCCACGCGCGCCGAGCAGAAGATCGCAACGGGCCGCGGTGCGACCATCGCGAGCGCGCTCGGGCTGCCGGTGACATCGTCGACGGCGCGGTCGTAAGTGGCCACGAACGACGCGACGTCGCTGTGACCGACGAGCGCGAGCAGGTGATCGACGCACACGCACGGTCCGTCGAAGCGCGCGTAGGGCGCGTCGATCGCCTCGATCGAGCGGATGAGCATGGCAGCAGAGGCGTCTTCGCGGCCGAAGGCGAGGTCGAGGCCTTTGTAGGTTCCGCTGCGAAAAGAGCGGCCGGTTCGGTGGTGGTACCAGCGCGCAAACTCGCGCTGCATGGGGTCGTCATGGGCGAACGGGTCGCGGTGGGCCGGGGCGTTTGCGTAGAACTCGACCTCGGTCACGCGGTGCGGACGACCAGCGATTTTCCAGCTGGTTCGAGTGAGCACGAGGTCCGCGATCGCGGCGAACGCCGAGCGCCACGCGGCCTCGTCCGCGTCGGTCGGCGGAACCAGCGGTCGCAGCGCGTCGGAGAAGAGCGAGGGCGGTTGGGGCATCGGGGACGGTGTTCACACACCACGACCGCGACGAGCATCGTAGTTTTCGCAGCGCGCGGCAGCGGTTTGCGCACGCCGTCCCCGTTCGGCGTGCGCCGCCCGCCCATTCTTCGCGCTCGAAATGGGCGCGCGGGTAGCGTGATGCCTGGGTCACTCTCGTGCGATGATGGCCCGTTGACCGCGGTTTTTTTCCGCCCTGCTCGCAACGCACGGAGACCACAACCTTGATGTCCTCCCGCGAAGTTCGACCCGCGTCGCTGCGCTCGCTCGCCTCGTCGCTCTCGGCGCTCGCGCTCGTCGGCTGCACCGGCCTCATTCGTGAGCCCGGCGTCGGCCCCAATCGCCCCAGCCCCACCGGTGACGCCCAAGCCCCCGGTGACGCGAGCGGCCCCAACGCGCCCTGTCCCGAGCCGCAGTCGCTGCACGCGTACATGCGTCGCCTCTCGCGCGTCGAGTACGTCAACTCGGCCCGCGTGATCTTCGGCGGATCGCCGGCGAACCTCACGTCGGTCCTCCCGACGGACAGCGAGGTCAACGGCTTCGACAACAACGCCGAGAGCACCGTCTTCGGTCGCACGCGCGCCGAGCAATACCGCGACGCCGCCCGCGCGCTCGCAGACTGGGTCATCGACCCCGCGCGGCGCGACGGAGTCGTGCGATGCAACCCGAGCACGGACAACAGCTGCGTTCGCTCGTACGTCGAGCGCGTCGGAAGGCTCGCCTTTCGCCGCCCGCTCGAAGCCGCAGAGATCGACGCGATCACCGCGGTGGCTGCGGTCGCCAACGACGACCCCAACCCGTACATGCGCGTGCGCCTCGCCACGCAGGCGATGCTTCGCTCGCCGAGCTTCTTGTTTCGCATCGAGCCCGGCGCTGCAGTGATGGACCACGGCCCGATGGCCGTGAAGCTCTCGGGCTACGAGATGGCCTCGCGGCTGTCGTTCTTGTTTCTGCGCTCGGCGCCGAGCGCCGCCATGCTCGACCTCGCGGCGAGCGGCGCCCTCGACACGGCGGACGGCGTCGCGCGACAAGCCGACGCGATGATGGCCACCCCCGAGGCTCGCGCGTCGATGCGCGAGTTCTTCGTCGGGTGGCTGCGCTTGAACAAGCTGCAAAACACGCGGCCCGACGCCATGCGCTACCCGCAGTTCAACGACGGGCTCAGGGCTGCGATGCGCGAAGAGACCCTGCGGCTCGCCGACGACCTCGCGTGGCGCGACGGCGCAGACCTGCGCGACCTGCTCACGGCTCGGTACACGTTCGTCAACGACGCGCTCGCGCCGCTGTACGGAGCGCCGACCACGGGCAGGCCCGACGAGTGGAGGCGCTTGGATTTCGCCGCGGGTTCGCAGCGCAGCGGCGTGCTCACGCAGCCCGGCGTGCTCGCGATGAACGCCGCGGATCACGGCGTGCTGACTATCATTCGGCGCGGCGTGTGGGCGCTCGACGTGTTCATGTGCGACGTCGTGCGGCTGCCGGCGGGGATGATCCCCGCGCTTCCTGCGCCGATGCCGGGGCAGAGCGACCGCGACCTGCTCGCGTACCACCGGCGCGATCCAGCGTGCGCTGCGTGCCACGACCGCATCGACCCGATGGGCCTCGCGTTCTCGGGCTACGACGACGTCGGCGCGCCGACCACCGTGGACTCTCGCGGGCTGCCCATCAACACGTCGGGCGCCATCGAGCAGCTCATGATCTCGCCGTTCTCGGGGCCCGCTGAGCTCGCGACGCAGATCCGAAGCTATCCGTCGGTGCCGCGGTGCATGGCGAAGCAGATGTTTCGATATGCCTTCGGACGCAGCGAGGGCGAGGGCGACGACTGCGCTGTCACCGCGATGGAGCGGTCGCTGCGCGAGAGCAACTACTCGTTTCGCGCGATGGTCCGCGCGATGGTCCGATCGGACTCGTTTCGCTATCGAGCGCCGTCCCCCGTCAGCGCAGGAGGCATGTGATGAAGAGCTTCAAACTCGATCGACGCACGCTCCTTCGCGGCGCAGGAATCGCCGTCGCGCTCCCGATCCTCGACGCGATGCTCGACGGAAAGGGGCTCTTGCACGGCACGGCCAACGCGCAGACGCGCATGATGCCCAAGCGGCTGTTCACTTGGTTTTTTCCCGGTGGAGTCGATCCAGGCGACTGGTATCCCGACGCGTACGGGACGGGCTACGTGATGAAGCCTTCGCTCGCGCCGCTCGCTGGCAACCGCGCGCACGTGACGGTGCTCGGCGGCGTGAATCTCAACATGAACTCTGGTGACGGCGACGGTCACGGAAAGGGCACCGGCTGCTTCTCGACCGGCGCTCCGCTGACACCGACGGCGAGCACGGGTCACTCGATCGACCAGGCCGCGCGCGTCGACCTCGGGACGATGGGCGAATCCACGCTCAACCTCGCCCTCGAAGGAAAGCCCTGCTGCTTCACAGCCGGCGGCGTGAGCAACGTCGCCGACGTGTACGGTGAGATCTCGTGGCAGCCCGGCGGCGCCGTCGTCGCGCAACGCGACCCGGTGATGGTGTTCGACTCGCTGTTCGGCGCGCTTCCTCCGACGGACCCAGCGGCCGAGCGCGAGCGTCGCTACGAGACCACCATCCTCGGGTACGTCCGTGCGGACATCACGCGACTGCAAGCGAGGCTCGGCGCGTCCGATCGCCAGCGGCTCGACGCGTACCTCACGACCATTCGCGAGCTCGAGCAGCAGATCATGATGATGGCCACCGAGCCCGCGTGCACGAGGCCCGCTCGGCCGACGAGCGGCGCGATGGGCGTCGAGAACAACCGTTACTCGACGGCGAAGGCCAAGATCATGATGGATCTCATGGCCGTCGCGGCGGCGTGCAACCTCCGTCGATTCGGCTCGTTTATGCTGGGAAACGGCTCGAACAACTCGGGCTGCGCCAACCGCGCGATCCTCGCGGACGAGATTCGCGCAGGGCGCGTCCCGGGCCGGGACGCGTCGACGGCGGTCGAGCTCGACGAGCACTCTGCCGCGCACGACGGTGACACGCCCGTGCGTCGCTACGACCAGATTCGCTTGTACAAGAGCTATCACATGGCGCTGCTCAACTACTTCGCCGAGAAGCTCAAGTCGTTTAGCGAAGGCACAGGCACGGTGCTCGACAACACCGTGATCTTCGCGGGCAGCGAGCTGTCCGACCCCGTCGCGCACAGCCACAACAACCTGCCGATCGTGTTGGTGGGCCACGGCGGCGGGGCGATTCCTGGGGGCAGGGCCGTGCAGTGCGGCGGCGTTCCGATTGGAAACGTGCTGCTCACGCTGCTTCGCGCGATCGGCTCGACCCGCGCGCGTATCGGAAACTCCACAGGCACCGTCCCCGCCATCCTCGGGATGTAGCTCGCGCGCTGGGCAGCCGTCGGCAAGCGAGCGCGCTTGCGGTCCGCGTTGTCTCGCGAGAGGCTCTCGCGGCGACGACGCATCGCTCGCGCGCTGTCGGGAGCAACAGAGCGCTGGCGCTGCGACGACGCTTCGGCACAGCTGCGCGCGGAGGTCTGCCTGATGTTGCTTCGACGTTGTGTTTCAGCGTTGCTCGCGGTGCTCGCCATCGGCTGCGACAAGGTGGGCTCGTCGCGAGAGAGACCGCCTGCGCCGCGCGCGCCGGCCGCGATCACGCAAGACGCCGCAGCTGCGAGCGTCACAGCGCCGTCGCAGCCCCCTGCGAATCCCTGCGACGCGCCGCTCTACAGCGCCCCGGCAAACGCCGAGCTCGCTGACCTCGCGCAGACGAGCCGCATGCTCGTGTGGCGCGAGCGTCGTGGGGTGATCGCCTTCGACAAGCCCGCTGGACCGGCGCGCGTGCTGCTCGCGCTCGACGCGCCGCGAGAGCTCGCCGTGGACGAGCAGTACGCGTACGTCGCGCTGCAGAGCGGCGCGCTCAACGGTCTGTACCGCCTGCCGCTCGCCGGCGGAGCGCCCGAGCGCATGGCAGTCGCTGGAGGCGTCTTCAACACGATCGACGACGTGCTCGTCACCGAGAGCCACGTGATCATGTCGCGCAACATGGGCGAGCTCGTGCGCATCGCGAAGACGCCTCCGTTCGCCGCGCAAGCGTTCGCGCGGCGCGACCAGCGTCGCAACAACTTCGGGCAGTGGGCGGTGTCCGAGCACGCCGCGTGGTTCGACCGACCGGGCCGCGGAATCGGCAGCGGAGGCTGGGTTCGCTTGGATTTTGCCACGGGCTCCGTCGCGACGATCGCGGGCCCGGTCGTGACCGTGGTCGCGAGCGGGGCGAGCGCGCTGCTCGTGCGTGGCTCGTCGTCGCTGCGTCCTGCGGATCGCCCGCAGCCGCGCGCGCAGCAGCTCTTCGCGATCGACGAGGGCACGGGCGCGGTGAGCGCGAGCCCGTGGTGGACGGGGTTCGCGATGTTCGGCTTCGCGATCGACCGTGCGCGGGTCGCGTTTTCGACGACGCTCGAGGCGCCGGACAACCAGATGCCCACCACCGGCTGGATGAGCGGCGCCGTCGGGCAGAGCCCGCCCACGCGATTTCGCGCATGTCCCGCGGGCACTTCGCTGATGAACACCGCTCTCGGGGCGCTCTTCGACGGCGACAGCGTGTACGCGTTGGTCTCGGACAACAACAACGCCAAGCGCATCGTGCGGATCACTCGGCAAGAGTGAGCGCTCGTCGCTGCGCGTCGGGCGATGATACGCTCGCAGCGCGTCGTCGACGGCGAGGGAGTCCGCCGTGGCGCCGCGCTCACGTCTATTCACGGAGGGTTTCTGCATGAGAGGCCATTGGCGTGCTTTGTCTGCGGTCGCAGCGCTGGCGCTCGTCGCATGCAAGCGACAGCAACCGAGCGGCGCGACGCAAACCACACCGCTCGCCGCGGATAGCGCTGCGCGTGCGATCGACCGCAGCCCGAGGTCGCCGACTGCGTGGGAGTCGTTGATGGCGCGCGTGCCCGAGAGCGGCGTGGTGCCGCGAGACGTCGCGCTGCAAGCGTGGGCGATGACCGTTGGCCCGATGCCTGGAGCGATCGCGCCGCGGGACGACGGCTCGGCTCCGTCCTGCGGATACTCGCCGATGCTGTGGGTGCTCTCGCATTGGGACACGCTTTCGGCCGAGCAACGGCAGGCGGTCGAAGCGCGGTTTCGCGGCGAACGGCCGCGCGCTGCGCGGGCGTGGCGAGTGGACGAAGCGATGGCCGCGAGCGTCCCAGGACTCACCAACGATCCCGCGCAGTGCACGCTGCAGCAATCTGCGCCCTGGACCGAGGCCGAGAAGGCGCAGATGCGGCAGACGGTGCAGGGGCTGATCGCAGAGATCTCGCGGCGCACGGGGCACACGTTTCGCGATCAGATCGAGTATCGCTTCGTGGACCGACGGTATCTCGGCGGCCCGAGGGACGGCGCGTGCGGCGGGACGCCGGCGCAGGCGTTTCTCACGACGGCGACGAACTTCGCGACGCGGTTGCTCACCTCCGAGCAGAGCCTCGCAGCCCAGACCGAGTGCGCCGTCGAGTTCGGCAAGCTCGTGATCGAAGAGCCCGCGCTCTCGCGTTCTCTCGTCGCGCACGAGCTCGTGCATTGCTTTCAGCACGACGTGTTCGAGGGCACCGTGTTTCAGTGGCAGCAGCGCAACGAGCTGCGGCCGGGCGACAGCAACGCGCCGCAGCCGAGCAACCCGCTCAGCCGGTCGAGGCAGTGGATCATCGAGGGCTCCGCCGCGTGGATCGGCGAAGAGCTCGCCTCGGGAACAGAGTTCTCTCGCTACTGGTGGCGCTCGTACCTGCAGGGCTGGTTCGTCGACCCGCCGGGCACTTCGCGGCTCACGCGCGCCGAGTACAACGCGATCGGCTTCTACGCGCATTTGCACAGCCGTGGCGCGCCCGTGTGGGGCCGCGTGTTCGAGGGCGTCAACGCGGACTCGCGAGAGTTCTACGACTCGCTGACGCGCTCAGCGCCCGAGGGGCGACACGCGCTCGCGACGCTGACGTCGTCGGCGTTCAACAACACGTGGGGCCCATCGTGGACGCAGGCAGGGCAGCGCGTCCCGAACGACCACCGCGAGGCCGCTCCGCAGCGCGAGCTCGGCGCCGGGCACGTGGCTGACTTCGACGCCGAGCCCATGACACAAGTCGCGAGGCGCTATGCGTTCGGGGCCAACGTCTCGTTGGTGCGGATCGTCGGCGAGGGGCACGCGACGGTGGCCTTCGAAGGGCAGGGCGAGCGCATCGGAGAGGGCTCGTGGACGTGGGACTACTGCTTCAGCGCCAACGGCTGCCGATGCCCCAACGGCGATCCGATGCCGGGGACGAGCTCCAACACCGTCGCCGTCCCTCGAGGCGAGCTCACGGTCACGGGCGCGGGCGCGACGTGGGACCCGACCCGCATGCAAATCTCTGCGTTCAACGCGTGCAACGAGCCGCCTCCCGACGCGGGCCGCCCTGCGCTCGCGCCGATCGTTGAGCCAGAGGTGACGGGACAAGATCGCTGCCTCGTCGGGCGCTGGCGGCTCGACACGCGCACGTCGACGGTGTTCGACACGCTGCGAGCGAACGCGGCGATTCAGTACAGCGGGACGATCAACCTCGAGTTCACCGAGGCGCGCGCGTCTGCGCAACCCGCGGGCTTTCAGGCGATGTTCAACAACCCCGCGCCGGGCGTCGGCGGAGAGATTCGCACGCTGATCATGGCGCGCGGCGAGACGAGCGCGTCTTGGCGCGCCCGCGCCGGGACCGCGGAGTTCAGCGCGGTGTCGAACGGGCTGGTGTTCAACACGGAGACTCGGATGGGCGCGATGAGGTTTCCTCTCTCGATTCGGCCCGACCAGCTGCCGTCGTTCTTGAACTCTCGGGTGCGCTACGAGTGCGCGCCAGGCCGCCGCCTGGTCTTCTTCTACCCAAGCGGAACGCGCGCCGTGTACCTCCCCCGCTGACCGCCTCGCCCGCGCGGCGATAGAGATTCGTTTATGTCAAAGCGCTGCTCGCGCGTCGCATACTTCCGCGCGCAATGAAGACAACGACGAATCGCGTGGACGTGTTGGTCATCGGCGCAGGCGTGTCCGGGCTCGCGTGCGCGCGACAGCTCGCCGACGACGACTGGTCCGTCACTGTTCTCGAAGCGCGCGACCGCGTCGGCGGCCGCGTGTGGAGCAATCGCGCGTGGCCCGGCCTCGCGTTGGACATGGGCGCAGGGTGGCTCGAAGGCGACGAGGGCAACCCCATCACTGAGATCGTCGAGCGCGCGCGGATCAAGACCGTCGTCTTCGACGACGAGAGCGAGTACCTCTACCGCGGCGACGGCGAAGAAGTGAGCGACGACGAGTGGGACGCGCAGGCGTCTCGCTTCGACAAGCTCATGCGCGACGTCGACGCCCTTCGCAAGAAGCGCATCCGCGAGCGGCAGCCGGACATCTCGCTGCAGAGCGCGATCGATCAAGCGCTGCAGGGCGCCTCGCTGACCGCGAAACAGCGCGCGGAGCTCGACTACCACGTCACCCGCGAGATCGAGAACGACTACGCCGCGGACAGCACCGAGATGTCGCTGTACCACTGGGATCTCGGCGACGAGTTCGACGGCGACGACCGGGTGTTTCCAGGCGGGTACGACCAGGTCCCCAAGGCGCTCGCGAGCGGGCTCGACGTGCGGCTCTCGCACGTGGTGACGAAGGTCGAGCGCGACGACGACGGCGTGCGCGTGACCACGGACAAGGGCGTGTTCGAAGCGGACTACGCGGTGATCGCGGTGCCGCTGGGCGTGCTGAAGAAGGGCGCGATCGAGTTCGTTCCGCCGCTGCCCGAGCGAAAGAAGCGAGCGATCGAGCGGCTCGGGATGGGCGTGCTCAACCGTGTGTACCTGCGGTTTCCGGCGGTGTTCTGGGAGCCCGAGGCGCACGGCTGGGGCGTGATTCCGCAGCGTCGCGACGAGTGGACAGAGTATGTCAACTTTGCTCCGTTCGTGCGCGAGCCGGTGCTGCTCTGCTTCAACTCTGGCAAGTACGCGCGGCAGGTCGAGAAGCTCAGCGACGCCGAGTGCGTCGCGGGCATGATGCAGACGCTGCGATCGGTCTTCGGCGAAGCGATCCCCGACCCAACCGCGTGGCTCATCACGCGTTGGAGCGAAGACCCGTTTGCGTACGGCTCGTACTCGTACATGGCCGTGGGCTCGACGCCGGACGACGTCGAAGCGCTCGCCGAGCCCGTCGACGACACGGTGTTCTTCGCGGGAGAAGCGACGGAGTCCGAGTACGGCGCCACCGTGCACGGCGCGATTCTGGCGGGCCGTCGCGCGGCGGACGAGCTCGACGAAGCGGACGACGAGTAGCGGCGCCGCGCTGGCGGCCGGGCGCTCGGGGACGGTGTTCAATAGTTCAAGAGACCGGGATAACCCCGCGAGATCACGTATCGCGGTTCGCGCCGACGGAGCCGGGACTGCGCCGCCGGCACCACGTTCAATCGTTCGCGACCGTGGCGCTTCGGGAGCTATCGCGCTCGGTGATCTCGCGGGGTTATCCCGGTCTCTTGAACTATTGAACACCGTCCCCGATCCCCGCCCGAACGACTCAGCTGTAAATTCTCAGCGGAGACCACACGTGCGGCGACTCGGCGCGCGACGTCGCGATCGGTCGCCGCGCGAGCGCGCGCTTCTCTTCTCTGCTGAGCACGTCGCGCGGAAACGCGACGAGCCTTCCCTCGCGGAACATCGGGACCCACAGCCCGAGCGCGTCGGGAAGCACGAAGGGCCACGCGCCGCGGAGCCACAGCGCCAGCATCGGTCGCCACGGACACGGCGGGTCCGGCGTGGGGCCTCGCCTCGCGACAGACCGCGCGCTGTGCTGCGCGACCCGCTCGAAGATCACGTGCGCAATCCACGGAAAATCCTGCCATCGAACGCGGATCTCTCCGCCCGCGAGCCTCGCCGCTCGGCTCACCGCTCGCCCGATCGGGTCCGCGAACCGCAGCGCGTCCGGGTCCCGCTCTGGCGCCATGCTCGTCCACGCCCGTGCCCACGGCGCGAGCGCGTGGACAGACTCGACCGTCGACCACTGCTCGCTCATCGCGCGCGCGGCCTCGAGCGGCTCGCGAAACACCGCCACGCGGGGGGCGTCGTCGATCGCCAGCGCCGACGCGAGCTCGTTTGCGCGATCTGCCACCCAGTCCATCGCGTCTGCATCGAGCTCTGCGAGCGCAGAGTCGGGCACGAGCAACGGCGCGCGCGAAACCTGGTCGAGCAGCACGCGGACCGCGCCCGTCCACGGAGCAAACTCTGCCGTGAGTTCGTTGCGAACGCGCTCCGGCCGCTCGATCGGCCAACGATGCGGCGATTCGCTCGAGTCTGGCTCGGACCCGCCGTTCGACGTCGAGATGTATGCGATGGCGTGTCCCTCGCTGACCGTCGCGCCCTCGGCGGCGACGATGCTCTCGATGCGACCGCTGCATGGCGCGGGAATCTCCGCGTCAACCTTGTCGAGCGACACCGTGCAGATCACTTCGTCTCGGCTCACGACGGAGCCCGGCGCGGCGTGCCAACGAATGGCGCCCTCCGGACGCGACTCGCCCAAAGGCGGCAGCGACACGGCGACGATCGGGCCTCGCGGCTGCGGCGTCGACGGCGAACGCTGAGGCAGCCCGCGCAGCGACGGGAGCGCTTCGATCGTCGCGAGCTCGCTGTACAGCGCGGGGAGAACCGTGGCTGCTGTCCCAGCGAGCCATCGTGTGTCGAGCGAACGGGCCAGCCGAGAGGGGCCGCGCTTGACCTCGAGCACCACGGCGCCGTGCGCGCGCGCGATCCTCGGCAGCTCCGACGCGGGCGCGACGTCCATCGCGCAGCCGACGACGAGCAACAGATCGCACTCGGACACGAGCCGGACGCTCTCTTCCAGCGCCGCGCGCGGGACGCACTCGCCGAAGAGCACGACCGAGGGGCGAACCGCGCGCGCATCGCACTTGGGGCAACGTTGACGATCGTCGCGCTTCACGAGGGCCTGCGCTGACATCGCGCGATCGGCGCCGCAGCTGTGACAGTGCGTGCGAGAGAGCGTTCCGTGCAGCTCTATAACCGGGACTGGATCGAGCTCGCTGCGGGCGGCGCGCTGGTGCAGATCGTCCACGTTTTGCGTGATGATCGCGCGCACTCGCGGCAGCGACGCGATCACGTCGTGCGCAGGGTTGGGCATCGGCTCGTCGTCGCCCAAGAAGTGCTCGATCACGTACCACAGCGCGTCGAACGAGCCGCTGGTGATCGAGACCGCGTCGTCTTTGTCGAAGCGCTTCCACAGGTCTTTGCGCGTCGCCAGCCCGCTCTCTGCCGAGCACCCCGCGCCCGTCAGCACGACGATGTTTCGCGCGAGCTGCACGATCGCCGCGGCCTGCTCGGGCGAACACGCCGCGTCGCTGTCGAGCGCCGCCGTCGCAGGCAGCGAGAAGTTCTCTGTCACGCACCCGAAGTCGGGCAGCGACGACGCCCCGTCGGACGCGAGCAGCTCGGTGATCGCGCCGATCGCAGAGTCACCGCGCGCAGCGGGCGCGATGCGATCGACCTCGAACGCGCGCGCGTCCGCGATCATCCCGACCAGGCGCGCACGGACGAGCGGCGGCAACAACGGACGCGGACTCGAAGCGAGCGCCGCCGTCCAACGCATGATCGCCGTCGCGAGATCTCCGTCGAGTCGCGCGAAGAGCCCTGCGTACGCGAGCGAGACCCTGTGCAACGGGTCTGCTCCGAGCGCCGCGCGGATGCCGTCGTCCGCCGCTGCGCGAGCGTTCAGCAGCCGGTCGAGCAACGCCCGGTGCGCGAGCATCACCGCGCGCGTTCGCTCATTGTCGCTCGCGAACGCCACCGCGGCGTCGGCGTGAGTCCACGCGGCAGCCAGCGAGCCCTGCAGTCGCGCGACCACCGCGAGGTTGTGTCGCGCGATCGGATCGAAGAGCGCCCTCGACACGCACCGCTCGAGCAGCCGCCGCGCGTGCACCAGATCGCCGTCGACCACGGCGCGAAGCGCCTCGTCGATGTTCGCGTCGACCGCGCTCATCGACGGCGCCCCCTTTGCTGCAAACGCCAACATCCGAGCCGATTGGTTCTGCACTTGGGCAATACATCCATGGCGTAGCGGGTCTCTCTGTATTCGCATTCCACAAGGCTGCGGGCGAACGCGATCTGCTCGCCGCGCACGTACAGCGACAGCTCGAGAAAGTCTGCGCACGCGCGGCGAGGGGCGCGGAGGTGATCGCGGCGAACAGCGATTGCTCGGTCGAATTGCTCACGAACTGCGCTCCGTGCACAAGCCCTGAGCGTCGCACGGCGTGGGGGCGGCCGAGGCGTCGCTCGCGCGCTCAGCCGCGCACTTCTTCGAGCGACCAGACGTCGACGTCGACGCCCGAGGCGTAGTGTTGCAACGGCGGCGGGCCGTCGGGCCGCTTGATCTTCGCCGCGCGCAGCAGCGTCTCTTCGACCTCGAGCACCCGCGCCGTCTGCAGGGGATACGGGACGTGATGCACGCGCCCGAGAAACAGCCGCTCGTTTGCCTTGCTGAACAGCACGTAGCGCTCTGCCAAGAAGTGCTCGAGCGTCCCGGGCCTGGCGGGCTCGATGAAGCCCGGAACCTCGTACCGTGTGCGAAGCGCCGCGGGCACGGGCTCGGGCCAATGCCGCTCGCTCTTGTACGACACGACGTTGCTCTGCATGTCGCGCTGCATGCTCATCGTCGCGTAGTGGTACGGCAACTTGAACCACGCGCGGGCGATGCGCACGGCGATCGAGTTGGCGGCGTCGAGCGAGAAGAACCACACGCCCGGATCGCGGCCCTTGTAGTGCACGTACGTGCGAACGTTGGTCTCGTGAAAGTCGCTCATCGGCGGAAACGGCGGCACGAACACGGGCCTCACGTCGCGCATGGTGAACGGGACCAGCCCCACGAACGCGCGTCCGTCGAAGGTGTCCAGCTCGAGCTCTGGGGGGATCAGAGCGCGAAGCGCGTCGGCGTCTACCTCCCAGTGCATGAAGAGCAGCTCCTCCCAGCGTTGCTTCATCACGGGCATCCCGCGGGGCCTGCGCGTCGGCGCAATTCGATCGATCGTCATCGCGCGAGAGAGTGTATTTCATCTGCGATCCTGCGATCGCCGACATCGACCGTGGCGCTGTGCCTGATTTCGTTCCGCCCCACACGTCAGCGCGGTCGCGCAAGGAGTGAGCCGTGAGCAAAGCGAAGAAGTCCAAGCCGAAGCCCCGCCCCGCGCCCACAACGACGCCCGTCGCGCCGCCGCCCGGTGGAATGAGCCGCGACGAATATCTCTCCTTCATCGCCCGCCTGCTCGCCAACGGCGCAGAAGCCGATCGCCTGTCGGACGCCGCCGTGGTGTTTTGGGTCGAGAGCAAGACCTACGGCGTCGTCCGCCCGCGTCGACGGCCGGTCCACTGCGAGCTGCGCGAGGACGGGCTCGCGGCGATGGTCGCGCCGCTCGACGTGTTTCGCGGCGAGAGCTCGGTGGCCAAGGCGCTGCTCGACCGCAATTTTCTCAGCAGCCTCTCGACGCGCACCGCGCTCGTGGGCGAAGAAATCGTGCAGTTTTGGGCGTGCAGCCTCGATCACTTGACCACCAACGAGTGGCTCGCGGCGCTGTCCGAGCTCGCCGCGCTCTCCGACCAGATCTCGATCGAGCTCGGCCTGAAGTGCACGTATCAGCAGCCCCAGGCCCCGCCGTCCCCGCAGGCTCCCAAGGGCAACAACTGAGGCAACACCCATGACGCCGATCGAACTCGAAGACACCCTCGCTGAGCTGGCCAAGACCGTCGCGCATCGACGCGAGTCGAGCACGAGCTACGAATTCGACTTCGCGCAGGCCGAGCACGGGACCTGCACCGTGATCGTCGCCGTCACGCCTTCGGGCGACGTCGTCGCGGCCTGGACCGAGGTGCGAGAGCTGCCTGCGGACGGGTCGCTTTGGATCGCTGCGCTGCGCGCCAACGTGGACACGTACTTGACCGCCATCGGCACGATCAGCGACACGCTCATGGCGAGCTTTCGCCGGCGAATTGGCCACCTTTCGAAGCACGAGCTGCTCGCTGCGATCGACGAGCTCGTCCGCGTCTCTCGGCTCTACTCGGGCCCTGCGCTCGAACGCGCAGGCGACGCCGTGACGCGCGCGATCCACGACGGTCCGACGAAGAACTGAGGCCCTACGTTCGCGTTGCGTGCCGCGCTCGGCGTCGGGATGCGCGCATCGGATGGTTTCGAATCTAGCTGCAAACTGTCAGTGATTTCAGCGTTGGTCGCGCAGGACCACCGCGCCGCTGCTGGCTTGCGGCCGCGCGTTGGCGCTTCGACGCGCGCGCCGTCGCGGCGGTCTCGGGTCGAGCGCAGCCGCCTCGGGCGCCGTCGCTTCGTGGGCGACTGCTGCAACCACCAAGGTCTCGGCGGGACGAGCTGCGGTGACCACCGGCGGCACAGGAGCGGGCAAGGCCCGCGGCGCCGTGGTGGGCGTGGGCTGATGCTCGGCAGCGACCGCGGTGCGCGCGCTGCGTTGCAACCCGAGCGCGCTCACGAGCCCGGCGAGCGCCGCGGCCAACACCAACGGAATCGCCATCGACGCGCGTCCCCTGCGCCGTGCAACGAGCGGCGCTGTCGCCGGCGGCGCAGCTGCGGGCCGCGCGCTCTGGGTCGCCGTGAGCTCGGTGACCGCCAGCGATGTCGCGGTGCGCGTTCGCTTGCGCGGAGCGGCAGGGAGCAGCGGCTCGAGCGCGACGGCGAGCGCGCTGGCGTCAGCGAACGATCGCTCGGGGCGCTTGCTCAGGCACCGCTCGACGATCTCGACGAGGGCCGAAGAGAGCTCGGGGCACAGCCGTTCGAGCGCCGTGGGCTCGTTGTTGGCGATGTCGAAGAACAATCCCTGCACGGTCTCGCCGGAGAACGGCATCACCCCCGCGAGGCACTCGTACATCAGCACGCCGAGCGCCCACACGTCGTCGCTGGCGTCCGCGACGCGCGCGTTGGTCACCAGCGCCGGTGACATGTACTCGGGCGAGCCCGAAATCGTGTCGCGCAGCGAGCGCGTCGAGTCCGTCGACTGCGCGAGCCCGAAGTCGACCAGCTTGGGCACGAGCGCGTCGCCGTCGCGCGTGAGAAACACGTTGTCTGGCTTGATGTCCCGGTGCAGCATGCCGCGTGCGTGCGCGTGCGCGACGGCGGCGACGATGGGGCCGACGACCGCGAGCGTGTCGGCTTCGCTGAGCCGATGCTTCGCTTCGAGGCGCGCGGCGAGCGTCTCGCCCGTGAGGCACTCCTGCACGATGTACAGCAAATCACCGTCGAAACCGACGTCGAGCACATCCACAACATTGGGGTGACGCACCGCGCTCGCGCTGCGCGCCTCGCGCAAGAACGCCTCGCGCGTCTCGTCGTCGCCCGCGATCTCGGGGCGCAGCACCTTGATGGCCACCACGCGGTCGAGCAGCGTGTTGCGCGCGCGAAAGACCACGCCCATCCCGCCCTCGCCGAGCGGCGCTTCGAGCAGATATTTTTCAGCGATCGTCCTGCCTGCGGAGATGGCCGGTGCGCTCGGCCATCGCGGCGCGCCGTCGTCGAGAGCGGTCATCGCGAATCCTCCGAGCGACATCGGCTCGGACGTTGATGTTCGTTGTCATCGGAGGCGAGCCGCGTGCAGACGCGAGACGCCAAACAAACATCTTCTATGCGAGCCCACGGGCGGGCACAACGAGGTCCACCTGGTCAGCGCTTCGGCGGCGGCGGCGCGCCGTAGATGGGCTGATCGCGCGCTGCGCTCTCGCAGTCGGCGGCTTCGATGCCCGCGTCCCGCTGCGTCGTCGCGCGGCTCTGCTCTTCGCCGTGCGCTGAATCATCGAGCTGCGGAGGCGGAAGGCCGTAGGAGGGATAGATGTTCGACTGGCTCTGGCACGAGGCGAGCGCGAGGCTGCCGGCCACGACGAAGGCGGCGCGAGAGAAGAAGAGCCCGTCCGTCGTCGCCGTGGACGCCGGAGCTGCGATCGGTTCGAGCGAGCGCTCGCAGAACGGGCAGCGCGCTTCGTCGCAGCGGGCGTGGCGCGCGCAAGATGGGCACAGGCGAAGAGTCACCGAGGACATTCGGCGATGCTACCGCGCACCGACGCGCGACAGCGTTGACACCGAGGGTTGTAGACCGGCACGAAGCAGGGGCCCGATGACCGCCACCGAAGACCTCTTGCGCGAGTGCCGCGCACAACGATCGAACGAACCCACCCGAGCGCTGATCGCCGCTGCGCAAGCGTTTGTGCGAGACGCGTTGCGCTCGTCGGAGCCGCAAGCGGCGATGGCCGCGGCGCTGCGCGAGTCGCTGTCGCCGACGGCGCTCTCGTGGGCGGCGATCGTGCTCGGGTCCGCCGTCGAGTCCGGCGCCGACCCGACGCCGGTGGGGCGCGTGCTGTTCGAGGCGTTCGACCGCGCGAGCGCGAAGGTGCTGGACACGAGCGTCTCGAAGGCCGAGCGCGACGCGGTCAGCGACGCGCTTCCGCGGCTCGCGCAGGGCGTGGTGGCGCACCTCGCGCGGATGCAATCGTTGCGCGACGAGCTCGCGACGGACGGAGCGCTGCTCGACCGCCTGACCGAGCGCGCGTTCGAGAACCCTTCGGTGCGCTGGGTGCGCGAGGCGATCGAGCGCGTGAGCGGTCCGCTGGTGGTGCTGCACCCGCTCAGCGGCAAGGGCGCGAAGCTGCGCATCGAGAACGTCTCGAACTGCTTTCATTTGTTCTCGCTGGTGCAGTGCGCGATCGAAGAGCAGCTGCCCGGCGGACGCGCAGCGCGCAAGGTCGTCGTGCAGTGCGCGCGAGGCGCGATCGAAGCGCAGACCGACGATCAAGCCTGGTGGCACTACGGCGACCCGCGCTCGCCGAAGCCCGACATCGCGGCGTCGATCTGGGGCGAGGCCGCCGTGCGAACGATCCCCGAGATCGACGGCGCCCGCGTGCTCTTGCTCTGGCCGCCGCTGCTCGGCGCGCGCACGTGGGACTCGGGCTTCTTCGGGCCGTTTCTCGACGCGATGCCCGCCAACGTCGTGTTCGAGCGCGCGCTCACCGACGATGAAGCGCGCGAGTGGACCGCGCGGCTGGGGCTCGACGGGCTGGGACAGAACTGACGGCACACGGCTTGAACGACGAGCGCGGGTATGGGCGCCGCACGCGTACGTTGGCCAGAGATTTTGCTGCTGATCGGGCTCGCATCGGCGGTGTTGTCCGTGTCCCTTCGCCCACGCGCTGCGCGTCAGGACCGACACGAGCCGCCGGCACCGCTGCCGTCGCAGCCGCGCGCGGCTGAGCCTCCGACGGTCGAGCGCACGACGAGCCCGGTCATCGCCGAGCGACGCGCGGATGTGTGCATGGACGTGCACGGAAACGAAGCGCCGCCGCTGCGCACGGTGCGCACGCGCGGCGAGATTGCGCCGTACTCGCCAGAGATCGTTCGGCTCGCTGAGAGAGAGCCCCTTCCGCGCGGCTATCGGCTCGTGCGCGCGCTGCGGCTCGAGCCCGCCCGCGACGGCGCCGACGGAACGATCGAGCTCCACCACCATCGACTCTTCGTCGACCGCGCGCACAGCCCGCGCAGCTCGCCGTGGCTGTTCGAAGACGTGTCCGCTGGCGGCGACTGCCAGGACCGTCGGCTCGTCCTGCGATGGGTCGCGCCCGACGGCGCCGTGCGCGATCAGCTCTCGATCCTCAGCGGCTACGCGGACGTTCGGCTGAGCGACACGCCGTCGCGCGCGCGGCGATCGGTGTGGCTCGAGTTCGACAACTGCATGCTGCTGCGCAGGCAGTCGCATGAATTGCAGCTGTTTTCGCTGCGCGGCGGCCGGCTCGAGCTCGCGCCAGCGCTCGACGAGCGGGGCGAATGGACGACGCTCGACGCGCGGTCGAACCTTCAGTCGCGCTGGCGGCTCGACGCGCGCAGGGCGGGCAACGAGCTGAGCGTTCACAAGGTGTACTTGTATCGATCGACGCGGGGCGACGCGCACAACCGATGCGTGGACGAGCACTGGCAGTGGCGCTTCGACGGGCTGTGCTGGCGCCCGAGCGTGCGACGCGAGCGCGTGGCGGGGTCCGAAGGATCCGACGAGTGCGAGATCGTGGAGATGGTCCCCGAAATCGAGAACGTGCTGCGAGAGACGCGCGGCGGCGATCGCGCGGGAGACAGCGAGCCCGCCAGCGCGCCGTGCTCGGGGTAGCGGATCGACGGTGCGCTCGTTCGGCGAGCGCGGCAAAATTCGCTACACCCACTTGCGAGTTCGACGACGAGGGGCCATTGGTCGAGCGCTCCGCGGTTCCCTCGCGGAACGATCGGGTCTTCTCTGGGGCCATGTGCTCGGCGACCTGCACTGCGACGCGCAGGTGCAGCGCGCGGCGACCTTCATCGCCGTCACCGTTCGGCGCCAGTCTCTCTTCGACCGCTTCGTTCTCCGCGCTGGATTCACCATCGAACCGCGGCGCACGGCCAGGCGTGCGCGTCCGCTCTGTCCAAACGCAATCCTGCGCAATCCACCAGTCAAAATCCTCCCCGACGGCGCGACGAACGCGAGCACCCTCAGCACCAGCGCTCTTTGCTTTCGCTTCGCCCGCGTCGCGAAGCGAAGAGCCTCTGGCACCGGCGACGATCGTCTCTGCGCCCGTGGCTGCGGCCACGAGCCCGACGTTCGACCGCGCGCTGTCACCGCTCGCTCGTCGCGCCGTCGACCTATTTCGCCGACACGACTGCACCGATCCCACAAGCTGATGATCCGAACGCTCCTCCGCGAACACGTGCTCACGTCCCTCTTCGTCGCCGCGCACGAGCGCGCGGTGCTCATGGTCAACGGTCGACCGACGCGGCTGCTCGGGCCAGGGTGGCACCCGCTGATCCCGCGGCTCATGACCGCGATTCGACTGGATATCTCCGCGGGATTCTCCGCTGCGACGCCCGAGCTCACCGCCGTCACGCGCGGCGGCGAGCCTGAGCTGCGCGCGGTCGCCGACGACGAGCTCGGCCTCCTGCGCGTCGACGGCCGCGCCCGCACCGTCCTCGGCCCCGGCCGCTGGGCCCTGTGGAACGCCCGCGAGCCCGTCACGCTCGAGCTGCTCTCGACCCGTGGCACACGCATTCAAGTGCCCGAAGAGTTTCGCGACAAGCTGCCGCCGAGCGCCGTGCAGACCGTCGTGGTCCCGCCGCAGAGCGAGGGTCTGCTCTACGTCAATGAAGCGCTGGTCGATCGCCTCGGCCCCGGCACGCATCACCTGTGTATTCGCGGCCGAAACGCCGCTGTGTACTCCTACAGCAAGCGCGAGCAAGAGATGCTCGTCACCCAGCAAGAAGCGATGAGCAAGGACAAGGTGTCCCTGAAGCTCTCGCTCGTCGTGCGCTACCGCGTCGCGGACTGCGCCGTCGCCCACACGCAACACGAGAACATCTCGACGATCCTCTACTCCGACGCGCAGCTCGCGCTGCGTAAGCTGGTGAGCGAGAAGACCCTCGAGCAGCTGCTCGATCAGCGACCGCAGAGCGCCGCGACGCTGCTCGACGAGCTTCGGGCGCGGCTCGCTCACAAGGGCATCGAGGTGCGCGGCGCAGAGCTTCGAGACGTCGGCGTCCCCGCGGCCATGCGTCTGCTGCTCAATCGCGTGATCGAGGCCGAGAAGCAGGCGGAGGCCAACCTCGTTCACCGCCGCGAAGAGACCGCGGCCACGCGCGCGCTCGCCAACACAGCGCGCCTGCTCGAAAACAACCCCACGCTCGCTCGCTTGAAAGAGCTCGAAGCGTGGAAGGACATCGCCGCCAGGGTCGGCACCGTCAACGTCGTCGCGTCGACGAACGGCGTGATCGGCGCGGTGCTTCCCAGCGCGAGCGCTTCGCCGGCAGCGCGCGGGGGTGAGCCGCGACCGCCGAGCGACCTCGATGAATAGTCACCGCGCTGTTGCTCCGTAGAAGCGCGTGCTGCTCAGCGCGAGCACCGTCGAGCGACCCGTCTGCGGATCGATGCGCAGCACCTGCCCCATGCACGAGAAGCCGTACAGCGTCGGTCCAAACGCCGCGAGGCCCCATACGCAGCCCGTCCCCACGTTGCCGACGATCCGCGGGGGCGCCGAGCGATCGGTGTGCAATTCGACCAGCGTATCGTTGGTCGTCGTGACGTCGGTGCGCGCCGTCGCGAGCAGTCTCCCTTCGAGCACGGCGAGGTCTCCGCTCGACTCGAGCCCCGGCGGAAACTCGGCCACCGCCACGACGCTCATCGTCCCCACGTCGATGCGATACAGCGTGTTCTGCGCGGCCGCGTAGAGGGCGCCGTCCGGCGTCGCGTCGAGCGAGGCGAAGGGCAGCGGGGTGGCGAGCAGCAACGTCGTGGCGCCGGTGTCCGCGTCGAGCTGATAGAGCCCCGTCGAGCCGATGGCGTACAGCGTTCGATCCGGGTGCAGCGCGATGTCCGTCAGCGACGTGCGAACGGGGGCGATGGTGCGCACGCGCGCTGCGGGCAAGAGCACCTCGAAGAGCCCCGCTGCGCCGTGGGCGAACGCGCGGGCGAGGCACCCTTCGTCGGGATCGCAACGATGGCTGATCGGACAGAGCGCGTCGTCCGGCGCCCGCACGCAGCGGCGCTGCTCCTCGTCGCAGCTGTCGCGCGTGCACGCCACGCTGTCGCCGCACACGACGCCCGAGGACACGCAGCCCGCGCTCGGGTCGCACCGCTCGGATCCCGTGCAAAACAGCCCGTCGTTGCAGAACGCGTCGTCGCCCTCGCGCGAGCAGCGCCCGAGGCGCAGATCGCAGCGATCCACGGTGCACTCGACGCCGTCGTCGCAGTCCGCATCGCGTCGGCACGGGGGCGCGACGTCTGCGACCGCTGCGTCTTCGCTCGCGACGTCGACGCGCGGGCCGATGAGCTCCGAGCGCGCACCGCAACCGAAGAGCGCGAAGGCGACGAGGGCGAGGGCAGCGCGATGGGGGACGGTGTTCAACAATTCACGAACTCACGTAACACACCGAACTCCCTCGCGAAGCGCGGCTCGTGAATTCTCGGGCTCCGTCCCCTCAACCCCCCGCAGTTCGTGAACTATTGAACACC
This sequence comes from Myxococcales bacterium, assembly GCA_013298625.1. Classification (GTDB taxonomy): domain Bacteria; phylum Myxococcota_A; class Polyangia; order Polyangiales. The sequence goes on from JAAFIF010000074.1 coordinate 34,241, forward strand.
GTCCCCGCCGTGCTCGGTTTGGTCACTCGGGCTTCGCGCGGGACTCGATGAGCGCCCACGCGACCGCCGTGGAGGCCTCGAGCTGCTCGGGATCCACGCGGTCCGCCGTGTCGTTGGGGTGGTGATAGTTGCGCGGAGCGTGCTGCTCGGGGTCGATGCACGTCAGCGCCAGCGCGCGGTAGCCCTCGACCAAGAACGGCAGCGCGTCCGTCGCGCCCGCGGGGATCACGTACGTCTCGAGCTCGCGCTGCGTCGCCGTCACCGACGCGGCCTTCGCCGCCGCGAGCAGGTCCTCGGGCTGCGGAACTCGATCGAGCTCGCCCTCTTCGAGCGCGTAGAGCGTCCCGTTCGACAGGGTGTCGAGCACGAAGACGTCGGTGTCGCTCGGGTTCCACAGGCCCTTCATCGAGCGAGCGAGGTGCGCGGCGCCGCCCGTCCCCGCTTCTTCGGCGCCCGTGAACGCGAAGACCAGCTCGACGTCGTCCTGACGCTCGCGCGCCCATCGCTCGGCGAGCACCACCTGCGCAGCGCAACCCGACAGGTTGTCCGCCGCGCCAGGGACCACCGTGTCCCGCAGCAGCACGTCCGCGTTGAGCACAAACGCCACCGCAGGCGCGAAGCACAAGACGGCCAGCACCAGCCACGACGGCTGATAGAGCCCCAGCGAAGCGAGCAGCTGCACCGCGGCCAGCGCGAGGATCGAGGCCATCGGCAGCGCGAGCTGCTTGCGCAAAAACGGCAGAAACTTCGGCGGCGGCGCGGCCACTTGCTTGAGCACCGCGGGGTCGAACATGAGCCCCGTGTACGCCGAGTCCGCGTGCGCGACGCACACGATGCGACGGCGCGTCTGTGTGCGCGCGGGCAGCGTCGCGATCATGTTCTGCGTCGCCACCGTCGGCCACACGCGGCGCAGCACGTGTCGTCGATGCTTGGCCTCCGATCGAAAGCTGTACCAGACGAACAAGAGCCCGATCGCTGAGAGCAGCTTCGAGTGCATCCCGAGAAACACAAACGAGAGCGCCATCCCGAAGTGCATCGCCATCCCGCCGTAGATGTGCGGCGGAAAGCGAAATCCCTGCCAATCCACGCGGTATCCCGCGGCTTCGAGCCGCGTCGCGATGGCGGACTGCACGGCGCGCTCTCCGGCCGAGCCCGTGAGGCGCGTGGGCGCGAGGCTCGCGAGCCAGTGAAGGACGGCCGTGGCCGTCGTAGCGGTCTCAGAGGTGTTCATGGTCAATCGCCGCGCACTATAGCCCCGTCGCTGCTCCCGACGCGCGCAGCTACCGCGCGCACCCCGAGTGGTGCTTTCATCGACGCGTGCCACTCTTCAAGCGACGGGACGGGACGGTTATCTCCGAGGTCTCGCTGACGCGAGCGATCATGCCGTTCATCATGCGGACCCGAAACGAGTCCGCGGTGTACTTCGAGCAGAAGCTCGACGTGACCAACGCGTACGCGTTTATCGCGCGGCGCGCGGCGGAGGGCGGGCCGAAGCTCACGCTGTTTCATCTGTACTCGTACGCGGTCGTGCGGACGCTGGTCGAGCGGCCGAGGCTCAACCGGTTTACGAGCGGCGCGCACCTGTATCAGCGCAACGCGATCGAGCTGGGTTTTTCTGCGAAGAAGTCCATGGACGAGCGCGCGCCCGTCGTCGTCGTGAAGCGCGAGTTCTCGCCGATCGCGACCTTCGACGAGCACGTCGCGACGCTGCTCGACGGCGTCGCCGAGGGCCGTTCGCTCAAGGCCAGCCGCACCGACCAAGAGCTCAACATCTTGCTCAAGCTCCCGCGGCGAGTGCTCTCGTGGTTCGTCGCGCTCGCGCGGTGGCTCGACTCGGTCAACCTCGCGCCGCACGCGCTCATCGGGCCCGACCCGCTCTACGCAAGCGTGTTCATCGCGAACCTCGGCTCGGTCGGCCTCGACGCCGCCTACCACCACCTCTACGAGTGGGGAAACTGCCCCATCTTCGCGACCCTCGGCCGCGTCCACGAAGAGCAGCGCGCGGACGGCAGCGTCCGAAAGATCTGCACCGTTCGCTACACGTTCGACGAGCGGATCGAAGACGGGCTCTACTGCGCGCGCGCGCTCGACCTGTTGCGCGAGATGATCGAGCAGTGGACGGAGCCGCCCGCGCCGTGACAGCAGATTCTCAGGCATTTCAGCGACCGAAGGAGCTCAGCGTGCAACGATTCGACCTCTGTGTGATCGGCGGAGGCCCCGCGGGCTTCGCCGCAGCGAGCCGCGCGTGGGACCTCGGCAAGCGCGTCGCCCTTATCGAACGCGACGCCCTCGGCGGCCGCGGCCTCGCGGACGGAGCGCTGTCGTCGAAGACGCTCTGGCACTTGTCCAACGACTTCGCTCGCGCGTGTCGCACGGACCGCGGCTACAAGAGCAGCGGCGTCGAGGTCTCGTACGACAGCGTGATCGCCGCCGTGCGCGAGGCGGTCGGCGAGCGTCGCAGCGACCTCGAGCAGCAGATCACGCACTGCGCGCAGGGCGCAGCGTCGGGTGGGTGCATCACCAGAATACGCGGCTCGGCGCGGTTCATCGACGCGCACACGGTCGAGGTCACCGACGGTGACGGCGCGCGCACCGCGGTGAGCGCCGAGTTCTTTCTCGTGGCGACGGGGTCGACGCCACGCGTTCCGCCCAACGTGGTCGTGGACGGATCGCGCGTGGTGACCAGCGATCACATCGAGCACTTGCCGCGCTTCCCCGAGAGCCTGGTGATCGTCGGCGCCGGCGTCGTCGGCTGCGAGTACGCCACGATCTTCGCGAACTTCGGCAAGACGCAGGTCAACATCATCGACCGCCAGCCGCGCATCCTGCCGTTCGAAGACGACGACGTCGCCGAGGCGGTCTCGCGCAACTTCGAGCGCATGGGCATCCGCATCCACCGCGAGTCCTCGCTGCAGTCGCTCGAAGTGCACAACGACCGCGTCCGCTACGTCATCTGCGACCGCGACGGAACGCATTGCGAACCCATCGACGTCGAGCGCGCCCTCATCTCGATCGGCCGCGTCCCCAACAGCCGCGGGCTCGGGCTCGAAGCGATCGGCGTCGCCCTCGACAAGTCCGGCGGCATCGTCGTGACCGACACCCAGAGCAGCGTCGCGCACATCCACGCCGCGGGCGACGTCACCGCCGACGTCGCGCTCGTCAACGTCGCCGAGCTCGAGGGGCGCCACGCCGTCGAGTCCATGTTCTCCGCGCCCACGCACAAGATCCGCTACGACGCCCTCTCAGCGATCTTCTTTCTCGCCCCCGAGGTCGCCGCGGTGGGGCTCAACGAGCAGCAGGCGCGCAAGCAGGGAATCCCGTACCGCGTGGGCGTCCTCGCCAACAGGCTCGTCCCGCGCACCATCGCGATGCGCGCCACCGACGGGTTCGTCAAGCTGCTCGTGTCCCGAGATTCGCCAGCAAAAATCCTGGGAATGCGCGTGGTAGGCCCCCAGGCCGCCACCACGATTCAAGGTATCGCGTTCTTGATCGAGAAGGGCGGGACGCTCGACGACATCGACGCCTGCGTGCACCCGCACCCCGCCGTGACCGAAGGGGTCCAAGAGTGCGCGCGCGCGATCTTGGGTCGCAGCGTGCTCAAGCCCGGCGCGTTCGGGTCTGCGCTGCTTCGCGTCGACGAGTGGGCTCCCGGCTGAGCGTCGCGCTCGACCGTGCGCGCGCGCTGCTCGTATCCTCGCGGCATGCCATCGACACGGTCCCTCTACCTCTCGCTCGTCGCTGCGCTCGCAGCGTGCTCGCCTCCGCAACCCCCGCCGCCCGACGCGGGCGCAGACCGCCCGGCGAGCGACGCCACCATGGACGTCGCGCCCGCTGACGACGCAGGCGACGACGTCGCTGACGCCGCAGCGCCTACGACGATCGCAGAGATTCCGGTGATGACCACCGAGCGGCTGATGGGGCTCGACGGCCCGGTGGACGTCGTGTTCGACCGGTCGGGCTGGCCGCACATCTACGCGAGCTCGCTGCGCGACGTGTCGTACGTGCAGGGATTTCTCTCGGCGCGCGACCGCATGCCGCAGATGGAGATGCTTCGACGCCTCGCCTCGGGGACGCTCGCAGAGAAGTTCGGCGCGCTCTCGCCGACGCTCATCGAGCAAGACCTCGCGATGCGCGTGGTGGGCCTTCGCCGCGCCGCGCAGCGGATGTGGGACGCGACGCCAGCGGGATCGCGCTCGCGCACCGCGCTCGAAGCGTACGCGCGCGGCGTCAACCGTTGGCTCGCGGACATTCGCGCAGGGACGCGCTCGACGCCGCAGGGCACGGACCTGGTCGTCAACGACGGGACGCCGGACTGGACGCCGATCGACTCGCTGACCATCGCGCGCTACCAGAGCTATTCGCTCAGCTACGACGCCGACAGCGACATCTCGCGGTCCGAGCTGCGCACGCGCGCGCAGAGCACGTTCGACATGGCCGACCCGATGACGGACGCGCCGCGGGCCGCGCGCAGGGGCATGCTGCTCGACGTGCTGCGGTTCGCGCCGGTCGCGCCAGAGCCCACCGTGGGCGACTTCTACGCGGGCGCAGGGATGATGCAGCAGTACAGGCCGAGCTCGCGCGCGCCGCGGATCGGCCGCGCGGTGTTCGACAGCGCGAGGGGCTTTCTCGAGAACGCCAAGCGCGCAGCGGAGTTTCTCGGCGACCAGACGCGTGGCAGCAACAACTGGGTGCTGCACGGGTCTGCGACGATGAACGGGCACCCGATCGTGTCGAACGACCCGCACTTGTCGCTGACGTCGCCGGCGGTTTGGTGGGGCGTTCACCTCACGATTCGCTCGGGCGCGGACGCGGTGGACGTGGCGGGGACGTCGTTTCCGGGCATCCCGTGGGTGGTGATCGGATACAACCGGCGCGTGGCGTGGGGCGTCACCACAGCGGGCTACGACGTGACCGACGCGTTCGCCGAGACGATCGTCCCGTGCACGATGGGCGGCGGTGACTGCGTCGTGCACAACGGCGCGCAGGTGCGCATCGAGACGCTGGTCGAGCAGGTCCCGATGGGCGGCGGGATGAACTACGAAGCGCGCTTCGAAGTGGTCCCGCACCACGGGCTGATCGTGCCGACGATTCGCAATCGAGCGATCGTCCCGCGCACGGCGAGCACGGCGATCAGCATCGCGTGGACCGGCGCGAACCCGACGACTGAGCTCGAGACGTTTATGGAGCTGTCGTACGCGCAGAACGTGGCCGAGGCGCGCGCGGCTGTGCGTCGGTTCGGCGTCGGCGCGCAGAACTTCGTGCTCGCCGACGTCGAGGGAAACACCGCGTATCAGTCGAGCGCGGTGATCCCCGTGCGCGGCGCCGCTGCGCTCACGTACGTGAGCGACCCGACCGCGATGAACGCGGGCACCGGCAACTCGCCGTGCTTCGTGCTCCCGGGCGACGGGACCGCGGATTGGAGCGGAGCCGTTCCCCTCGAGCAGATCCCGCAAGCGACGGGCTCGGCCGCGCGGCCCTTCATCGCCTCGGCCAATCAAGATCAAGCGGGCGTCACGTTCGACAACAACCCGCACAACGATCGACACTACTTGGGCTGTGATTTCGCTGACGGAATCCGTCAGACCCGCATCGTCGAGCGCCTCCGCGCCGGCTCGCGCATGACCGTCGAAGACATGCAGCGCCTGCAGGGCGACAAGGCGATCTTGTACGGCCGCAAGCTCAGGCCGTTCTTGCAAGCGGCCATGACGCGCCTCGAAGCCGAGTGGACGACGCCCGGCACGCACCCGGACCTCGCGACCCTCGCGACCGCGCTGCGGCCCCGGCAGACTGCGCTGCGCGACGCCGCGCGACGGCTCATGCAGTGGTCCCTCGACGGGGCTTCTGGAGTGCCCCACGCGATGGGCGAGACCGTGACCGACGCAGAGCGCGCGGACTCGATCGCGACGGTGATCTTTCACGGCTGGGCGGTGAAGCTCACGGACCTCGCGCTCGGCGACGAGATGACCGCGATGGGCTACTCGCGACGCTCGTGGGCGTCGCAGCAGTTGATGGCCGTGACGTTCTTGCTCGAAGGGCCGAGCGCGACGAGCGCCGCGATGCGACCGCGCACGGGAGAGGTCCTGTGGGACGACCTCGCGACCGCGGGCGTCACCGAGAGCAAGGACTACGTGATGCTGCGCGCGCTCGACGAGGCGCTCGTGCAGCTCGCGATGACGACCATGTCGAGCGACGTATCGACGTGGCGCTGGGGCACGCTGCACTCGCTCACGCTCGGCTCGATCATCCCTGGGCCGGGCTCGGTGCTGTCGATCCCGCCGGCGAGCGACACGATGTTTCCCAATGGATTTCCCCGCGGCGGTGGAATCGAAACGGTCGACGCCTCGCACCCCGGCGTGAGCGACTTCGACTTTCGCTACGGCTCTGGGCCGTCGCAGCGCTTCGTGGTCGAGATGGACCCTGCTGGTCCGCGAGGCTTCAACTCGCTGCCCGGCGGACAAGCCTTCAACCGCTTCTCGTCGAACCACCGCAACTTGATGGAGCTGTGGCGTCGCAATCAGTATTTCAGCATCCCGCGCACCGAGCGCGAGGTCGTCGACGCGCGCAGCGTGCGTTGGCGCTTCGAGCCGATGTGACCGTCAGCCCCCGCACTGCACGGGGTTCACGTCGTACTCGACCGTCATCCCGCCGGTCAGCCCGCGGATCGTGACGTGGTACATGCCGCCCGCGGTGATCGCAGGCATGTTCCACGAGATGGTGGGGTCACCGTAGCCGTTGGCGCGCAGCATCGGCATCGCAGGGACGGGCGTCCCGTTGAGCGTCACCGTTGCGGTGGTCATCGCCGTCACGCCCGCCGACGCGCTCGAAAACGACCAGATCCGCGACATGGACTCCATCGGCGTCACGCCCTCGTTGGGCCACGCGACCCACGCCTTGCGCGCGCTGCCTCGGGCGCCGAGCACGTACTGACACGCGTAGCTGCGCGCCTGCCCGTAGCCGATCGCGCCGAGCGGCGGAAACAAGATCCACCGCCGATGTCCCAGCGTGTTCGAGATGTCTCGCGAGTCGTCGACCCAGCCCGCGAGCGACGCGACCGGACTGCTACCGCCGGACGTGATGTTGCTCCGCGACGCGCCCGTCGCCCCGAGCGCCGTGAAGCACGTCCACGACATGGGCGGGTTGTGATTGAGCATCCGGTTCGCTTCCATCAGCTCGGCGCACGCCTGCGCGGCGCGCGTGTGCTCTGGATTCTCAGCGACGTTTACGAGCCCCGCGAGGTAGCGATACGTGTTGGTCATCAGCACCGCCGCGTCGACGGTGTTCTGCGGAAGCGTCCCCGCCGCGCACATCCCCGCGCCGGCCGCGAACATCCCTGCGGTGCGCGCGCGGGCGACGGACGCGTTCCACACGCCGCACACGTCGGCTCGCGAGCGCGTCGCAGGGTCGCCGGGCGCGGGCGTGCTGATATCGATCCGCCCCTGCGGCGCCGCGTCGGGCATGGACATCACCGTCGCGTCGGGCATGGACATCGTCCCGCTGTCGATCGGCGGATTCACCACGTCGATGCGCGCACCACCATCGGTCCCCACGCCGGTGTCCACCGGCGCAGAGCCGTCCGGCGCAGCGCCGTCGGGGTTCATCTCGATCGGCCCACACGCGACCATCACGAGCGACAACAGCGAAGCAGCACACGCGCGAGAGGTGTTCATCCGCAGGATTCTAACGGTGAAACGTCACGTCCGCGCAGGGGCTCGGCGGATCTTCACGAGCTGCGCTGGCTCCATCGAGTCGTCCGCGTCGGGCGCGTCGAAGGGCTCTTCTCTCAATTCGAACAGCGCGCTGTCGAACGGATCCCCCGGCGCGCGCTCGACCGCGACCAGACGCTCGCGCAAGCCCCGCGCCGCCATCGCGCGCGCTCGATAGTGGCAGTACGGGTTGTTTCCAGGCTTGCCCAGGATCGCGTGCGCCGTGAACGTGCATCCGCCCATGCACGCGCTCGCAAACGGGCAGCTCGCGCAGAAGCCCCACAGCGATTCGACCGTGCGTTCGCTGGTGAACTGCATGGGGCCGGGCCCGTCCCACAGCTCGCGCAGCGGGGTCGTGCGCGCGTTGCCCTGCACGTAGCTCGATGACTGCAGCGACGGGCAGCCCTTCACGTCGCCCTGGCTCTCGACGCCCATCACGAAGCGACCGGCCTGACAGCCCTGCCAGCGATCGCTCTGCGTGGGCGAGATCGAGCGCAGAAGCGCCTCCTCGGGACCGTAGTATCCCAGGTTATTTCCAGGATGAATGAGCACTCCGTCGGCGAACGCGCGCGCCTTCAGCGCGGCCAGCGCGGGCAAGAGCTCGAGCAGGTCCCAGGGCTGAAGGATCATCGCAGCGCGGTCCGCCGCGCGCCCGAGCGGCGTCGTGAGCTGCACTTGCCACGAGCGAACGCCCTGCGCGCGCAGCACCTCGTAGAGCGCCTCGGCCTCGCGACGATTGGTGCGATTGAAGTTCGTGTTGGCCGAGAGCTGCTCGATGCCCGCGCTTCTCAAGTGGTTCATCGCCGCGAGCGCCTGCGCGAAGCTCCCCTTCGACGCGCGCATGACGTCGTGCGTGGCTTCGAGCCCGTCCACGCTCACGCTCACCGCTTGCAGGCCCGCGTCGACCATCGCCCGCGCGAGCTCGGCGGTGATCGAGCGTCCGCCGGTGGTCATCGCGGCGCGGATGTCGTGGTCGCGCAGCGCGCGAATCACCGCCAAAAATCCAGGGTGCAGATAGGCTTCGCCGCCGATGAGCACCACCTCGCGGGTCCCGAGCGCCGCGAGCTCGGACACGAATGCCAGGGCTTGTTCGGTGCTCCACTCGTCGGCCCGCGCGGAGCCTGCGCGCGAGCCGCAGTGCGTGCACGGCTGATCGCAGCGCAGCGTGAGCTCCCAGACCACGTAGACGGGGCGCCGTTTGGTCTGCAAAACATCGAGCCTTCGTTCGGTCATCGCTGCAGCGAGCGCAGCATGGACGATGCCAGCCCGAAGCGCACCCACGCGCGACGGCAGTTCGCTGGTACGCCGCGAGCAGGTGTACCGTCGCGCGGACGGGCAGCGCTCGGTTCGCGGATACAATCGAAGGAGTAGCGATGAAACAGTGCGACTGCTGTGGCGGATTCTTGGTCGAAGGGGGCGCGTGCCCCAACTGCGCCGCGGCGCGTCCTGCGGCGAGCAACCGTTGGGTGCGCATCGCGACGGCGGTGGCCGCGGCGGGCACCGCGATGACCCTGGCTGCGTGCTACGGGCTGCCGCCGCCGCCGGCGGACTCTGGGGTTCCGCAGGACTCGGGCGTGGCGACAGATTCGGGCGTCGCGACAGACTCGGGCGTCGCTGTGGACTCGGGCGCGGCTGCGGACGCGTCGTCTGGAGACTGAGACCTTGAGCGAGCCGAGCGCGCTCGATGCGCCCGCCGCGCCCCGGTGGCTCGTGGCGACGTGCGCGCTCGGGCTCTCGACGTTTGTGGCGCTAACGGCCGCTGCGATCCACGCGTACCCAGGCGGAACGTGGTTCGACGACCGCACCCAGGGCCACGCGTTCTGGCAGAATTTTCTCTGCGATTTGTTTCATCACCGCGCGCTCAACGGCGCGGACAACGCGCGGTCGGCCGCGCTCGCGACGGCCGGCACGCTCGCGATGCTGGCGTCCATCGCGGCGTTCTTCGCGCTGATCGCGCGGCTCGAGCGCTCGGAGGGGCGCGCGGCGCGCGTGGCGCGGTGGGCCGGCGCGTGCGCGTGCGTCGCGGGGATCGCGGTTCCGCTCACGCCGTCGGATCGGTATCGGGTCGCGCACTTGACCGCCGTCTTGATTGCGTGTGCGCCTGCGCTCGCGGCGACCGCCGCGGCGCTGTGGGTGAGCTTTCATGCGCCGGTCTCGCGGTGGATCCCGAGCGCCGCGCTCGCGACGCTGGTGTTCGGCGCGATCGACGCGTTGATGTACGCCGTGGCCTTCGGCGTCAGTGTGCGACTCGACGGTCTGTACCGGTTGCTGCCGGTGTTTCAGCGGCTCGCGACGCTCTCGCTGCTCGCGTGGATGCTCGCGACGCTGCTCGAACACTGGCGACGCGGCCGGCGCGATGCTGTTGGATCGTTGCCGCGAGCGCGCCGTTGACCGATGCTCGCGCCATGAGAACAACGCGACTCTCGATGCTCGCAGCCGCGGCCTTCGCCGCGCTGATGGGCTGCGGAACCGGCGTCGGCCCCAGCGAAACCGGCGCCTGCGGCAGCGGAAGCGGCGCCGCGCGCGCGCCGGCCGAAGTGTGCCTCGCCGCGAACGGAACCGAGTGCTCCAACACCGTCGTCAACCGCGTGTGCGTGGCCAACGCGTGGGTGTGCCCTGCGGGCTCGCTCGTTCGCGCGCAGTGCACGTGCGTCGGCGTCTGTGACGGGGGCGCGGGCGACGCGAGCGCGACCGTGGAGGACGCAAACCCCGACGCAAACCCCGACGCCTCGGCGCAGGACTGACCCATGCAGCGAACTGGCGTCGACGTCATCATCACCGCGGCCGAGCTCTCGGACGCTCAGCGACCCGTCGCAGCGGCGCAGTTCATCAGCGATTTGTGGAACCGCTGGCTCCGCATCCACATGCGCAACCGCGTTCGCCGCGCCGCGTACGACCCGATTTTTCCGGGCGGATACATCGATTCGCAGGCGAAGGGCGCGCTTGCGACCGGGGCGTGGCGCTACGTCGACGGCGCGTTTCGCCTGCGCTTCGACGACGCGCTCGGTCTCGCTCGCGTTCACGCCATGGCCGCAGCGCACTTCACGACGCTCTCGTTTACGGTGCTCTCGATCGACGAGGATTTTCGACGCTCGATGCGCTTCGCGGGCTGGGCCTTCGACGCGCACCCCGACCCGATGTCCGTGATGAACGACGTCGACGCGCCGCTCATCGAGCTGCGCGGCGCGCTCTACGTGATCGTCGGGCCCGCCTCGGCGCCGTCGCTGATATCGCCGCACCCGACGCTGACGCTCGAGATGGACGCGCTCGACGCCCGTGAGCGAGCGGCGGTGCTCGACGCCATCGAGCAACGCTGGTGCCAGTGTCAGCTCTGCGAGTACTACCGGCCGCGTGTTCCGAAGCAGCTCGCGACCAACGCCGCGCGCGCCGCGAAGGCCGCGGAGAAGGCGGCGATCGCTGAGGCTAAATCCAAGGCGAAGCCTGCGAAGAAGAAGGCTCGATGACCGCGCGCGCGCTCGCGTCGATCGTGGTGGCGACCGCTGCCTTCGCAGCTGGGCGCGACGCGGCGGCGCAGTCCGCGCGCTGCCCAGAGCCCAAGCTCAGGGTCACCCTCGAGTGGCCCGCGCCAAACGCCCGTCCGTCGGTCGCGCGCTGCCTCAACATCGCTGAGTTCTTGGCGATGTTTCGCGCGCGCAACGTGTGGCGATGCACCGCGCCCACGGCGAGCCGCGAGGCGCGTTGCGTGGCGGTGATCGCTCGACGCGCTCCGTGACGGCGCCGCTCGACCACGAGCGCGCTACGCGCCGACCTTCGCGACGAGCGTCGAGGTCGCGTCGGGATTGGTCTCGGCGCTCCGCGTGCGCTCGACGAGGTCCGCCCACGACTCCCACGACGTGGTGATCCCAGCGTCGTCGGCGAGGGCGGTGAGCGCGTCGCGCAGCTCTGTGGCGCTCGGACGCGCGCCGGTCGACTTGGCGAGGCATCGATGGACGAGGGCGCTGAGGGTCTGGGGGACGCCGCTCACTTTGCTGTCCAGCAGCGCAGGCTCGGCCATCGCGTGCGCAGCGAAGACCTCGCCCATCGTGGGCGCGTCGAACGGCAGTCGACCGGCGACGGCGACGTAGAGCACCAGCGCGAGCGCGTACACATCGGTTCGGTCGTTGACCGCGGCGGGGTCCACGATCTGCTCGGGGGCCATGTACCGCGGCGTTCCCAGCAGGACGCCCGAGCGCGTGGGGTTGGTCGAGACGAGCTCGGGCTCCTCGCTCGAAGCGCGGACGCGCGCGATGCCGAAGTCGAGCACCTTCACGCCGGGCCCCGTGCGCGTGAGCATGATGTTCTCGGGCTTGACGTCGCGGTGAACGATGTTCGCCGCGTGCGCGGTGCTGAGCGCGTCGGCGACGACCGCGATGAGCCGCGCGGCGATGGTCCACGGCATGGGGCCGAGCCGCTCGATCACCGTCGCGAGCGTCACTCCGTCGACCAGCTCGAGGATCTGAAAGAACTGCCCGTCGTCCGAGACGTCGACGGCCAGGCTCTTCACGATGGCCGAGTGGTTGACGCGCGCGGTGGCCTCGGCTTCGCGCAAGAATCGCTGCAGCTCCTCGAGCTCTTGCGCGCTCGCGGCCTGCAGGACCTTCACGGCGACGCGCTGGTCGGTGACGCGGTCGCGGCCGAGGTAGACCGCGCCCATTCCACCGCGGCCGAGCAGCGAGAGGATCACGACGCGACCGCCGAGGACCGCGCCTTCGGGCAGCTGCCGCGCCTCGTTTTCTTTGGCGATGCGGGCGAGGGCGCGAGAGAGCTCACGCGAGCGCTCTTGCACTCGTTCGGCGAGCTGGGCGTTGAGCGCTTCGACCTCGGTGGCGCGCGCGACGATCTCGCGCACTTGATCGTCGACCCGCTGCTCGAGCTGGGCGTTGAGCGTTCGAAGCTCGGCGCCCTGCGCTTCGAGCGCGCTCTTTTGCTGCTCGATCGTGGTGCGGTCGTCGAACTCGCGCCGCGCGGCGCGCGCGACGGTGCGCGAGAGGGCGAAGGCGATGGCGGCGACCGTGAGCGCGCCGAGGTAGGCCGACGAGAGGCCCGCCGCGCTGCTCTGAGTGGCCCGCGCTCCCACGAGCACGACAGCGGTCCCGATCGCATATCCCGCGGCGGCGCCGCCGAAGGACGGGCGAAGGATAAACGCCGTCGCCAACGCGCCGAGCACGAAGGCGTGCACGCTGGTCGAGATGTGCTGATCGAACACCGTCGTCGACGAGGCGAAGAGCATGTACGCCACGAGCACGACGTCGGCGATCCTGCGGTGCGCCGCGCGCACGTCGGCGGCGCTCTTCGCGGGCAGCGCCCACACGACCAGCGCGAGCGCGACGGCGATCGGAAGCGTCGCTGTGTTGACCAGCCAGAGTCCTCTTTGCCAACGCTGCTCGGCCAGCGGTTTGCTGAGGTCCACTGTGCGCAGCGCGAGCACGTGCGCGAGGTGAACGACGGCCATCACCGGCAGAAACACCCGCAGTCGGCGGACGTTGAGCAGCGCGAGCTCTTGCTCGACCGTGCGCACAGCGTCGCTCGAAGTGCCGTTGTCCTCTGTCACCGCTGGCTCCTCGCAGAGAGTGTACGAGCTGTGCCCGTCGCGCAACGCAGCGGTGTGATGCCGTGAAAGGCGCGGCGGTCGCGTCGCGCGCCGAGCGGTTTGCGAGTCTGACGTTTGTCATACGCGTCCGCTGGGCAGCGCCAGCGTCGCCGTGGCACAACGCAGCGCGATGGCGAAGAGCAGCGCGCGCAACACGGTGTTGCACAAGTCGCAACACGAGTCGGATCCGCTCTCGGACCTGCGGCTGGTGCGCAGGGCGATCGAGGCGCGGTCGATCACGGCGGCGGCGCGAGCGATGGCGGTCTCGGTCTCGACCGTCACGCGCGCGGTGCAGCGAGTGGAGAAATCCCTGGGCGCCGCGCTGTTCGTGCGCAGCACGCGCGGGGTGGTGACGACCGAGGCGGGGAGGCAGTACGGCGAGCACCTCGCGCGGTGGCTCGGCGAAGAGGACGTGCTGAGGGCGCAGCTCGGCGCGGTGCGGGCGGCGAAGAAGGGGGCGCTGCGGGTGACTGTTCCGGTGTTTGTCGCAGAGCGGGTGCTGCCTGCGGTGATCGAGGCGATGTGCCGCGAGCACCCCGAGGTCGCGCTGGACGTGCACGCGAGCGACGACTTTCGAGACCTGGTGACAGAGGGCTTCGACCTGGCGCTTCGCATGGGGCCGCTGCCGGACTCGAGCCTCGAAGCGCGCAAGCTGCTGAGCTTTCGTCGCGTGGTGTGCGCCGCTCCGTCGCTGCTCTCGACCGTGGGCACGCCGTCGCACCCGACGGCGCTCGCGCACTTGCCGTGCCTGCACTACGGCAGCGGCGCGGGGGCCGCGGTGTGGAAGCTCGTTCACGGCAGCGGCGAGGCGGTGCGCGTGAGCGTCAACCGCGTGTTTCGCAGCAACAACATCGCGCTGCTCTGCGCGCTCGCCGAGCAGGGCGTGGGCTTCGTTCGGCTGCCCGACTGGTCCGTCGGCGACGCCCTGCGCGCGGGCCGCCTCGTGCGCGTGCTCGACGCGTGGAGCGCCGATACGCCCAACAAGCTCCCCACCATGTACGCCGTCCACCCTCGCGACGCCGGAAAAGCCGGGCTCCGCGCGGCCTTCTTGCAGACCCTCGAGCGCGTCGCGGGGCAGCGCTCGCGCTGAGCCTCAACGGGCCGTTGCCGATCGCGCAACACCGTGTTGCGTGATCGAGGGGTTCACCGCGAGCGTCCGTCGGTCCAACGATCGTCGGCGGAAGGTGAAGCCATGAGCGAGCAACGACGATCGAGCAGCGAAGAGAGCTACAGCTTGCGAGCGGACGACGGCGTCGGCCTCGCGGCGCGCGTGTACACGCCGGACGGGCCGCAGCCTCGCAAGGGCGCGGTCTTGATCGCAGGCGCGATGGGCGTCGCGCAGAGCTTCTACCGGCACTTCGCCGAGTGGCTCGCGAGCGAGGGATTCGTGGCCGTGACCTTCGACTACCGCGGGATGGGCGAGTCCCGGCGCGGATCGTTGCGCGACGAGGGCGCGGACATCGAGACGTGGGCGCGCTTGGACGCGGGCGCCGCGCTGCGCTCGCTCGCGCAGCGGTCCGAAGGGCTGCCGATCACGTGGGTCGGGCACAGCTTGGGCGCGCAGATCGTCGGAATGACCCCCGGCCACGAGCGCGTCGCGCGCGTGGTCACGGTCGCCGCGGGCAGCGGGTACTGGCGAGAGAACGCCCCCGCGCTGCGCAAGCGCGTGTGGATCTTCTGGTGGGGCGCGGTGCCGGTCGCGACGCCGTTGTTCGGATATTTTCCTGGCCGGATGCTGGGGATGGTGGGCGATCTGCCGAAGGGCGTGGTGCTGCAGTGGCGCAAGTGGTGCCTGCACCCCGAGTACGCCGTCGGCGCCGAGGGAGAGCGCATGCGCGAGGCCTTCGCGTCGGTGCGCGCCCCGATGGTGGCGCTCTCGTTCGACGACGACGAGATGATGTCCGAGGCCAACGTTCGCTCGCTGCACGCGATGTACAGCGGCGCGGCGGTGCGACACGTCCGCGTTCAATCGCTGCACCGCAAGAGCGCGCGCATCGGCCACTTCGGGTTCTTTCGTCGCGAGATGCGCGAGACGCTCTGGCCCGCGCTCGCGCGCGAACACCTCGCCGAACGGCCGCTCGAAGCCGCCAACACCTCGCCGATGACGGCCCGGTGAAATTCGAGAATTACCAAAAAATACCGCTGTGCTTGCGCGCTGCGCCGCGCTGTGTCATTGCTCGTATTGCCGGTGTTTTGCCGGTCGAAAGGGCGGGTTGGCGCATGCAATGGCGAAGGGTGGTCGTGCTCGCGTTGGGTGTTCTCGCGGGCTGTGCGGAGAAGCGGTTCACCGACAGCAGTCGAACCGCGAACCGCGACGACGCGGGGCCGATGTTCGTCACCGACGGCAGGGCGATCCGCGACTTCGACGCGGCCAACGAGCCGCCGCCGTTTGCGCGCGGGGGAGGTTCTGCGGGGACGAGCGGCTGTGGCTCGAACTGCAGCGGCACCTGCGTTCGCACATGCATCGGCGCCGCCGACCCGTGTGCTGGAGTCCAGTGCCCGGCCGGCCACACTTGCATCGATGGGGACTGCAACGCCGACTGCGTGTGCGGCGCGTGCATCGGCGTGCGCTGTCCAGCAGGCTCGTACTGCGACCGCCGAAACGGCGACTGCGTGGCGCTTCCGCAGTGCGACGGTCCATGTCCAACTGGAGAGGCCTGTGTCGAGTTTTGCCGTCCGCAGAACCCGTGTGATGGCGTCGCGTGTCCGCCTTCTCACCGGTGCGAACAAGGCGTTTGTGTGTTCGACCCGTGCAGCACCGTGCGATGCGCGCGCGATGAGATCTGCAACATCGAAGGGCTGTGCGTCGAAGTCGTTTGCAGGCGACCGTCGTGCCCGCGGGGGTTGTCTCTCAACGAGGCAGGCGAGTGCGTGTGTGTTCCGCATTGCTCACCTGACGCCGCTTGTGGATCCCCTGATGGCTGCGGAGGACTTTGCTCCGACCTGTGCCCACCCGATCCCGATGCTGGCGGTGACGCTGCGCGTGAGGCCGGTCGGGATGGCGGCGATTCGGGCGGCGATGCCACGACGGCGGACGCGCGCGTCGGCATGGACAGCGGGCGCGGCGTCGATTCGGACGTACCCTCGCAGCCCGACGCGAGCGCGCCGTTCGACTCGGGCGTCGTTCACTGCACGCCGCGTTGCCCCGTCGGCGTCGCGTGCGGCGCGCCCGACGGCTGCGGCGGCGCGTGCCCAGGGCGCTGCAACGTGGGCGAGATGTGCGAGCTGTTCGGCGGCCGTGGCGCGTGCGTGTGCGCCCGTCGATGCCCGAGCACCGCGTGGTGCGGTCAAGACGACGGCTGCGGCGGTCGGTGCTACGGCCGCTGCCCCGAAGGGGCGCAGTGCGATCCATCGCTCACGCTCTGCCGCTGCCAGCCCTATTGCCCGCCCGACGCGTGGTGCGGGCAGGGCGACGGGTGCGGTGGTCGTTGCCGCGGGTGGTGCCCGCTCGGGCGCGGCTGCGACACGAGCGGTCAGTGCAGCCTCTGCGCGCCGCACTGCCCACCAGGAACCGCGTGCGGCGCGAGCGACGGTTGC
>JAAFIF010000053.1 GCA_013298625.1 Myxococcales bacterium
GGCAAGAGGCGTCCGATCGCGAGGCCGCTCAGGTCCGCGCTGACGCCGCTCGTCGCGAAGCTGCCGCGCAGGCTGAAGCCGCCACGGCTCGCGCTCGCGCAGAGCAAGCCGCGCGTGAAGCAGCCAGCGCCGCGCAGGCAGCGCAGGCAGCGCAGGCAGCGCAGGCCGCAGCGGCTGCGAGCGCGACGCGACCGACGCACAGCTCGGGCACCCGCCGCTCCGGTGGTGGGACCCGACGCTCGGGCGGCGGCGGCAGCGGCAGCCCCGACGATTTCGGCAACCTCGGCTTCTGAGCATCGGTCAGAATCTGCTCGATGCAGGTTCTTCCGATCGCTCCGTGGTCGACACAGCCCAAAGATCGACTGGCGTTTGCGCTCGACGTCGACGACCTCGATCAGGCTCGGCATTGGATCGAGCGTCTGCGCGATCACGTGGGGGTGTTCAAGGTCGGGCTCGAGCTGTTCGTTCGGTTCGGGCCTGCGGCCGTTGCGGTCGTGCGCGAGCAGGGCGCGCGGTGCTTTCTCGACCTGAAGCTGCACGACATCCCCGAGACCGTCGGGCGCGCCGTGCGGGCCGCAGCCGATACAGGCGCAGAGCTGTTGACGGTCCACGCGAGCGGCGGTCGCTCGATGCTCGAGCGCGCGGCGATCGAGGCGCGAGGTCGCACGCAGCTGCTCGCGGTGACCGCGCTCACGTCCCTCGATGATCGGGCGCTCGCAGACCTCGGCTACCACGGCAACGCTGAGGACGTCGTGCGTCGCTGGGCGTCGATCGCGATGGCCTCGTCTGTACCCGGCGTCGTGTGCAGCCCACACGAGGCGAAGGTGTTGCGCGCGATGCTGCCAGATTTGTTCATCGTGACGCCGGGCATTCGATTCGCCAGCGAAAGCGCAGGTGATCAAGCGCGCGTCGCATCTGCGCGAGACGCAGTCCTTGCAGGCGCGGATCTGCTCGTCGTGGGGCGGCCGATTCGAGACGCTCGTGAGCCCGAAGTGGCCGCTGCTGCGATCGTGAAAGAGATCGAGTCCGCGCTGGCGATGCGCTAAAACCCCGCGCGTAGTCATGACCTCTGTACGACGAATCGCTGTGCTGACGGGCGGCGGAGACGCTCCCGGACTCAACGCTGTTCTCTTTGGGCTCGTCACGCGGGCGGAGGCGCTGGGCATCCAGTGCCTCGCGAGCGAAGACGGCTACGAAGGGCTGATCAAGGGGACGCTCACGCCGCTCGACTCGACGCGGGTGCGCGGGATCGCGTCGCAGGGCGGCAGCGTGATCGGCTGCAGCAACCGCGCGAATCCGTTCTCGTACCCGCGGCGCGACGCCGAGGGAAAGCTCACGACCGAAGACGTCTCCGAGCGCGTCGCGTGGACTGTGCGCAACGAGAACATCGACCTCGTCGTCGCCATCGGCGGCGATGGCACGATGGCGATGACCTCGCGCCTCGCGCCGCTCGGCGTGCGCAGCGTCGGTGTGCCCAAGACGATCGACAACGACCTCGCTGCGACCGATGTGACGTTTGGCTTTCAGAGCGCCGTCGACTTCGCAACGATGGCGGTCGATCGCATTCACACGACGGCGGCCGCGCACGATCGCGTGATGATCATCGAAGTGATGGGCCGCTACGCTGGCTGGATCGCGCTCGAAGCAGGGCTCGCCGGCGGCGCCAACGTGATCGTGCTGCCCGAGTTCGAGTACGACGTGCAGCGCATCGCAGACGCGATCCACGCGCGCCGCAAGCAAGGGCAGAACTACTCGATCATCGTGATCTCCGAGGGCGCCAAGCCCGTCGGCGGGACGCACGCGATCACGAAGGACATGCCCGCGGGGCACCTTCCGAAGCTCGGCGGCGCTGGTGATCGCCTCGCGAAATCGCTGGAGCAGCTCGTCCCAGAGCACGAGATTCGCGTGACCGTGCTCGGGCACGTGCAGCGCGGCGGCTCGCCGGTCGCGTTCGATCGCGTCCTCGGCATCCGCATGGGTGTGGCGGCGGCAGAAGCGGTCGCTCGAGGCGACGACGGGGTGATGGTCTCGCTGCGCGACGGCAAGATCGTCACCGTCCCGATGGGCGACGCCGTCGGAAAGAACCGCAACGTCACCGCCCTCGACGAGCGCGTGCTCGCGGCGCGCGCGGTCGGCGTCGAGTTCGGCGTCGAATTCTGAACACGGTATCATCGGCTTCGCCCATGCGAAGCCAACAGAGCCCTCGCGCTGCCACAGCGCTCACGTTGCTGGTCTTCTCGACGAGCGCGTGCGCTTCGTCGCGCGCGATCGACAGCGGCGCAGACGTGATCATGGACGCGAGCGCGGACGTCGAGCCCGACGCGGAGGTCGTGGCGCCTGTTGCCGACGTGGTCGTCGCGTACACGCCGCCCGTCGAGCTCGGGCGGCACAGCGTCGAGCTGCTCTCGACGCGCCGAGTGGTCGACTCTGCGGGGCTGCCGCCGGAGGCTGCGCCGAGCGCGTCGAACAACAACGTCGACGTGATTCGGCACAACGGCCGCGTGTTTCTCGCGTGGCGCACGGGCGCGGATCACTTCGCGTCGAGCGCCACGAAGATCCATGTCGTCTCTTCGACTGACGAGCTCTCTTGGCGCTTCGAGACGACGCTCGCGATCGACCGAGACCTGCGCGAGCCGAGGTTTCTCGTCGTCGGAGCGTCTCTCTTCTTGTACGTCGCGCGCCTCGGCACCAACGCGCTCTCGTTCGACCCGCAAGGGATGAGCGTCACCGAGCTGCGCAGCGACGGCGCGTGGACCGCGCTCGAGCCTGTGTTTCGCCCAGGATTCATCCCGTGGCGCGGCCACTCCGAAGGCGGCCGACGGCTGCTCATCGGCTACTTCGGCGGAGAGCACATCTACCGCTTCGACGGGATGCCGCTCGAGGTGCACCTGCTCGAGACCGACGACGGGCGGACGTTTCGTCCGTTCGACGCGATGCGCCCCGCGGTGCTCGTCGGAGGCGCGAGCGAGACGGACTACGCTGTCGACCCCGCGACGGGCGACCTCTTCGCGGTCGCGCGCAACGAGGCCGGGGACGAGAGCGGGTTTGGTTCGAAGATTTGCAGGGCTTCCGGCGCTGAGCCCACGCGGTGGACGTGCCGTACGGACCCGCGCAAGTTCGATTCTCCCCTGATGTTTTGGCACGACGGCGAGGCGTACCTCGTCGGGCGGCGTCACCTGTCCCCGTCGGGAAACTACGACCTCATGCGCGGCGGTGACATGACCCGCCGCGCGATCGACAACCAGGTGGACTACACGCGCTGGCCCAAGCGGTGCGCGCTGTGGCGCTACGTCCAGGCAGAGGACCGAATCGCGTACGTGATGGACCTGCCGTCCCGCGGCGACACGTGCTTCGCCGCAGCCATCGCGCTCGGGGCTCCGGGAGAGTTCGCCCTGTACGACTACAGCTCGGACATCGAAGGGCCGGACGTGTCGTGGCGCCAAGGGCAAGCTGGGCGGACGTACATCTATCGGCATCATCTTCGGTTCTCCCCGCGAACGGCGCGAGATTTGTGAGCGGCTCCGCGGTAAGCAAGTGCTCCTGATGCGCTTCGCTGCGAGCTCCATTGCGCTGTTGTTGTGGGCGGCCTCTTGTTCGCGCTCGAACACGACGGCGCAGGTCGAGGGCGTCGGCCCTCAGTCGTCGCCGCGCGCTGCGCCCAACGCCGAACCACCCGCGCGCCCTGCGGTCGCGCTGCCTGCGCCGAGAGAGCTTCCCCCGACGAGGGTCGCCGCCGCGCCGAGGGTCGTCGCGATCGGAGACGTCCACGGAGATCTCGACGTCACGCGCTCGGTGCTGCGCATGGTGGGCGCGATCGACGCCAGCGATCATTGGATCGGCGCGAACCTGGTCGTGATGCAGGTCGGCGACCAGCTCGACCGCGGCGATCAAGAGCGGGGCATCCTGGCGCTGTTCGAGCAGCTCGAGGTCGAAGCGGCGCGCGCGGGCGGCGCGTTCTACGCGCTCAACGGCAACCACGAGGTGATGAACGCGCAGGCTGATTTTCGCTACGTCACCCCGGGCGGCTACCGTGACTTCGACGGAACGCCCGAGCGCCCCGAGTGGGCAGGGATGCTGGCGCGCGTTCCGCCCAACCTTCGCTCTCGCGTCGCTGCGTTTGCGCCGGGCGGGGCGTGGGCTCGCCGACTCGCAGCGCACAACACCGTGATGGTCATCGGCGACACGGTGTTCGCGCACGGCGGGCTGCTGCCTCAGCACGTGGACTACGGGCTCGAGCGCATCAACCGCGCTGTGCGAGAGTACTTGCTCGGCACGCAGCGAGAGCTTCCGTCGGTGCTCGAAGGCGAGGACAGCCCCTTCTGGCACCGCGCGTTCGCGATGGGCGACGACCCCGCTGCGTGCGCGGTCTTGGGCCAGCTGCTCGCGCGCGTCGGGGCGCAGCGGCTCGTGATCGGCCACACTGTCCAGCAGCGCGGGATCAACGCTGGCTGCGATGGCCGCGTGTGGCGCATCGATGTGGGGCTCTCGCGCTACTACAACGGCCCCGTGCAGGCACTGGAGCTCCGACCCGACGCCGCGCCGCGCATTGTCACCGGCGCTCGCTGAGCGCTCGCCGCGCCAAGCGTAGTCGCGGTACCGTCGCGCGCTATGAAGGGTTCGGGACGCGCGCTCGCCGCGGCGATGGTCTCTGCGTTGTGCATCACCGCTTGTCGGTCGAGGGCCAACACCACAACGCCAATGCCATCACCCACTCCGACACCGCTGAGCGCGAGCGAAGATGCAGGGGCGCCCGCCGTCGACGCGCCCCGCGCGAGCAACGCGGCTGCGCTGCAGAGCGATGCGTCCGCGCCGAGCGCGAGCGAAGCCGAGTGCGTCGTGACCGCGCGAACTGCGCAGCCGATCGGGCGCTACGCCGCGCTCACGTCGGTCACGTTGCGCGCGGACCACCAGGGGGTGGCGGTGGCGTGGACCGTTCCGCCGCTGTTTGCGCACGGCGGAGACGACCTCGCGGCCAAGCGACTCAGCCTCTACAGAGGGCCCGACGATGATCGAGCGACGATCAGTGATGCCCTGCTCGACGGCGAAGAGCCGAGCACCGCGCGCGGCCTCGCGCGATCGCCGACGAACATCTACCGCGTGTTTACGCAGCCCGGCACCACTGCGAACAGCGTGACGACGGGCACCGACCAGCTCTCGCGCGACGACAACGGCAACGAGCTCATCGAGTGCGGCGCGTTCTCCGTGCAGTGCGCGAGCGTCAGCGACACCGGCTCGGACGACGCGGTGGCGCGCACCATCGTGCGAGGCGCGCCGTACTTCGCTCGCACCGCGTTCAACGCAGCGCGACCCTTCGTGCTGGGCTTGCGCACGGCGGACGTCGCCGAACAGCCGAGCTCGCAGGCGCGCTTCTTCGCCACGCGCGCGAGCGCGCCGAGCGCGAATCGAGACCTCGATTTTTGGTCGCTCGAAGTGGACGCAGCGCTCGTCAGGCGGTCGCGAAATCCCGCAGCAGCGTTGCGGGATTTCGTTCCGGAGGGGCTCGAGGTCGTCGAGGTCGAAGGGCGCGGGTACGCCGTCGCGTTTCGCTATCGCGGCCGGCTGCGGTTCGGATGGCTCGACCGTGATCTTCGCCCCGACGGAGCGCTGCACGAGGTCGTCACGCTCGGAGGCGAGCCCGGCAGACCCAGGCTCGCGGCGGTCGGCGCCGCGGTGCTGCTCGTCGTCGCAGACCGCGAGCGCGTCGATGGCGGCCCCAGTCGCTACAAGCTGTACGGAACGCTCACCTCGCACGGCGCCGCGCCAGGCGCGATGTTTCGCTTGCCCACAGGCATGGACGAAGCGCAGGACGAGTTCGCTCCGGCGATCACCGCGACCCGCGACGATCGGTTCGCGCTCTTGTGGTCCTACGGCCCGCTCGAAGCACGCGCGCGCACGGATCGCCAGGACATCTACATCCGCTCGTTCGACGCGGCGCTGCGGCCCGTCGGCGCCGCGCTGCGCATCACGGAGCAGAGCGGCTCGGATCCGCGCGCCGCTCCCATCGGAAACAGCAACGACGTGCTCGTCGTGTGGGGGCAGGGCTCAGGCCTGCAGCGCCCGCTCGTCGCCGCCGCCGTGCGGTGCGGACCTCCGATCGCGACGGACGCAGGCGTTCGTTGACGCGATCGCTCGTCGCGTGCGCGGCGCTCGTCGCGAGCGCGATCGTGTGCGCTCCCTTCGCGTGCGCGCAGCGCGGCGCGACCCCGTCGGTCGCGAGCGCGCGGCTGTGGTTTCTCGGCGATGTGCACGCGGGCCAGGCGCTCGATCGCTTGTTCGAAGAACGCTCGACGCTCGCGCGCTCGCTCGCTGCTGAGCACGGGTTCGTCAACCTCGAGGGCGCGGTGGTCGAGCGCGCAGCTCCGTCCACCGAAGCGCGGCTGCTCAACGACGCGCGCGCGCTGTCCGTCCTGCGCGCGGCGGGCGTGAGGTTCGCCTCGATCGCCAACAACCACGCGCTCGACAACGGAGCCGCAGGGCTCGCGCAGTCCGCGGCGCACGTCGAGCGCGCTGGCATCATGGCCGTCGGCGAAGATGGCGTGCGCGTCGCGACGGTCGACGGCGTTCGCGTGGCGTTCGTCGCGTTGGACCTGTCGAGAGGCGTCCCGACGGACGCGCGCGCGCGCTTCGCGAGGGCGAGGGCCGCTGCCTCCGTGCGCGTCATTTCGCTGCACGTCGCAGCGCCGGCGCTGTACACGCCGCCGCCCGCAGAGCTGCGCGTCGCTGTTCGTGACGCGGTCGCCGAACAAGCGACGGTGGTCGTCGCGCACGGCACGCACACGATCGCGCCGATCACACGCGAAGGTCGCACGCTGGTCGCGTGGGGCCTGGGAAACGCCGTGTTTCACTGCGAATGCTCGCGCGAGACCGAGGGGCTCTTGCTGCGCGTGACCGCGCGCGCTGACGGCGAGACCCGCGCGTCGGTCGCCCCGCTCGAAGCCGGGCTCGACGGCCGCGCGCTCGTGTTCGGCGGGCCCGAGGGCGCGTCGTTCTCGCTGCTGCGCGCGCTGGGCGTACCAGTACACGCGCAGAGCGAGTGCGCTCCGCTCGGCTTGTAGTCGGGTCTCGAATTCAGAAGCCCGCACGGGGCTTCGGCGGGGCTATCAGGCCCCGTACATCGCCATCTCGGCTTCGCTGGCGGCGTTGGTGGGACCTCCGACCTCCGCTTCAACCGACTGAATCATGCGGAGGTTCTGCCGGTCGACGCGTCGTAGTCGCGCGTCGTTGTACGCCTGGTCGGGCTGGTACCAGTCGGTCGAGTCGAAGTACTCGAGCAAGATCGACGAGCGAAAAGGCCGGCCGCGCCGCGCATAGATCATGTTGCGTAGGATCCACAGGTCCCTGGGCGACATCTCGAGCAGCGCCTCGCGGTTGAGCACGTTGTCGAGCTGCGCCGGGTCGTCGAGCGGCGTGCTGGACCGCGGCGCGCGGTTCGCGAGCGTGATGGAACGACCCAGCCGTTGCGACAGCAGCTGCGCTTCGACGTCGTCCCCTTCGAGCAGCGCGTCGGTCTCGGCGCGCACTCGCAGCGCGCGCGCGAGCTCTTCGAGCGCCTCGCGAGAGAGGGCTGTGTCGAAGCGGCCCGCGGCCTGGGCGTTGCGGCGATCGCGCTCGCTCAGGTCGGCGTCGGCCACTTGTCGCTGCGGGCGATACCAGTCTTGTCCCGCGAAGTACTGCGACAGCCACGGGCGACGAAACCGATGACCGAGCCGCGCGTACGGTGAGTTGCGCAAGAGCGCGAGCTCGCGGAGCGTGCGACCCGAGAGGTCTGCGTCGGTGAGGTCTCGGTCGTAGTAGAGCGGCCTGCGCTGCGTCGAGGCGTAGGCGCTCGGGCGCGCTGCGGCGTCACGGCCGCTGCCAGCTGCGATGAGGCCGCCATCGAGCGCGGGCTGCGCGGCGAGCGCGGCGTCGAGCGCGACCGCTGCGTCGACGGGCTCTGTCGAGGGCGGCTGCGTGACGATGGTGGTCTCGCGGTGCTCGCGGCTCGCGCAGGCGGCGAGCGAGAGCGAGAGGACAAAGAGTGCGGGAGGCGCGTTCTTCACGGCGACGCGGATCGTACCGTGAAATCGCGCACAGAGAAGCTCGCGTCGCGCTCGCGTCGCGGGGGCACATTGGCGATGATCGGGCGCGATGGTCGACAGCGAGTCGTTGCGGGCGGTGCTCGATGCGTGGAAGGCGTGCGCGTCGAGCGGCGTGGCGTCGGTGACGGTGACGCTGGTTCAGGCGCGCGGGTCGGCCCCGCAAGAGACTGGCGCGAAGCTGCTCGCGACGGCGAGCGGTTTGATGGCGGGGACGATCGGCGGCGGCAGGCTCGAAGCGCACGCTCTTCGCCGCGCGGGATCGCTGCTCGCGGACCGGTCGAGCGCTGCGTGCGAGCTCGAGACGGTGAACCTTCAGCGTGACCTCGGCATGACGTGCGGCGGCGAGGTCTCGTTGCTCTACGAGACGCACGGGCAACGGCCGTGGAACGTGACCGTCTTCGGCGCAGGCCACGTGGCGCAGTCGGTGGTGCGGCTGCTCGCGACGCTCGAGTGCCAGGTGCGCGTGTTCGACCCGCGCGTCGAGTGGGTGCAGAAGGTGTGCGCTGCGCCCAACGTGCGCGCGGCGGCGGTCGAGGACATGGCCGCGCAGGTCGCGGCGCTGAGCGCGGGGTCGTACGTGGTGGTGATGACGCAGGGGCACGCGACGGACGTTCCGGTGCTGCGGGCGGCGCTCGAGCGGGGCGGGTTCGCGTACGTTGGCGTGATGGGGAGCGCGGTGAAGTCCAAGCGAATCCGCGCCGAGCTCGAAGCGTGCGGCGTCGATGCCGAGCGCGTCGCGGCGCTGCGCTGCCCGATCGGGCTTCCGATCGGCAACAACACGCCCAACGAAATCGCGGTCTCGGTCGTGGCCGAGCTGCTCACTGTGCGCGACGAGCGACGCACGCGCGGCGATTGAGCGCAGCGCTCGCACAGCAGGGGTTGCGCGCGCGCGGGGCGGGGCTTAGTAGCGTCGCGCAACAAAGGAGGTGGTCGTGAGCGACGACCGCGCGGTGATCTATTTCTATTCGACGACCGACGAGCACGGGTACATGAGCAATTTTGCTCGCTATTCGATCAAACTCGGCGGCAAGCGCTGGGCGACGACCGAGCACTATTTTCAGGCGATGAAGTTCGTCGGGACCGAGCACGAAGAGGACGTGCGCGCTGCTCCGACGGCGAAAGAGGCTGCGAGCCGCGGACGAGACCGCGCGCGTCCGCTGCGTCGCGACTGGGAGAGCGTGAAGGACGCCGTGATGATGGACGCGCTGCGCGCGAAGTTCGATCAGCACCCCGAGCTCGCCGAGCGGCTGCTCGTGACGGGCGACGCGAAGCTCGTCGAGAAGACGACGGGCGACTACTACTGGGGCTGCGGCAGCAAAGGGACCGGCAGAAACATGCTCGGCGTGCTGCTGATGCGCTTGCGCGACGAGCTCGCCGCCGCGCGTTGAGCGCTCAGCGATCGCGAGAGATGTCGACCTCGACGTGCCCGCCGCTGACCGCGCCTTGCGTGAAGTGCGCGTAGCCCCAGCGGCTGCGGCAGGTGATGACGTTGCCGCCGACCCTCGTTTGAATTCGTGTGCAGCCGGGGATGCGCAGGCGCTCGATCGCGACGAGGGGCATCGCGGGCGTCACGCGGCGGCCGCTGATGACGACGCCGGGCGTGAGGGCGAGGCGCCTGCGCGCGACCCGCACGCGACCGAGCGAGTCCATGAAGAACGTCCACGCGCGGCTGGTGAGCACGTTGGGGCCGAGGCTCCCCGATGGGTGCGGGGCGAGCGGGCCGATGCGCGCGAGCTCGGCGCGGGTCATCGCCATGTTGACCGGGCCGAGCGTTCGGCCGGGTTCGAGCAGCCAGCCGGGAATCGGCGCGCGGCGGGCCTCCGCGGACGGTGTGGAGAGCGCGAGGGCGACGGCGGCGCAGAGCGCGAGGAGGTGCGGGCGGTTCACGGCTTCTTCGAGCGTGATACCGGCGCTTTGCTTGGGCCCTTCCTCGCGGGGTCGGGTTCGGCGGGCGCGGGTCGGAGAAAGCCATTTTCGAGCAGGGCGTACAGGGCCTTCACGATGCCTTCGCGGTCGACGACGCTGTCGCTGGTGGCGCTGGCGAGCAGGACCTCTTTGAGCGCGCCGATCGCGAAGATCGCATAGAGGGCGGGGTCTCCTTGCGCGACGATGCCCAGCGATTGACCGTCGCAGAGGCTCTCGGTGAGCAGCTGTCGCACCCCTCGGTCGAACGCCCGGAGGTTCTCGGTGAAGTCCTTGTCCATCCCTGCGGCGTGGGTGAGCAAGAGCTGCGTGGTCTCGGGCTCGTCGAGCAGCACCGCGAGGATGGCGCGGATGTTGTGCTTCACTTGTTCGGGGACGTCTTGCGCGACGTCGACCCGCAAAATCGCCTGCGAAATGCGCTCGAACAGCGCGCCGAGCAGCTCGACGAAGATCGATCGCTTGTCCTTGAAGTAGAGATAGAACGTGCCCTTGGCGACGCCCGCTTGCGCAGCGATGTCGTCGACCTTGGCCTCGTGGTAGCCGCGGGTCGCGAACACTCTTCTCGCCGCGCGAAGCAGGTCGGTCCGGCGCTCGGCCTGACGGTCGGCGCGCTCGGCGGTCTTGTCGTCGGCCTTCTTCGTCGCGCTCTTCTTCGCGGCGGGCTCGGGCTCGTTGCGCGTCGCTTTCACGGGACCCGGTTGTACACCGGACGCGGCTGTTCTCATGCTTTCTCGAGCGCCCGTCGCAGCCGCGCGTCGGCGTCGCGGGCCACCTCGTCGATCGCGGACTTGCTCTGCATCGCCGCGAACATCGCCACGGGAGCGATCGCGGACAGCACGCAGTCCGCTCCGTCCTGCGCCACGACCACGTTGCAGGGCAAGAGCAGCCCGACCGCGGGTTCGGCGCTGAGGGCCTTGTGCGCGAGGGCGGGGTTGCACGCGCCCAAGATCACGTACGGCTCGATCTTCACCGAGAGCTTCTTGTCCAGGGTGGCCTGCATGTCGATCTCGGTCAGCACCCCGAAGCCCTCACTCTTGAGCGCCTCGATCACGCGCTCGCGTCCTTCGGCGAGGGGGGGCTCGGGCAACCTGCGGGTGATCGCGTACGCGACGTCGAAATTCATCCCCGAGAGAGCCACCCCGACGCGCAATGGATTCGCCCGGTGCGAAGTTCGATGCGCAGCGCCGCGGTGTAGGTGCTGAGAATCGCACGCGCATCGCTTGCGTCACCCCGCACGTGGCAGGTAGCTTCTTCTGACTGACGAGTCAGTCAGCGACCGTTGACGGCCGCTCCGAGCAACCCTCTGATGGGGCGCGTTGGGGTCGTCGAGCGCACACGAAGGACGCACGCAGCGATGACCGTAAACCCCCGCAGCGAGGCTGTAGTTGTCGGAGTGGACGTTGGTTCGACCACGGTGAAGGCCGTCGTGCTCGACCCCGCCACGCGCGAGATCCTCTGGAGCGACTACCAGCGCCACCAGACCAAGCAGCCCGAGAAGGTGCACGAGCTGCTCAGCGAGATCGAGCGGTGCTTTCCGAACGCGCCGCGCGAGAAGTGGCGGATGTTCATCACGGGCTCGGGGGCCTCGCCGCTGTGCGCGGGGCTCGGCGCGAAGTTCGTGCAAGAGGTCAACGCCGTCACGCTCGCGGTCGAGACGCTGCACCCTGACGTCGGCTCGGTGATCGAGCTCGGCGGCCAGGACGCGAAGATCATCATCTTTCAGAAGGACGAGAAGACCGGCGAGAAGACCGCGGCTCCGTCGATGAACGACAAGTGCGCCTCGGGCACGGGCGCCACGATCGACAAGTGCATGATCAAGGTCGGCCTCGAGCCAGAGGTCGTGCGCACGATCCACTTCGACGACAGCAAGCTGCACCACGTCGCGGCCAAGTGCGGTGTGTTCGCGGAGACGGACATCGTCAACCTGGTGAAGAGCGGCATCCCGTCGCCCGAGATCCTCTGCTCGCTCGCCGACGCGATCGTCTTGCAGAACCTCTCGGTGCTCACGCGCGGATCGACGCTCAAGCACAAGGTGCTCTTGCTCGGCGGGCCCAACACGTACCTGCCCTTTCTGCAGGAGTGCTGGCGCAAGCGCATCCCCGAGACGTGGGACGAGCGCGGGTACGCGTACCCGAAGGACGTTCCCATTGAAGAGCTGGTCTTCATCCCGGACAACGCGCAGTACTACGCGGCCTTCGGCGCGTGCGTGTACGGCATGCGCGAGCCCGCTGAAGTCGGCGCGTACAAGGGCCTCTCGGGCCTCGTCGACTACATGACCAACGGCCGCAAGGCCCGGCTCGGCGAGAGCGCTGGCCCCCCGCTCGCGAAGAACAACTCCGAGCTCGAGGACTTCAAAGAGCTCTACACCATCCCAAAGTTCGCGCCGAAGAAGCTCGCTCAGGGCGAGCGCGTGCGCGCGGTGATCGGCCTCGACGGAGGCTCGACGAGCTCGAAGGCGGTCCTCGTCGACGAAGACGGCGAGATCGTCTGCAAGGCCTACCAGCTCTCGAAGGGCAACCCGATCCAGGACACCAAAGAGCTGCTCGCGCAGCTCAAGGCGTACATCACGGGGCAGGGCGCCACGCTCGAGGTGTTGGGCTTCGGCGCGACCGGCTACGCCGCGGACGTGCTGCAAGAGACGCTGCGCGCGGACGTCAACGTGGTCGAGACCGTCGCGCACATGATGTCCGCGGTGAAGTACTTCGGCGACGTCGACGTGATCTGCGACATCGGCGGGCAGGACATCAAAGTGCTGTTCATGAAGAACGGCGACATCGCCAACTTCAGGCTCAGCAACTCGTGCTCGGCCGGCAACGGAATGTTGCTGCAGGCGATGGCAGATCAGTTCGGGCTCAAGGTCACGGACTACGCCGAGACGGCGTTCGCCGCGGAGCTCGCGCCGAAGTTCAGCTACGGCTGCGCGGTCTTTCTCGACACCGATCGCGTCAACTTTCAGAAAGAGGGCTTCTCGAAAGAAGAGCTCCTCGCGGGCCTCGCGCAGGTGCTGCCGAAGAACGTCTGGCAGTACGTCGTGCAGATCCCGCGCCTCGCGTCGCTGGGGCGCAAGTTCGTCCTGCAGGGCGGGACGCAATACAACCTCGCGGCGGTCAAAGCGCAGGTCGACTACATCAAAGAGCGCGTCCCTGGCGCAGAGATCTACGTGCACCCGCACACGGGCGAGGCCGGCGCGCTCGGCGCGGCGTTCGAGACGTTGCGCGTGGTGAAGCGCCGCGGACACTCGACCTTCGTCGGGATGGACGCGGCGATCGACCTGCAGTTCTCCACGAAGAACGACGAGAGCACGGTCTGCCACTTCTGCCCGAACGAATGCAAGCGCACGTTCATCGACGCCGAGCGGCCCGACGGCTCGACGGCCCGCTACATCTCTGGCTTCTCGTGCGAGAAGGGCACGGTCGAGAGCGAAGACGCCATGCTCTCGCTCGTCGCCGAGCGAAAGCAGATCGCCAAGCAGTTTCCCAACCTCGTCGACTACGAGAGCAAGCGGGCGTTCGCGCACTTCTACGAGCCGGCGCCGCTGCCGGCGGACGGCGCGAAGATCAAGTCGTTCGACGTGAAGAAGGGCTGGTTCGGCTCGAAGCGCGTCGAGGTCGAGCGGCCGTTCGAGCGCTCTTCACAAGCGGTGCGCGAGAAGCTGCGTCGCACGCGCATCGGCATGCTGCGCGCGATGAACATGTACTCGACGGCGCCGTACTTTCGGACCTACTTCGAGGCGCTGGGCATCCCGAAGCAGAACATCGTGTGGAGCGAGTTCACGACGGAAGAGCTCTGGGTCGAGGGCGGCAAGTACGGCTCGGTCGACCCGTGCTTTCCGTCGAAGGTGTGCCAGGCGCACATCCACAACCTGCTGTTTCACGAGCACACGCCCGAGAAGCCCCTCAAGTACATCTTCTTCCCGGTGCTCACGCACGTCCCGAGCTTCCTCGACGGCGTGATGGACAACGCGTCGTGCCCCATCGTTGCGGGCGTGCCCGAGGTGATGAAGGCCGCGTTCACGAAGGAGACGGACTTCTTCGCGACGCGCGGGATCGAGTACGTCGACACGGCGCTGACGTTCAGCGAGATGAACCTCACGTGCGACCGTATGTTTCAAACGTGGGGCGCGCGCCTCGGGATCACCCGCGACGAGAGCGACCACGCGCACAAAGAGGGCATGCGCGCGCTCGCGCAGTTCGACCGCGACCTGCAAGACAAGGGGCGCGCCATCCTCGAGACCGTCGAGGCCGAGAACCGCATCGCCATCTTGATGGTGGGCCGCCCCTACCACTCGGACCCCGGGCTCAACCACGGAATCCCTGAAGAATTCCAGGTCCTCGGCTATCCCATCCTGAGCGTGCGATCGCTGCCTCGCGACATGGAGTACCTCTCTCGGTACTTCAAAGACGAGGTCACCAAGGGCCAGCACCCGCTCGACATCAACGACGTGTGGCCAGAGAACTACTCGGCCAACTCGGCGCAGAAGGTGTGGGCCGTGAAGTTCGCCTCGCGGCACCCCAACATCGCGCTCTTGGACCTCTCGAGCTTCAAGTGCGGCCACGACGCGCCCACGTACGGCATCGTCGAGAACATCGTGAGCAGCGCGGGCATCCCCTACGCGGCGCTGCACGACATGGACGCGAACAAGCCCGGCGGCAGCATCAAGATCCGCGTGAAGACCTACGCGCACTCGCTGAAGCTTCACGAAGAGGCGCTCGAGGACAACGCGCGCAAGAAGGTCGAGCTGCTCGTGTCCGTCGATCGAAAGCGGCTCGAGCTGCTCGAGCGCAAGCGCGAGTTGCTCGCGCAGCGGTCGCAGCGAGACCCGGCGCTCGAACAGCAGATCGATGATCTCGGAAAGCGGCTCGCTGCTTACGTTCCGCCCGCCCGCCCCAAAGAGGCGCCCGCGGGTCTCATCCAGCTCAAGAAGAAGACCGCCGACGGCAAGGTCGTCGCGGTCGACTCGTCTTCAAACTGACTCCGCTCGCCAATCGAAGAGGGAAAACACAGCATGGCTATTGACCAAGATCTCTCGCAGAAGCGCCGCCTCCCGCTCGTCGACAACCGCGTCCCCGAGAGCGTCACCAGCGCCGCCCAGGACGTCTCGACGATGGACGAGGCCGCGATCGAAGCGGAGCTGCGCGCCTTCGAAGAAGCCGAGCGCGAGCGTTTGGGCGTCCGCAAAGAGCGCAAGCAGTGGGCGGACAACATGCTCAAGCCCACCGTGAAGAAGAGCGAGCGCGACGAGATCACCATCCTCGTCACGGGCCTCACGCAGGCGCACGACTTTCTCGTCGAGGGCGCCCTGCGCGGCCAGGGCTATCGCGTGCAGTGGATCGGCACCAGCGACCAAGCGGGCCTGCAGGTCGGCAAGGAGTACGGCAACCGCGGCCAGTGCAACCCGACGTATTTCACCGTCGGCGGCCTGGTGAAGCACCTCATCGACCTTCGCGACAAAGAGGGGATGAGCGCCGAAGACGTCGTGAAGAAGTACGTCTTTCTCACGGCCGGCGCGTGCGGTCCGTGCCGCTTCGGCATGTACGTGACCGAGTACCGCAAGGCGCTGCGCGACGCGGGCTTCGACGGCTTTCGCGTGATGCTCTTTCAGCAGCAGGGCGGGCTCTCGCAGGCGACCGGCGACGACGTCGGGCTCGAGATGAACCCCGACTTCTTCATCGCGATCATCAAGGCCATCGTCTCGGGCGACGTGCTCAACGCGATGGCGTACCGCGTTCGGCCGTACGAGGTCGTCCCCGGCGCGACCAACCGCGCCGTCGAGCGCGCCAAGCAGATCATCTACGCCGCGCTCTACGACAAGACCAACATCTTCAAGGCGCTCTACAAGGCGCGCGCCGAGTTCGCCGCGGTCGAGGTCGACAAGCTCCGCCCGCGCGTGAAGACCAGCATCATCGGCGAGTTCTGGGCCATGACCACCGAGGGTGACGGCAACTATCACCTGCAGAAGTTTCTCGAGAGCGAAGGCTCGGAGAACGACATTCAGCTCACGACGGCGTGGCTGCTCTACAACATCTGGGAGGTCGACCGCGACACGCGCGTGCGCCGCGACCTGCGCGAGTTCGACAGCGGGCAGTACGGGCTGAAGGGCTACGAGGACTTCGGCGTGGCCAAGCGCCTCGCGACGCTGCGCCTCGCCGAGTGGGGTCTGCGCCTTGGATTCCAGGCGTTTGCGATCCCGCTGGGGCTCTTTCGCTACAAGCTGCCGGACATGGACCTCGTCGCCGAGGTGGCCAACGACTACTACGTCAACGACCTGCGCGGCGGCGAAGGGCACATGGAGGTGGGCAAGCTCATCCTCAACGTGGTGATGAACAAGGCGCACGTGACCGTGAGCGTGAAGCCCTTCGGCTGCATGCCTTCTTCGGGCGTGAGCGACGGCGTTCAGTCGCTGATCACCGCGAAGTACCCTGGGTCGATCTACTGCGCCGTCGAGACGAGCGGCGACGGAGCGACCAACTTCTACTCTCGCGTGCAGATGTACATGTTCAAGGGCCGCGCCGTCGCCGAGGCCGAGCTCGAGCGCGCGTGCGCCGAGAACGGCGTGACGATCGAGCAGGTGCGCGAGTACTTGAAGGCTCACCCGAAGAGCAAGTTCAACAGCACGCTGTACAAGCCGCACCATCGCTACGCCGGCACCGCGGCGGACCTCGTCGCTGAGGTCGCTCCGTACATCACCAAGACCGCGGTCGAGCGCGCGGCGGACCGCGTGAAGAGCGC
Source organism: Myxococcales bacterium (assembly GCA_013298625.1). GTDB lineage: Bacteria > Myxococcota_A > Polyangia > Polyangiales. The sequence goes on from JAAFIF010000053.1 coordinate 16,731, forward strand.
GGGACAGACCGTCGCGACCGTGGCCAAGAAGGTCCCGGGCTTGCTCGATCGCGCGGTCACGGCCGTCAAGGACCCCGCGTTTCGCGCGCAGGTGAAGGCCGACGTCGAGCTCGCGCGCGAGCTGCTCGAAGGCCGCGCCAAGGAGCACTACGGGCCGCTCGTGAAGCGCCTCGCGCACCGCGCGATGTTCAACCGCGATCCCCAGCCCGAGACCCCCGCTACGTCGGTCGGCAACGTCGTCGCTCAGGCCTGAGCGACGCGCCCGTCACGCTTGCTTCGGAATGCTCCGAAGCCACCGAGACACATCCGGCGAGGTGTGCAGGTAGCTGAGGACGAGCTCGACGTCCGAGCCGTTTCCGTCGCTCTTGGGGGTGAGCGCGTTGACGGCGACCGCGTGGGTCTTGTCGCACTTTTCGCAGTACGCGAGGTCCAAGCGAAGCGACGGGCCCGGCTGCGAGAGCGGCCCGATCTGGTTGAGCACTGAGAAGTCCTGCGCCTCGAGGTGCTGCTTGACCGCGTCCTTGGGCGCGGGGTTCAAGTGCACGCGGCCCTCGTCTTCTTTGCACCAGGTGCCGCACTGCTCGCAGTAGACGCCGCCGCTCGCGAGGCCGGCGCCGAGGCCGATGCCCGCGCCGAGGACGATCAGCGCTTCGAGTCCCCACAGCAGCCAGAGCACGGTGCCCGAGGGCGCCGAGCCGCTCACGCTCCACGCGCCCACTTCGCTGATGCGGCTGATGGTCGAGAACATCGCGCCGGGGTCGACCAGGATGTCGAGCATCGACGGGCCTTCGGCGCCGTTGCGCGAGAGCACGACGGACAGCCACGCGACCCACGCCATGTAGTGACCGACGATCGACGCGAGGGTCGCAGCGATCGCGCCCACCGCCGTCGAGCGGCCGTGTCCTGCGCGAAAGAGCATCGCCGCGATCGCGCCATAGCCCGCGCCCGCGAGCGCCGCGATCACGAAGGTGATCTTGCCGACGACAGGGATGCGGGCCATCGCCTGGCCGTAGATCGTGCCCAGCAGGACCGCCGCGACGAGGCCTCCGCCGAAGCCGAGTGGGAGCGCGAGCGCGCCGAACTTGCCCGAGTGCTTGTAGTAGTTGGGTTGCATGCTTCGTTGCCGTTGAAGTTTGTATACGGCCACGCAGAAACCCCGCGCGCGAAGGCTGCGACGATTGTTATGTCAGGCTACCCAGCGCGATCGATCCACGTGCAGATTTGTTCATCAATTCCGCGTGGACCCTTCTCGCCGAGGTCGAGCGACGAAGAGAATCCGACGTGTCCGCCGGGGACGGTGCGGGCGTCGATGGCCTTCGACGCGCGGGCGAGCGACGGGTGCACGACGCGCGTCGGGATCATCGGATCGTCGCGCCCCACCACGACGAGCGAGGGGGTCTTCATCGAAGGCAAGTGCGGCGCGACCGAGACCTTGGCGTAGTAGTCCTGGGCGCTCGCGAAGCCGTGCCACGGCGCGACGACCTCGTCGTCCCACTGGCGAATGCTGCGGATCTTCTTCGCCCGCTCGACGCTGATCGGAACGTCAACGCGATGCGCCGCCACGCCCGCGTAGATCTCGCACAGCGCGCGCAGCATGTGATTGAGGTACGGCCTGCGCGACCAGTGGTCGATCTCGACCGCGCCGGGCGCGAGGTCGAGCGGCGGGCACACGGCGATCACTCCGCCGAGCGAGGGGTGCTCCTCGCGCAGCGCCGCGAAGCGCAGCGAGACGTGCGCGCCGAGCGACGATCCCCAGAGAAATACCTGTCGAAACGCGCTTACTTCCGGGCACGACAGCGTCGCCTCGAGGTCGTCGACGAGCCCCGCGTGATAGTAGTCGTTGCCGCCCTTGCGGTCGGCGCCGCGGAGGTTGATGCGCAGGTGCGAGACGCCGCGACGCGAGAGCGTGCGCGACGCTGTGCGGACGTAGTGGCTCTCGAAGCTGCCTCCGAGCCCGTGCACGAGGATCACCAGTCGATCGCGTCGCGGCGACATCGTGTGCATGCGACCGGTGAGCGTGACCGCGCCGCGGCGAGGGTCGTCGAAGGAGCGCGACCACGGCGTCGAGTGCGCGACGCGCGCGGGGCGCACGTGCGCTGCGACGAAGGGGGCGAAGGTCCAGAGGTGTCCGCGGATGGGCATTCGAAGGGAGGGCCGAGAGTGTATGCGATGGCCGCGCTCAGCGCTCGGTTGGCGAGGCGGTTTTCAGCGCAAACGTGGTAGGTTGCGCGCAGATGAATCGCTCGCTTCGCGTGTGCATAGGCTCGCTCTCGCTGCTGGTCTTCGCGGGCTGCCCTGCGCCGGCCTCGATGCCCGACGTCGAAGAGCAGCCCGATCGCGTCGCGGTGGACGCCGTCGTGCGCGACACCGCGCGAGCCGAAGCGGGCGCCGACGCAGAGAGCGACGGCGGCGCGTCGATGGACGCGACGTTGGACGCGGCGGCCGAGGGCGGCGTCGAAGCGGGGACGTCCATGGACGCTGCTGTCGAAGCGGGATCAACGCCCGACGCGACGAGCGCGCCCGACGCGGTGGCGATCGACGTGACGCTGAGCGATGTGTTTCTGCCGCCCGAGGATTCGCGGCGCGCGGAGTACTGCGATCAGCCGTCGACGCTGCGCGTGTGCACCATGGACAGCGACTGTGATCGCCCTGTGCAGCGGTGCCTCCCGACGGGCTGCGGAGCCGTGCAGCGCTGCCAGCCCGCGGGGCGCACGTGCAGGGACAACGCGGACTGCCTGGCGGGCTCGCAGACGTGCACGCGGGGCACGTGCGTGGCGAGCAGCGCGGACTGCGGCGACTCGCGCGCTTGTCCGACGGGCTACGCGTGCGAGGGCGCTCCGGGCGCGCGCACGTGCGTGAATCGACGGCACGTGTGTGATGGGACTGGGGTTCCGTGCCCGTACGGGGGGGTGTGCGAGGGCGTGCCCGGGCTGTCTCCGCACTGCGTGGCGGTGACGTCGCGCTGCGCGTCGGACGACGCGTGTCGGCTCGGGTCGTCGTGTCGCGATGTGGACGGTGACGGGCTGCGCGAGTGCGTCCCGTCCGGGCCGTGCACGCCGGGCGCGTGTCCGATGGGCGATCGCTGCGAGATTCGCCCAGTGGATTACTTCTTGGTCTGCGGCCCGCGCGGGATCTGCAACGCGACCACGGGCTGCGCGGCGGGCTACGAGTGCGTCGACGTGTGGGCCAGCGGCGTCAGCGAGTGCCGTCCCACGACGCAGCCGTGCCGCACCAACGCGCAGTGCCCGCTCGGACAGCTCTGCTTCGAAGCGGGTGGCGGCGGAATGCCCGCCGAGCCCGCGGGCTGCCGCTGAGCTCTCGCTGAAGGATCTTCAGCTCCCCCCTCGGGCGCTGAGTTCGACTGCAGAATACCTGGCGAACGCGGGGCGAAGGGGCGCCGCTGCTGCGATCAGGTTCCGTCGATGCAGTCGAAGAGCACGCGGTAGCCGCGCAGCACGGGAGTGGCCGAGCGCGAGGCGTTGGAGTTGAGCGTGAAGCGCACTCGCAGGTACGGCGCTCGCGTGGGCTGCATCGCGAGCACGAGCGCGCTCTCGACGTCGAGCGGCGAGACCGCGGGGGGCGCGGTTCCGAGCGCGACGCGCGGCGCCGTGGCGAGACCCGCGACGGTGTTGGCGGTGAACGCGTCGATGTCGACGCTGGTGCCCGCAGGGGTGTCCGCGACGAACTGCACCTGGCGCCACGCGGCCTGACGACCGGCTCCGCACACGGTGAGCGCGTCGACGTCGTACGTGAAGCTGCCGCTCGGGGGAAAGGCCGACTCGGGAACGACGATCGTGACCGGGACGCGACCGAGCTCGTAGCTGCCGTTGCCGAGCACCACGATCTCGAAGGTGAACGTCTGACGCGAGGACGTCGCCATCACGCAGTTGTTGGTGAACTCCGCGCGGAAGTTCACTTGCGTGCCGGGCAGGCACTGGCGCGCGGTGACGGGGACGCCGCCGATCGCCGTGGGCGGATCGACGCAGCGGCCCGCTGAGTACGCGGCGGACTCGCCGATGGCGGGGTTCGAGAGGCGAACGGTTCCCACTGCGGCGCCCGCGATGGCGCGCACGAAGCAGCGCTCGTCGACGCCCGCGGTCGCGGGGTTGTCGAGCGCCATCGCGGTCACGTCCATGCGCGAGTAGTTGGCGAGGTCGCTGACGGCGTTGACGACGGCGCTTCCGAGGCCCGTTCCGCTGCCCGAGACGGGGTAGACGGCGTTGGCGCCGCCCGAGACCAGCGAGCCCGTGCCCGCGGCAAACGCGTTGAAGTCCGCGCGCGCCGTGGCGTTGTTCTCGGACGAGTCGATGATGATGACCTTCGCGCCGCGCGCGTTGTACTCGGCCACGGTCTCGGCGAAGGTCGGTCCGCGCTGCGTGCCGAGCACGCCCGCGTTGGAGCCTCCGGCGAACAGGGCGTTGTTTGCGTACGCGTTGGTGCCGCCCGAGCCGTTGTGAAACGGCGCGTCGGTGAAGAGCATCACGATCGGGATCGTGCCCGGACGGAAGCAGGGGTAGCCCCAACGGCCCGGCGTGCAGCCGGTTCGCGTGGGAAAGTAGCCGCTCAGACCGCGTCCGGTGACGGCGGCCCACAGCGCGGGCGTCTGCGACTCGGGCCAGTCGTTGCCGTTGTGCAGCCCGATGCCGTTGATCGCTGCTTGCGCGACCGCGGGATCCGCGGCCATGTCGCTGCGATTCTCGAACACCACGTCGCCGCTCGGTCCCCAGCCGTAGGGCGAGACGGGGAAGTCGTCGTGACGACCCACGCCGAACCACGCGTCGGGGATGATGCACTTGATCGCGCCGACGATGCCGCCGGGGCAGCCGGCGACGAACGTTCCGCCCGTCATCGAGGCTTGCAGGTTCGAGAGCTCACCGCCCATCGAGCCGGTGGTGTCGAACAAGAAGTACACGTCCGCGGTGCGCAGGCGCGTCGAGAAGTTGAGACCGTCGGGGCCGGCGGACGAGCCGAACGGAAGCTCGTGGTAGATCGCCAGCGGATCGCCGTTGATCGTGAGGCCCGCGACCGCGTCGAGCTCGTCGTCGAACGAGTGAAAGAGGCAGGCGTTGTTCGGGTTGCCGAGGTTGCCTGCGACGATGCTCGCGTAGCGGAAGGAGAACCCGCACGGCAGCGACCACACCGTGGTCATGGCGTCCGCGACGGCGTCGCCGAAGGCCGTGGTCTCGAGGTTGCTCGTGTCCGTCGGGAGGCCCATCGAGTTGGGGTTGCGCGTCCAACCTTGGGTGAAGACCTCGGTGAGCTTCGCGAGGTTCCACTTGTTGGGATCGGGCGCCGTGGTGGGCGCGATCTCCGTCGCGTTGGGGTTGTCGCTGAGCCACACGGTGTACTCGAAGGGCTCGAGGCACGAGTCCGACGTGTGATCCGTGACAGGGAAGAGCACCACGCGATTGCCCGGCGCGCCGAGGTCGTACTTGCGGCCCTCGCGCGGGTCGTAGCCCCAATCGACCAGCGAATTTCCTGGTGTCGGCTGGCCGTCGCTCACGCCGCCGCCCCAGGGGTTCAAGCGCACGTGCTGCGTGAAGAGCCAGTCGAGGTTGTCCGCGAACACGCCGATGGTGGCCGTGTCGCGCGGGCCGCCGAAGCAGCGCCACGCATCACAAATCGTCGGCGTGCAGTAGGTGCAGTCGTACGGGCCCGCGGCAGCGTAGTTGCTGCGTCCGATGGGGCAGCCCGTGGGGTTGGTCTCGATGCCGCCGAGGTAGCGCGCGAAGCGCAGCTGCCGCGCGTCCTGTCCGAGTCGCGTGCGAAACACGCCGTTGACGACGCGTCCGCCCGTGGTCTGCACGGCCGAGACGCAGCCTTGCAGCTGGCCGTCCGCCTCGCAGTTGCAGCGCGACGTGGACGCTCGCAAGCAGCGTCCCGAGCGCGTGTGGCAGAAGAACCCGGCGCCGCAGTTCGCGTTGGTCGTGCACGCGTTGGGGCTGTCTTCGCAGCGCGCGTCGACGCAGATCTGCCCAGCGTTGCAGCAGCTGTCATCGGGCGCGTTGCCGCAGTGAGTCTGTCCGGCAGCGCACGTCTCGCCGCAGCCGCTCCAGCGGATGGGCGGAGGCGCGGCCGCTCCCACCGCAGCGCACGTGGCGGGCGGCGTCGTGTCGACCTCTTCGTACGTGTAGCAAGTCTGTCCTGGTGCGCAGCAGGCGCCGCCGCAGAGCGAGGCGCAGCCGGAGGGCGGGGGCATTCCTCCGCCGGGCAGCTGGATGCCACCCGATCCGGGCGGGCAAAATCCCGGCAACGGAACACCTGCGATCACGACCCCCGTCCCGCGCCCCGTGAGGTCACCGCTGATCGTCGGGCAAATAAGCGTCTGCCTGCACTCGGGGTTGCACGCGCTGCCGCAACCCGTCGGCCCCACGATGATCCTCGAGCTGAACGCGTTGGGCAGACAGCGTTGCCATCGACCGTTGGTGCACAAGCGCGTGCCCGAGTGGCACACGCCGTCACCACCGATGGCGTTGGAGTCCGTCTCGACGTTGCACGCGTCCGTCGCGCCCTCTTGCGTGCACTCGCAGCCCGTCGCAGGGCTCGCGCAGCGGTAGCACTCGTTGGTGCTGTTGCGATCGGCGTCGTTGCAGTCTTGTCCGTTGGGACAATTGAGGCCGAACCCGTCGCCGTCGCCGTCCTGACACTGCGGCCCGAGCGGCGCGATGATCGGAAACTCTCTCGAAGCGCTGGGCGCGCCGCGCACCGCGGCCTCTTGTGCCGCGTCGGTGCCTGCGTCGTCGCCAGCGTCGTCGAACGGCAGCGTCGTGGTGCACCCAGCCGCGAGCGCGATCAGTCCGCTCCCAAGTCGAAGCGCGAGGGAAGCGTGTCCTCGTTGAAGCTCTGCCATCGGTTGGGCCTTTCGTCTGCGTGACACAAGCACGGAGTGTACCTCAGCAGCGCACGCGAGAAACTTCGCGACCAACTCGATGTTCGCTCTGCAATCGATGGTGCCGGGTAGAAACCTTTGCGGAGTGGGCGCGTGTGCGCCCATGGGCGAAGAGGTCAGCGGCAGGACGCCACGCCGATGCGCGTGACCGCGCCGGACGCGTTGTTGTCGCTCCAGCCCACGCCGTAGCGACCGTTGCGCGCTTCGATGCCGACGCGCCCGCCGCTCGACGCCGCGCCGAGCTGCGAGCGGTCGCGGAGCGTTCCGTCGCTGTTCAAGCGCAGCAGGCTGACGGTCGAGGGGGTCGCTCCGAGGTCGCGGTACGCGATCGCGAGGTTGGTTCCGTCCAGCGTGATGCCGGGGTCCGTCGCGCCGGCGGGCGTGGCGAGCTCTGCGGCAGGCGCGGTTCCTGCGCCGGTTCCGAGGCCGATGCGGCGCAGGCGAACGGTCCCGCCCATCGCGGGCTGCGCCCAGGTCACCCATGCGTCGCCGTCGTCTTCGATCACCGCGTCGATGTTGGCGCCGAGGCTCGGCGCCGTGGCCACGTCGATGGGCGCGCTCGGGCTCGCGCCGCCCATGTCGAACGTGCGAACGCGCACCGCGTTGTTGGCGTTGTCTCGATACGCGACCGCGTACACGCCTGCGATCTGCGAAGAGATCGCGCGAAACGAGCCCACGTCCTCGCTCGCGTCCGTGACCATCGCCGCCGCGCCAATCGTGCTTCCGTTGATGGTCGCGACACGTACGCGCCCTCGGCCACCCTCGACCGTGCGCCACACGAGCATGAGCCCGACGCGCAGCAAGATCACCTGCGGCTCCTGGTGCACGCCCGTCGTCGTGATCGCCTGTCGCGACCCGCCGACCTCGACGAAGTTGTCCTGCACGCGCTTGATGAACACGGTCTCGTTGGCGCCATCCACCTGCGACCAGGGCGTGAGCAGGTACATTCCGTCGCGGATAAACGCGCCTCCGCGCACGGTCGCCCCTGCGGGAGCCGCGCTGACGTTGCCGACGAGCGTGGGCGCGCTCTCGCGGCTGACGCGCTGAACCCACACGTTGTTCGCTCCGTCGCGCTGGATGCTCGCGCCTGCGGCGAATCCCGTCATGTCCGAGGTCACGAACACGTTGCGATCCCCGCTGCCCGCCGCGCCGAACGCGACCGTGGGCGCGACCCACGAGCACGGCTGCGGAGGCAACGAGACGTCGGGCTCGGTCACGTCGAGCCCCATCATCGCGGCGGTGTCCACCTGCACGTCGAAGAACGAGACGCCCGTGTCGATCGCGCCGTCCGTCGCCGTCGCGTCCATGCCGATCGACCCGTCCATGCGCGGCGTCGGCACGTCGGGGATCACCAACATCGCGTCGCCGCTGTCGTCGAACACCAGCACGCGATCGGGCTCGGACACTTGTCGATCGACCCGCGCCGGAGCGTCTTCGACCGCCGCGTCGGGCCCCGTGGGACCTGGGCAGCCCGCGAGGGCGATCGCGCAAAGAGGAAGAGAGACCGCGAACAGAGTCGAAGGGCGCTTCACGAGACAACGGTAGCGAATCGCTGAACCGCGGTCGACACATCACGCATTCGAGGCGCGGGCGCTGCTGTGCGATCGTCGCTCGCGCGGGGGATTCAGCCGATGATGGTGCAGTCGACGGCGAGCGGCGCGGAGGTGTTGTTGTCGCTGTTGCACTCGCGCAGCGAACGAGCGCCCATTCCGTCATCGTTGACGACGGCGATGACTTCGAACAGGCCGGGCGCTGGCGGCATGACGCGGAGCTCGACGCGCGCGGTGCCTCCTGGGGCGAGGGTGCGCGAGAGCATCACGGTGCCGAGCAGCGTGCGCATGCCCATGGCATCACGGCGAAAGAACGAGACGGGCGTGCCCGCGGGCGCTGAGAGCGCGCCGCGGTTGGCGACGTCGGCGCGCAGGACGTATTCGGTCGGGCACGAGGCGACGTTGGCCGCGAGCGAGACCACGACGAGGTCCGCTGCGCGGCGCGGGACGAGCCCGAGCTGCGCGTTGACGCGAAAGCTGTTGAGCGAGCCGGACCACGAGGCGCGCGGTCGGCGCGGGATCGCTCCGTGCTGATTCTCAGCCATTTCGCAGACCGAATCGACGCCGTCGCACACGTTGGTGACCGAGTACGAGAACTGGTTCCAGATGCCGCGCGTGCTCTGCCAGTTGTCGTTGGCGTCGCGAAACACCCGCACGCCATCGGTGCGCGGAGTCGTTGCTGGGCACGGGATCAACCCCGATCGCGCGTAGTACGAATCGCTCACGGTGATGAACTCCGCGCGACCGTCGGCGTTGAGGTCGGCCACCGTGGGGTAGTTGGCCGCGGTGCCCGAGATGTTCGGGATGTCCATCAGCACCGCGCCATCTCGGCCTGCAAAAACCCTAGCGCGGCACGTGTCCTGGTAGATCACTTCGTACTGCCCGTCGCCGTCGAAGTCGAACATCGCCGACCCCGTGCTGCTCGACGACGTGTCGTCCGCCGGCTGCGTCCACGCTCGCTCGAACGCGAACATGTTGCCCGGGCGCGGCTGCACGCGAAGGGCGGCGTACACGCTGGCGCCCGCGATGCCGATCTCCGGTGTCCCGTCGCCGTCGAGGTCTGCGATCGTCGGCGCGCCGCCGTTGCCGTTGAGCCCCACCGACGCAAACGTGGTGACTGCAGACGCCGGCGAGCCGTCGGCGTTGAAGAGCGCGAGGCGGCCTTCGTTCACCACCAGGATTTCGGGCCGAGAATCACCGTTGAAATCCGCGACGCCGCCCCATCCTGCGGGCAGTCCTGCGCCCTGCCAGAGCTGCCTGCCATCGGCTGCGTACGCGCGAGCGCCGCAGATCACTTCGAGCTGACCGTCCGGAGGATTGCTGATATCCGCGGCGAACGTGTGCGCGCCGAGCGGACCCCAGCACGGCGTCGCGCCCTGCCAACGAAGCACGCCGGTGGATTCGAAGACAGCGTTGCCGACGATGATCTCCGCGCGTCCGTCGCCCTCGAGGTCGGCGATCGCGATGCTTCCGATGTAGCCCGCGGTGTCGACGGGCGTTCCATCCATTCGACGGCCCATCCACAAGCGATTGCCGCGCTCGTCGAACGCGACGATCCCGCCGCCGCCGTCGGGGCCGAGCCTCATCATTGCGACGATCGTGAGCGCGTTGCGTCCGTCCGTGGCGTCCAGGTCGGCGACGGCAATGTTGCCATACGAGTTGATGTCCCGAGAGATGTCCGTCTGCGGCTCGCTGCACCACAGCTCTCGCGCACCGCCGCGGCAGTCCCCTGCGCCCGAGAGCGCGCACAGGATCGCCACCGGCGGAATGGTGCCTCCAAACGACGCGGGCGGGTCTTTGTACGCGACCACGAGCACGTCGCTCGCGCCATCGTGATCGACGTCCGCGACGATGGGCGTCGCGAGCACGCCCTTGAACTCGGGATGCGCGGAGCTGCCGCGCCACGACCATGCTTCGACGGGGCGAAACGAGCGCGCCGCGGGGACTGTGCACATCCCTGTGGCGGTGTTGGGCAAGCAGCGCATGAGGGCGGCGTCGCAGTATTGGCCGCTCGGACAGGAGCCCGATCCTGTGCCGCAGCCAGGCGTGGGCGTGCAGGCAGCGCCAGGGGCCGCGCAGGTTCCAGCGGCGCAGACTTCGCCCATCGCGCAGCAGCGGGCCGGAGCGCCGCAGCGAGAGGTTCCACCGCAGTCGAGCTGGCACGTCCCGTCGACGCACGCGAGGCCCGATGGACACGGCCGCGTGGCAGAGCAACGCAAGCCCACGCCCGCAGGCCCGCCGTCGTCGCTCGCGTCCGGCATCGTCGCTGCGTCCGTGCTCACGCTTGCATCGTCGCGTGCGTCCATCGGCGCTGTGATGTCCGACGGAGCGACTCGGTCTTCTCCGCCGTCGGTCGGCACGGGAGGCGACGAACAGCCAGCGGCCACGACCAACGTGCACGCGAACAACGGAGCGATCTCGATCTTCATAGAGACCTCGCAGTTTACAGCGAATCAATGAACCGCTGACGCCCGCGACGCCTCGGTCGACGCATTCAACGTGGACTCACTGTCGAGGAGTTGTTCCGCGAGAGCGCGCTGAGAATTTTCAGCGCAATGGGCGTGTCGAGTTGGTTGCCCCCACTGTCTCAGGGGACAAGCACATCGCTCGCGCTGGGGATTCAGCCGATGATGGTGCAGTCGACGGCGAGCGGCGCGGAGGTGTTGTTGTCGCTGTTGCACTCGCGCAGCGAACGAGCGCCCATTCCGTCATCGTTGACGACGGCGATGACTTCGAACAGGCCGGGCGCTGGCGGCATGACGCGGAGCTCGACGCGCGCGGTGCCTCCTGGGGCGAGGGTGCGCGAGAGCATCACGGTGCCGAGCAGCGTGCGCATGCCCATGGCATCACGGCGAAAGAACGAGACGGGCGTGCCCGCGGGCGCTGAGAGCGCGCCGCGGTTGGCGACGTCGGCGCGCAGGACGTATTCGGTCGGGCACGAGGCGACGTTGGCCGCGAGCGAGACCACGACGAGGTCCGCTGCGCGGCGCGGGACGAGCCCGAGCTGCGCGTTGACGCGAAAGCTGTTGAGCGAGCCGGACCACGAGGCGCGCGGTCGGCGCGGGATCGCTCCGTGCTGATTCTCAGCCATTTCGCAGACCGAATCGACGCCGTCGCACACGTTGGTGACCGAGTACGAGAACTGGTTCCAGATGCCGCGCGTACTCTGCCAGTTGTCGTTGGCGTCGCGAAACACCCGCACGCCATCGGTGCGCGGCGTCGTCATCGGGCACGGAACGATCCCCGACCGCGCATAGTACGAATCGCTCACAGTGATGAACTCCGCGCGGCCGTCGGCGTTGAGGTCGGCCACCGTGGGGTAGTTGGCCGCGGTGCCCGAGATGTTCGGGATGTCCATCAGCACCGCGCCATCTCGGCCTGCAAAAACCCTGGCGCGGCACGTGTCCTGGTAGATCACTTCGTACTGCCCGTCGCCGTCGAAGTCGAACATCGCCGACCCCGTGCTGCTCGACGACGTGTCGTCCGCTGGCTGCGTCCATGCCTGCTCGAACGCGAACATCCCTCCCGCGCGCGGAAGCACTCGAAGCGCCCCGTACACGCTGGCGCCCGCGATGCCGATCTCGGGCGTCCCGTCGCCGTCGAGGTCGGCGATCGTCGGCGCGCCGCCGCGACCGTTGAGCCCCACCGACGCAAACGCAGTGACCGCCGAGGCGGGCGTCCCGTCCGCGCGATAGAGCGCGATCTGACCGTCGTTGACCACGACCACTTCGGGCCGAGAATCACCGTCGAAATCCGCGACCCCGCCCCAGCCTGCGGGCAAGCCCGCGCCGCGCCACACCATGTTGCCCGTGGCCGAGTAGACCGTTCCGCCGCAGATGACCTCGAGCGTTCCGTCAGGCGGATTGCTGAGATCCGCCGCAAACGAGTGCGCGCCGAGCACGCCCCAGCACGGGGTCGTTCCCTGCCAGCGCAGCACGCCGGTGGACTCGAAGACCGTGTTGCCTACGATGATCTCGGCCCGCCCGTCGCCTTCGAGGTCGGCGATCGCGACGCTGCCAAACGAGCCCACGTTGAGCGCCAGCCCCGAGTCCGTGTTCACGGGAGTCCCGTCCATGCGACGGCCCATCCACAAGCGATTGCCGCGCTCGTCGAACGCGACGATCCCGCCAGATCCCTGCGGGCCGAGGCGCATCTGCGCGATGATCGTGAGCTGATTGCGGCCGTCGGTCGCGTCGAGGTCGGCGACGGCGATGTTGCCCCACGCGTTGATGTCTCGCGTCGGGTCCATCTGCGGCTCGGTGCACCACAGCTCGCGCGCGCCGCCCATACAGTCCCCCGCGCCCGAGAGCGCGCACACGATCGACTGCGCGGCGATGTTGCCGCCAAACGACGCGGGCGGGTCTTTGTACGCGACCACGAGCACGTCGCTCGCGCCGTCGTGATCGACGTCCGCGACGATCGGCGTCGCGAGCACGCCGCGGAACTCGGGCCGCGCGGAGCTTCCGGTCCAGGCCCACGCTTGCACCGGCCGAAACGAGCGCGCCGCGGGGACGGTGCACATTCCTGTGGCGGTGTTGGGGAGGCAGCGCATGAGCGCGGCGTCGCAGTATTGCCCGCTCGGGCACGAGCCCGATCCCGTGCCGCAGCCAGGCGTGGGCGTGCACGCCGCGCCAGGGGCCGCGCAAGTCCCTGCAGCGCAGACTTCGCCCATCGCGCAGCAGCGGGCCGGAGCGCCGCAGCGAGAGGTTCCGCCGCAGTCGAGCTGGCACGTCCCGTCGACGCACGCGAGGCCCGATGGACACGGCCGCGTGGCAGAGCAGCGCAACCCCACGCCCGCAGGCCCGCCGTCGTCGCTCGCGTCCGGCATCGTCGCTGCGTCCGTGCTCGTGCTGACGTCCTCGCGCGCGTCCATCGGCGCCGTGATGTCCGAGGGAGCGACTCGGTCTTCTCCGCCGTCGTTCGGCACGGGAGGCGACGAACAGCCAGCGGCCACGACCAACGTGCACGCGAACAACGGAGCGATGCCGAGCTTCATGGGCGGTGACTGTACACCGGCCTCGCGAGCGCGACTGCGCTGTGCGAAGACTGCACCGCTCGACACGAGCCACGCGCCGTCGGCCGATGGGCCTGCGTGATTCTCGCGCTCGAGCGTCGCATCACGGGCGACAGGCGCTCGAGACGTCGAGCCACCACTCGTTGCCGAGGTGGCGGAGCGTCCCCTCGACGGTGAGCGTCTGCCCTTCGGTGAACGGACAGCGCTTCGTCGACGAGCTGTTGGTGGTCGCGCACTCGATCGGTCCGCCGCGAAGATGCACGGTGGCCCCCGATCCTCGCGCGATGCCGTGCGATCGACACATCGCGATGCACTCGTTTGCGGTGGTTCGGTACGCGCAAGCCGCGGGCGCCCGCGAGACGCGCGACGTCCAGCGCACCGTCGCGCCGTCGCTCAAGAGCGCGGTGGTCAGCGCTGGCGCTGGCTGCGCGCGGCACCCGGCGATGCGCGCGGCGACCGACTGCGCTCCCACGCGCTGCGGCGCGGCAGACAGGGCCACGGTCGCAGCCAGGAGCACGACGAGCGATCGAAGCGTTCGACGGAGGTTCATGTTGTGTCTCTCGAATCCCTTGTACGTCGCAGACCCGGGTGAGCTTTCAGCGAAGATGCGCAGCGATCGCGGTCCGCCGGACGGGCAGGCGCTCTGCGAACAGCGCTGTCATGCGCGCACGCTCGATCGCGTTGATCTTCGCGCTGCATCTCCGCGTGCGCGCGCGAGCCGCCTCGGCGACGTGGAGTCCGACGGTCTCGGGTGCTGCGTGCGCCACCATCGACGTCCGGCGACCCTGCTTCAGTACGATCCCATCACGCTGGTCTCGGCGCGACGCTCGACGCGACCTGCGCGCCTTCGAAAGCCCGCGAGAAATCGCCACTGTCGCGCCTCGCTGGCGAACTCGCCTCGCGTCGCGACGGTCTCGTGCGCGCCGCCGTCGGTCACGAGCGATCGAAGCTCCACGCGTCCTTCGGAGAGCGTGCGGACCTGCTCGGCCGTGTGCGCGCCGATCATGTTCGGGGGCTCTATGGTCTCGGCGCCGTAGCTCGCAGCGAGTGACGCGCGAAACAACTCGAGCGTGTCCGCGAAGGACTGAACGAACCCGAGGTCCGGAGAGTTCACTCGATGCCGCGCGCCGGGCGTTGCGAAGGGCATTGTTCCGTCACCGTCGGCGATGGGATTCATGCAGGGAAAGCTCGCGCAGTCCGGCGTCGCGATCCCTCGGCCGACCTGAAAGTAGATCGACGGCAACGCTGTGCTGGTGCGCGGGCAGCGAGGCCTGGCTTCGGTTCCGTCGTAGAGGTTCGCTGGCAACGCGGCGATGCCGACCGCGACCGCTGCGAGCGCGCGGAGCGGCTCGCGACCGGCCGACTCGATCTCGCAGAGCACTCGCTGGGTCATCATCCCGCCGTTGGACCAGCCTGCGAGGTAGATCCGCTCGGGGTCGACGCCGCCGGCCTCGCGCGCGGCGAGCTCGAGCAAGTGCGCGATGAACCCGACGTCATCGCGGGTCTCTTCGACGGAGAGCTGACCGGGCGACGGGCTGCGTCCGTCCTCCCAGTGCCGGGCGTTGGGGATCCTCGTGCTCGCGCTCTCGATCCCCTCGGGAAACAACAGCGCAAACGGCTCTGCGCCGCGGTACGTCACCGTCTCGGGCGTGCAGCGCGCGCCAGCTCCGTCGCGAAATCCGTTGGGGTAGCTGAACGTGCACGTCGACGTCGCGCGACGCCAAGAGACGCTCTCTCCCCGCGCGAGCTCGTCGAACGCACGGCTGAACATCGCCGCGCCGTTGCCGTTGCCGCCGTGCAAGAAGACGAGCAGCGGCAGCGCGCGGCCTTCGGTTCCCGCGGGGCGATACATCCAAGCGGTTCGCTCGTGGGTGCGCGTGCGATAGCGCTCGGTCGAGGTCCATCGTCGGACCGTCCCCGTTGCCGGCCAATCGCTCGCGCAGTCCGCAGCCGAAAGCGGGCACGCAGCGGCCTCCGAGCGAACAAAGGTGAACCCGTTTGCCGACGGGCCCGCTTCGGTCGCTCCAGCGTCCGCGAGCGAACCGTCGTGTGTGTCCGCACTGTCGCCGAGCCGCTGCACGTCGGCTGCGTCCGTGGCGGCGTCCTGCATCGCGCTGCTGCCGCACGCGCACGTGAAGAGCAGCAGCGCGAGCGCGCACCGCGGGGCAGAGCGACGCGTTTGCCCATCTGCTGGGGCGCGACCGTGTTCGAGCGAAGGGCGTTGCATCGCCTAGATTTTCGCACGGAACTCCGCCTACGCGGCGCCAGGCCGCTCCCCTGCTCGCCTTGCGATCGTTGACCTACGAACCGCGCTCGTCGCGAGCGTAGCCACCGACGCCGCTGCACGTGGGTTGCGGCGAACCGCGCGGTATCGCCCGACAGTCCAGCGTCCGTAGCGAACAACGCCGCCACCTTTCGCCCTGACCGCGCTCACGGATGCGCGTCAACCATGATCTCGTCGCGCGTTCAGCGGCGCCGCTGATCGACGCGGCGAACGGTAGCCACTTCGACGCTGGCGGAGCTCGCCGACTGTGCGATTGTCGCGCGGTGACAGCGCTCTTCTCGCAACGACCGCTCGATCCCTGGCGCTTCGACGGCGGTGACTGGCGCGCTCGCTCGTCGCGCACGATGGCCGCGCAAGCGGGACCGATGTCGGCGCTCACGTTCAACGTTTGGTTCGGAGAGATCGCGGTCGAGCGCCGAGCGCGGGCGGCGCTGGCGATGATCGAAGCGCGCGCGCCGACGTTCGTCGCCCTGCAAGAGGTGACGCCTCGCTTTCTTGCGGTGCTCACCGAGAGCGCCCTCGTTCGCGAGCGCTACTGGCTCAGCGACGCCGATGGCTCGACCTTCGACGACTACGGAACGATCCTGCTCTCGACCCTCGCTCCATCGCGCCTGTGGCTCGCAGAGCTCGGGGGCTCGATGGGTCGCTCGATGCCTTGGGCTGAGTTTTCTCTGCCCGCATCCACGCTCTCGGTGGGCGGCGTGCACTTGGAGAGCGGCCGCCACAACCGCGAGACGCGCGCAGAACAGCTCTCGGAGTGCGCCGCGCGCCTCGCCGCGACAGACGCCGCGCTGCTGATGGGTGACTGCAATTTCAGCGACGGAGACGCGCTCGAGGAGCGCGCGCTCGCTGCGAGCGGCATGCGCGACGCGTGGCGCGAGCTACGTCCTCGCGACGCGGGCTACACGAGGGACACCGCGCGCAACACGATGGCCGCGGGCCTGCGGGATGGCGCTGTGCGACGGCGCATCGATCGCGTGCTCGTGCGCGGCGCGGCGTTGCGTCCAGCGCGCATCGAGCTCGTCGGCGACGAGCCGATCGATCGAGCCTCAGCGCTGTTCGCGTCCGATCACTTCGGCGTCGCCTGTGAATTGGCTGGGTGAATCGCGCATCGCGCCGCGCGGCTCTCGCCAACGGCAGCGACGCGACCACGTCGATCACGGGGCCGTCGAGCGACGCTGTGTGACGGCAGCTCCGCGAGCAACGTGTCGTCCGAGAGCTGCTTCAGCGACAGCGCTGATGCGATCGCCCGCTCGAGCTCTGCGACTACTCGAGCACCAGAGCGCCGGTCGAAACGTGGCCGAGCTGCACCACGGCGTCGGTGACGTACGGGGTGAAGAGCACTGGGTAGGCTTGGACGATTCCGCCCGGAGGGATCACTCCGATCGACGTGACGGGCCGCGCGCGCAGCTCGAGGATGTGCTCGCCTGCGGGCAGATCGACGAGCGCGGCGACGAGCGCGCCCTGCGAGTTCTGCGCGTTCGA
Organism: Myxococcales bacterium; assembly: GCA_013298625.1. Taxonomy (GTDB): domain Bacteria; phylum Myxococcota_A; class Polyangia; order Polyangiales. The sequence continues at coordinate 33,953 of JAAFIF010000053.1, forward strand.
AGAGCTCAACGAGATCTGCGTGAGCGTTCGAGCGTCGAAGGGCGCCGCGGCGTTGCGACGCACGAGCTGAACGTCGCCGACGGGCCCGTCGCTCGCGACGCGCAGCGATCCGACGCGGGCGAAGAAGTACACTTTGCGCGGCGCTGCCAAGACGATTCGCGTCGCGTCGAGCGTCGGCGGCGGCGCGGCGACCGGTGCGTTTCCGCTGCTCCAAGAGACGTTGCCGGTGGCTCGCTGGGCGAACAGACGAACGCCGGGGCCAAAGAGCGCGCCGTCGAGCGTCGTCGGCGTGAGCGCCGGTCGAAACGAAGGTGATCCCGAGAACGCGGTGACGTTGGGGCCGCGCAGCTCGACGCTCTGGTCGGCGGGGCCGAAGTTATTTCGGTAGTAGAAGCGAGAGAGCCGCGCGGTGATCGACACGGTCGCGGCTGCGGCAAACGGCTGAGCAGCGAGCATCGCGTGCGGCAGCTCGGCGCCGTCGTAGAACGCCGCGCCGCGCGCGAGCGACGTGCTGTCCGACGCGAGATCCCACTGCACCGGGCCGCTCGCCGAGCTGGGAACAAACGCATAGATCGCGCCGCCGCCCGCGGGCACCGTGGGGTTCACCGCGGGCGCGATCGGGACGACGCGGGACATTCCCGCGGCGAGGCTGGGCTCGGTCGCCGTGGGCATCCACGATGCGTGCAGCGCGCGGTCGAAGGTCGAGAGCGACTCGAGGACGATCGCGTCGAACGTGAGCGTCAGGGGACCGTCGCTCGCGACGGTGATCGCGCGCTGGGGACGAACGCCGTACACGATGCGCGCCCCGGGGTGCGCGGCGTCGACGTCGAAGTGCCTGAACGTCGGGCGAATTCTGTGCGGTCCGGGCGCGAGCTCCATGATCGCGCTTGTGCTCGCGTGCGCGCTGTTCGTGTTGCCGTTGGGGCGACGCGCGATGGATCGACCCACCACGGTGTTGGTCACGCTGTCGACGAACGCGACCTCCACCGCGCCCAACGTGTTCGTCGAGCCGAACACAATGAGCGGAACGCTCACGGACAACAGCACGTTGGTCGCGTCGGGCTGATCGATCACGAACTCTGGCAGTTCGATGAGGTCGCGCTGCGGCGCGGTCGGCGTGCCCGGCAGCTCGATCACTTGCTCGGACGGGCTCGTGAGCTCGCCCTGCGCGGCCATCACGCAGCGCACTTCGACGCCCGTGACGACGGGCTCTGCCACGGGCGCGGGCGTGGGAAGTCGCACCGCGCACGTCTGCGTCGAAGTGCTCGACGCGATCGTGATCGAGTGTCGCGCCAAGGGAGCAGGCGCGCTCACGTCGAAGGCGATCGGCGCCGCGTTGGCCGCAGCGGAGAACGTCCGCAACACGCCGTTGAACGAGACCGTGACCGTTCCGTCTCCCAGAAATCGCACGCGGCCTGTGATGCGTGCGCTGGGCATCGCGTCGGGCATCGCGTCCACAGCGGCGTCGGCGATGGCGTCCATCATTGGCGTGACGTCGGGTGTGCTCGTCGCGTCAGGCAGCGACAACACGTCGTTCATCGACGAGACGTCGGCGGTCGAGTCGGCGTCGTCGGCGTCGTCAGCGCCGTCGGGGCGCGCCGTTGCGTCGCTGAGGATGTCTTCGCGAGCGTCCGCGACTGCGCTCTCTGGTGAGCCGTCGGCCGACGCTGCGTCGTCCGTGGGAGTGACAGGCGACGAGCACGCGGCGGTCACGGTGAGCGCGAGGAGCAAGCGGGTGTGGCGCATGAGGAGGGTGCGTTCCTTTCGTGCGCTGGCGTCGTCGAACTCGGGGTGCAAATCGCGTGCGGCACGGGAGGGCTGCGCCGCGTCCGCGACGGGCATCGGCGATCACCCGAGCGGACGATCGCCGGTGAAATCCCTGTCGAACCGAGACCGTGGTCGCGCTCGAGACGGGCGGACCGCGCACGCACACGAATTCAATGTTGTCTGCGCTCAACGGCGCGCCAGCGTGTCTCGCACCGTAAGAACCCCACCCCGACAGGGCACTCAAACTACTTTGACCGCGAACGATTTTACGCCGCGGTTCACCGTCGCGCGGCCAGCGGATGACCGCACACCGCGCACTCGAAGACCTCCTCCTTGATCACTTGAATCTGTGCGCAAGAATCACAGCGCCGGATCACCAGCGCCTGCGTCCACGCAGCGGGTCGCGCGATCGCCAGCGCGTCCAGCGCCGCGGCGAGCGCCTCGAAGCACGACGGCTCGGGGCAGTATCCCGTCGATTGATTGCTGCACTCGGTCACCGTCCAGCGGCCCCGCACGAGCGCCATCGACAGCTCGCCGGCCGCGAGGACGTCCCGACCCGACGCGCATCCCACGTGCTCGCTTCGCCGCGGCGCGAGGTGCAGCGTGCCCGCCTCGTCGACGATGAAGCTCGCTCCGTCGCTCGCAAACGTGCGCTCCCTTCGGGCGAAGTCCGCGACGTCGGCGGCGGTGCGAATGGGCGTCCCTGCCGGTTCTGTGAGGGCGCGCAGCCGCACCGACTCGGGCCCAACGTAGCGGTAGAGCATCGACCCGCACCGGTGCGCAGCCTCGCCCGTGCTGGCAACGGACGACTTCGCGAAGCCGTTCGTGGTTGCCGTCACGCGCCGTCGGCGGGGGCGCGAAGTATCGCCGCGCGCGACGGGGCTTCGGTCGAGACGTCGCTGGCTACATCGGGTCGAGCGTGACGGTGATGCGATCAGTGAAGCTGTTGCCGTTGACGTCCGAGCGGTCCCGCGGCGACGTGTACGTCACGCGCTTGCACTGGTAGCCCGCCGCGCAGAGCTCGAGCACCGATGTGCCACTGCAAGCTGCGCCGAAGAGCACGCCGCTCGGCTCGTTGGTGACGTATGAGGTGACGGTCGCGAGCGTGCCGAGCTGCGGACCGCTGACGATGCTGCCGTACGCACTCGGCAGCAGCGTTCCGTTGATGGTTTGAACCTTGACCTCCAAACACGGCGCACCGCCGGGCGGGCCGCCGCATGCGGTCGCGAGCGCGGAGCAGAGGGCGAGGAGGGCTGTCGAGAATCCGGGCAGGCGCACCGCCTTCATTCGGCGAAGAATGCGCCGCAACAATCCGCGGGTCGAGGCCGCTCAGCCCGCCCCGCCGTCCGTTCGGCGCGAACCGGGACAACCTTCACGCGAAACTTCGGGGCGATTGCGGCTATCTTCGGCGCCGCTTTCGATGACCGCTGACAACGTAGACCAACCTGCCGCGAGCAAAGCGCCAGAGAAATCGCAGGGTTTCTCGAAGTATGCGCGGTTCGCCTTCGCCCTGGTGCCCCTGGTGGCCCTGTGGGAGCTCGTCGCGCACGCGAGGATCGTCCGCTCGGTTCCGACCGAAGGGGACTGGCGCTCGGCGCACGACTGGATCGCACGCGAGCGGCGCCCTGGCGAGCTCGTGGCCTCCGCGCCGCTGTGGAGCGATCCCCTCGCGCGCTGGCACCTCGGCGATTTGATCCCCCTCAAGGACGCAGCCCGCGCGGACGCGACGACCTATCCCCGCGCGTTCGTCGCGACGATTCGCGACGGACAGCACCCGGACTTTCGTGGCTGGTCCGTCGAGCGCTCGCAGCGCTTCGGCGGCGTGGACGTGAGGGTGCTGCGCAACCCGTCGCCGGCGCGGCCGCAGTACGACTTCTATGAGCACTTGCACGAGGCGCAGGTGTTTCGCGTCGAGCCGGGCGGGCCGCGGCCGTGTCCGTTGGCGCTCGGCGTTCCGGTGACCGGCGGCGGGCTGCATCAGGGGCCGCTCGCCGGCCCCGAGCGCTTTCAGTGCGGCGAAGGGTGGAACAACGTCTCGAGGATCATCCTCGAAGACCTCGGCCACCGCGGCCGTCGCTGCATCTGGTCGCACCCCGTCGTCGACGTCCCGATGCGCACGGTGTTCAGCAACGTCCCCATCGGCGACGTGATCCACGGCTACCACGGCATCGCGTACCAGGCCGAGCGCGGCGGCGATCGCGGCGAAGTCGGCTGCGACGTCACGCTCACCGTGCGCGTCGGCGGCCAAGAGATCGGCCGCGACGTCCACCACGACGGCGAAGGGTGGAAGAACTTTCGCTTCGACACCCGCGCGCTGCGAGGCACCACGCAAGAGGTCGTCTTCGAAGCGACCATGCCCTCGGCCCGCGCCGCTCACTACTGCTTCACCGGAGACTCTCGATGAGCGCCGCCGACACCAACGCCAGCGCCGAAGCCCCCGCAGAGACCGCCGCTGCGGCCGAGCCCACGAAATCAACTGACCAAGAGATTTCCAGCGAGAAGACCGAGGAGAAGACCCCCAGCGAGCCCGAGCCCAAGGGCCTCGCCGGGCTCTTCGCGCGCTGGGACTGGCGCGAGAAGAGCGCGCCCATCTGGCTCGACCACGCGCTCGGCTTCGTCCTTTGCGCCCTCTACGTGCTCTTGCTGATCCGCACGGCGCGCAACCTCGGGTATGCCCGCGACGAGGGCTTCTACTTCGACGCCGCGCGCTCGTACGCGCGCTGGTTCGACCTGCTCGCCACCAACTGGCGCGAGGCCGTGCAGCGCTCCAACGTCGACGCGTTTTGGACGGTCAACCACGAGCACCCCGCGCTCATGAAGAGCCTCTTCGCGCTCTCGTGGAAGTACCTCTACGTCAAGCACAGGGTCTTCGCCGAAGCGGGAACGGCCATGCGCTTCCCGGGCATGGTCATGGGCGGCCTCGCGCTCTGGCTCGTGTACATCATGGGGACCCGCGCGTACTCGCGGCGCGCGGGGCTCGTCGCGGCGCTCTCGCTGGGGTTCATGCCGCGGATCTTCTACCACTCGCACCTCGACTGCTTCGACGTGCCGGTGACCTTCTGGTGGGCGCTGGTGGTGTACTGCTACTGGCGCTCGATCGACGAGACGAACAAGAGCGCTCTCTTGTGGGGCGTGCTCACGGGCGTCGCGTGGGGCTTCGCGCTCAACGTGAAGTTCAACGTGTTCATGCTGCCGGTGGTGTTCTTGATCCACTGGTTCGTCGTGCGCGGACGTAACGTCGGCGACGTCGCGCGCAAGGGCGGGATCAGCGCGCCGGTGGCGGTGCTCTCGATGCTCACCATCGGCATCGCGACCTTCATCGCGCTGTGGCCGTGGATGTGGTTCGACTTCTTGATGGGCGAGGGCGGCCGGCCGGGCAGGCTCGGCGAGTACCTCGGCTTCCACTGGAACCACCCGTACTACAACATGGAATTCTTCGGGCATAACTACTTCCGCCCGCCGTTTCCCAGGTCGTACCCGTACATGATGATCCTGTTCACGGTGCCCGCCGTGACGCTGGTGCTCTTCTTCGTGGGCTTCGCCTCGCGCGTGCCCTCGCTGCTTCGACAGAGCGCTCCCCTCGCGTGGCTCATCCCGCCGGTGGGCCCCTTCAAGCGCGCACACGATTTCAACAAAGAGCGCGCGACGGACGACCCGCTCGGCACCGACGTGCTCTTCTTCGGCGCGGGCTACGCGATCCTGGCGCTCTGGCTCAAGCCCAACACGCCCATCTTCGGCGGGACGAAGCACTGGTTCACGGCGTATCCGTTCTTGGCGCTCTTCGCGGGCGCGGGCTTCGAGGTGATCGCGCGGCAGCTCGAGCGCGCGCTCGACGGCCGCGTGCGCCCGGCGTGGCTCGGGTGGACCGCGATGGCCTCGCTGCTGCTTGCTCCCTCGCTGGTGCAGACGGCGCACTCGCACCCCTTCGGCCTCTCGCAGTACACCCCCCTCGCTGGCGGGACGCCCGGCGCCGCGGACTACGGCATGAACCGTCAGTTCTGGGGCTTCACCACGGGCTCGCTCACCGGCTACTTCAACGAGCGCGTCCCGCAAAACGGCGCCGTGTACATCCACGACACGGCGTGGCCGTCGTGGGAGATGATGCAGAGCGACGGGCGCTTTCGCAGCGACATTCGCGTTGTGTGGGAGATCTCTCCCGCGGACTACTCGATCGTCCACCACGAGCTGCACATGATGGAGGTCGACGCGCAGATCTGGACCGCCTACGGGCAAGCGCGGCTCTCGCATGTGGTGACGCACGACGGCGTTCCGATCGTGTCGGTGTACGAGAACCCGCGCGTGCGCAACGAAGGGCGGCAGCCGTGAGCGAGGCGCCGCGCCTGGCCGTCGGGGCCGTGATCGTCGACCCGCGCGCGGACGGGCCGCACGTCGTGCTCGTTCGCCGCACGAGCCCCCCGCGCGTGGGTCAGTGGAGCTTGCCCGGCGGAAAGGTCGAGCGCGGCGAGACCATCGAGCGCGCCCTCGTCCGCGAAATCCGCGAAGAGTGCGGGCTCGACGTGCGCGTCGGTCCGCTGCTCGAGGTGATCGAGCTCATCGACGAGCGCGTGCACTACGTCGTTCTTGATTACGTGTGCTCTGTGGTGGGCGGCGCGCTGCGGGCCGGCGACGACGCGAGCGAAGCGGCGTGGGTCGCCGCGTACGACCTGGCCGAGTACTCCGTGACCGAGGCCGTCGCGCGGGTGATCTCTCGCGCGATCGCCGACGAGCGCGAGTAGCGCGCGTCAGTGCGCGGGGGCCGCGTGGTCCTTGGGGTCCGCGGCGGACAGCCGTCCGTCCTCCATCACCAACAAGCGATCAAACGCGTCCAAGATGCGCGTGTCGTGCGTGACGACCAGCACGCCTGCGCCTTCGTCGCGGGCGATGTCCTTGAGCGCCAGGATCGCCTCGCGTCCGCGGGCCGCGTCGAGCGCGGCCGTAGGCTCATCGGCGAGCACCAGCGCAGGCCGCGTGACGAGCGCTCGGGCGAGGGCGACCCGCTGCCGTTGCCCGCCCGAGAGCGCGCTGGTCGAGTGCGACCGTCGATCCCATAGGTCGAGGCGCTTCAGCAGCGCGTCGGCGTGCTCTCGGGCCGCGCGCGAGGGCAGCCCTTCGAGCCGCAGCGGCAGCAGCACGTTCTCGCGCACGTCCAAGAAGGGGACGAGGTTGGCGCGCTGAAACACGAAGCCGATGCGACGTCGGCGCACCTCGGTGGGGTCGGACACGAAGCGGCCGTCCTTGGCGATGGGCGCGCCGTCGAGCAGGACTTCACCGTGTTGGGCGGCGTCGAGCAGGCCGAGGCACGAGAGCAGCGTGGACTTTCCTGAGCCGCTGGGGCCGAGCAGGCCGACGACCTCGCCGGCGTCGACGCTGAGCGAGACGTGGTCGAGCGCGCGCACCGCGAGGGCGCCAGAGCCGTAGGTCTTCTCGAGGTCGATCGCTTGCAGTCGAGTCATCGTGCTCTCACTTGACAGTGTGTAAAGTGCATCACGCAGCGAGCGCTTCTCCCGCGGGGACCGAGAGAGCGCGGCGCACGGCTGCGACGGACGAAACCGAGGCGAGCACGAGCGCGACGAGCAGCCCGATCCACAGATCCCTCGGCTCGATCACCACGCGCCGCGGAAACCTCGGAAACACCTTCGCTCCGATCGCGACCGCCGCCCCGTACGCCGCGAGGGTCATCAACAGCGACTGCGACGCGACCCAGCTCACCAGCGTTCGCGTGCGCGCGCCGAGCAGCTTCACGAGCGCGATCTCGCGGGTCTTCGCGGCGGTCATCGAGAAGGTCACCAGGGCCAGCAGCGCCGTGGACACCAGGATGAGCAGCACGCGAAAGAGCCCGATCTGCCTGCGCGCTTTGTCCACGGCGCCGTCGAGCAAGAGCGAGCGCTGCTCGGCGGCCGTGTACGCCGTGATGCCCGGGATCTGCGCGAGGCGACGGCGAACGAGCGCGGGATCCGCCCCTGGAGCGAGCGAGACCAGCACCGCAGCGGCGGGCGCGGCGAGCGCGTGCGTCGCGGGCGTGTCGCGATCCCCCGCTGGGGCGAAGCGCTGAATGTCATCGAGGTCGAGCTCGCTCACCGCGGCGACGGCGTCGCCCGACGAAGCGATGGCGCCGCGCAGGTGACCGACCACGCGCAGCGGCTGATCGTTGAGGGTGATCTCTTGTCCGACGGCGAGCCCGAGCGTGCGATCCACGGCGATCTCGCCCCGCGCGCGGGACGGGAGCCTGCCGCGATCGAGCGTCCACCGCAGGACCGGCGCGGACTCGAAGCGATCGCTCACGAGCGTGACGCGCAGCGAGCGTCCCTGGTGCTCGAACTGGTAGCCGAGCACGCGCAGGGCCACGGCGTCGCGCACGCCGGGGACGATGCGCGCGCGCTCGGCGATTGTGGCGTCGACGCGAGAGGCCTCGGCGAAGGGGCCGTGGCGACCCTCTTCGACGAGCCACAGCGAGTCGCCCGCGGCGTCGACGAGGGCGAGGGCGTCGACGACCATGCCGCGGTGGATTCCGCCCATCGCGAGGACGACGGTGAAGAGCAGGGCGAGGCCGAGGACGGTCGCGACGAAGCGACCGAGGTGCGCCCGCAGCTCGGCGATGGCGAGCCTCATGGTCGACGCTCGATCTCTGCGTCGATGCGAAGGCCGAACACGACGATGGGCGGCAGCGTCGAGGGCCGCACGTCCACGCGCACCTCGTGCGTTCGCGTGTCCGCTTCGGGCCGCACGCGCACGACCACGCCGTCGAAGCGCGTGTGTGCGGCGTCGCGCAGCGTGAGCGTCGCCCGCGCGCCGACGCGCAGCGAAGAGAGCTCGCTCTCGTGCACCCAGACGCTCGCGAGCTCGGCTCCGACGGGCGCGAGCTGAACCACGGGTTGTCCTGCGCCGACGAACGCCCCCGCCGCGAGCTCGCTGCGCAAGACGCGCGCTCGTACGGGGGCCACGATGCGGTCTCGCTCGCTGAGCACGCGGGCCAGCTCGGCGCGGGCCTGCGCTTGCTCGATGCGGGCGAAGATCGCCGGGCGCTGCGCGCGCAGCGACGCGAGCTCGAGCTGGCCGAGCGCGATCGCGTCGCGGGTGCGGTCGTGCTCGAGCTCCGCGGTTCCGCCGGTGGCGAAGAGGCGATCGCTGCGAGAGGACTCTCTGCTGGCGATGTGAAGGCGCTGCTGAGAGAGCGCTTCGTCCGCACGTACGCGGGCGAGCGCGGCGCGCTCGGTGCTCACCGCGGCGCGGTCGCGCGCGACGGCGAGGCGCGTGTCTTCGTCGGCCAGCGCCGCGAGCACCGCGCCTCGCTCGACGATCGCGCCCACGTCGGCGTCGAGCGTGCGAAGCGTCCCGCTGCGCTCGAAGGCGAGCGGAACGGTGCGTTCGGTGACGAGCGTTCCTGTCCCGAAAATGGCCCGTGGTTGGGCGGATGTGGTGGCTGCGTCGGCCGGCGCAGCGCTCTGCGCGTGCGCTTCGTAGCAGCCGGCGCTGAGCAGCGCGGCGAGCGCGAACGATCGGCTCTTCATGACGACTTGGGCGCCTTCTTGGTGAGGGGCGAGAGCAGCGTGAGCAGCGCGTCCGCGGGGTGCTCCGTCGCGAGCGCGCGCGGCGCGACCACGCGCTGAAGCGCGCGCAAGGCCATCGCTCCGAGCACCACGCCCGCCGCAGACTGCGGGGAGATATCCTCGCGAAATGCCCCCTCGGACTGTCCTCGCGCGACGATCTTCGCGACGTGCTCGAACGTCTCGCGCACGGTGGCCGCGAGCGCCTCGCGCCCCTTCGGCGGCAGCGCCAGGTGCACGTCCGGCGAGAGCACCATGAGCGGCGCCGTCGGGCTCTTGGTGACCGTCCCCATCCGCGCCGCGATGAACGCGCGCAGCGCAGCAGAAGGCTCTTCGTGCTTCGTCTCGACGAGATCTGCCCGAAGCTGCTCCGCCGTTCGCTCTGCGAGCGCCACGAGGATCGCGTCGCGCGTGTCGAAGTGCCGAAAGAGCGCGCCCGTCGTCACGCCCACTTCTTTGGCGAGCGTCGCGATGGTGAGCGACGCCACGCCGTCCCGCGCGAGGATGCGCGCCGCGGCGTCGAGGATCTCTTCTTGCCGCTCGGCGGTGGGCTTTCGACTCGACGTCATGTTGTAAGTATCTTGTTACTTACAAGCGATCGTCAAGCGATTCCCCACGCGAAATCTCTGCGTCCCTGCTCAGCGAACGGAGAGCGCCTGCACGGCGCGCGGGTCGCGTGCGCGCTCTTGCGCGCGGGTGAACAGCTGCGCGATCTGGCCTTCGTCGAGCGCGGGCAGGGCGTGTTGGGCGAGCGTCGCGTGCGCTTCGGCGTCGAGCTGCACAGCGCCGTGCCACACGCCGCGCTGCGATCGTCCGACGACGTACTGCTCTGCGTCGAAGCCGAGGGCCTCCATCGCGAGTCGCACGAACGCGTGGCCGACGGCCGCGGCCGTGTAGCCGCCGAGCAAGCTGACGCTCACGTGGTGCTCGACCACGCCGTCGCCGTGGGGCATCGCGGTGTACGCGACGTGGATGCCCGCGGACGTGGTCGCCACGCGCTTGTCCGAGAGGTCCTTGGGCACCGCGGCGCCGAGCGCGAGCGCGGGCTCTCGCAGCCGCTGCACGACGCCCACGAACTCCCTCACGTGCGCGTCGGTGAACACCGCTCGGTACACGCGCGACTGCTGCCAGAGATAGAGCCCAGAGAACGCCAGGAGGACGACCGCGGCGATGGTGCAGAGGACGGTCATCGCGCGCTCACTCGGGCCAGCGGATGGCGATGCGGCTCACGTGCGCGCCCGCAGCGAACGCGGCGATCGTCCCGCAGCTGGTGTCGGTCCCGTGCAAGAGCAGCGCAGGGCGACCGCCGGCGTTGTCGCAGGCGACGATCTGCTGTCGCGGGTCGATGCTGTTGGGGATCACGTGCGCGAGCCGCGTGCACTCGCTGCACGAGCTGCTCGGAAACCGCGTGGCGTTGAGCAGCATGGCGAACTGCGCGGGCTCGTTGCGGGGCAGCATCGCGACGACGGAGCCGTTGCTGTTGCTCGGGCCGACGCCCAGGGATTCGTAGAGGACGGGAGAGCCGTTGAACGCGGTCAAGTGCACGCGGCGATCGGTGTTGTCTTGCAGCGCGCTGACGAGCTCTTCGCGGTCTTCGCGGGTGGCGAACAGCCTGAAGGGGTCTTCGGGCGAGTTCATGATCGAGCGGATCGGCGCGCCGCCGAGCGAAGAGAGCCCCGCGGACGAGAGCGGCCGCTGCTCGGTGAACTTGTGCTCGGCGTCCTCGAGGAGAAGGTGGCTGATGCTTCCGGCGGTTCCGATGGCGAGGGAGATGGCGAAGCGAGGCTGCGGGTCGATGCGAACGAAGGCGTCGACCACCGCTGCGTTGGTGGCGATCTGCGTGCACGTCTCGCTGACCGCGGTGTCGCTCACGTCGAGGATGCACGCGCCGGCCTCGCTCGCGACGAGCACGCGGCTGCCGAGCGTTGCGATCGCGCGGACCGGTTCTCCTCGGCGAAACGAGCGCAGCGGCAGCGGCGCGCACGGCGTCGGCGGGTCCGTGAGCCGAACGCGCTGCACCTCGGGCGTCGCGTTGGCCGACCACACGCCGACGAGCGCGTACGGAATGCCGCAGCGATAGTCCCCCACCGTCGATCCGTCAGCGACCGGCGGGCGATTGAACTGATCCCAGTCGTGGCACTGCGCGCACGCGAGCGCGCTCACGACGACCGCAGCGCGAACGATCTTCAAAACGCGCCTCCGATCGAGAGCGTCGCGCCCGACCGCATCGGCACGATCGCAGGCCGAACACGCACGAACATCGGCGCGACGGCCCTTCGCTCTGCCGCGCGGAGCGACTCGTTTTGCAGCACTCCGCCGATCACCATGGCCACGCCCGCGACCGCGAGCGCGCCGCCCGCGACCGCCGAGGCCACGCTGATCGTGTCGAACTGTCGTCCTTCAGCGATCTGCGCTTGCGCCGAAGGGTCGTTGCGACAATCGCTGCCCACGCCGCAGAGCCTCCGCAGCGATTGAAACCGATCCTCCGCGAACGCCGCGAACACGATTCCGTTGATCACTCCGCCGAGGCCGATCGCGACCGCGACCCCACCGACGGGAACCCACGCCGAGCTCGCCCCGCGCGCCGCCGTCGTTGGCTGTGTCGTGGCTGCCGGCATCACGCGCGAGCCCATGCTCGCGTCGAGCGCGGATCGATCGACGTCCACCGTCTCGACGCCCTGCGCGCTCGTGGGCGCGGCGGGATCGCCGAAGCCGATCTGCACCGCTCCCTGCAAATTCTCAGTCGAAACCGCGGCGAACGGAATGCGCACCCGCGTGTCCGACCCCGCGCGAAGCTCGACGTTCAGCGTCACGGGCTGCATCCCGTCGGCGCGCGCCTCGACGTGCGCGCTGCCTGGCGTTCGTGCGAGCGGCGTCCCCCACAGCGCGGGGCCCGTGCGCTGTCCGTCGATCGTCACCACCGCCCCAGAGGGAGCGTTGATCACCGTGAGCGTGACGAACGCGACCGACCCGACCAGCGCGTTGGCCTCTTCGCGCGCGCTCTCTCTCGTGGTCGCGTACCGAGGCTCGGTGCGGGCGCGGTTGTCTGCCTCTTGTGCAGCCCGTCGCAGCTCGTTGTACGCCTCGGCGAGGCGGCCGAGCCTGCGCAGCGAGCGACCCACGTACAGCCTCGCGTTGGGCGAAGACGCGCGCTCGAGCGCCTCTCGAAAGGACGCGAGCGCCTCTTCGAACTGCGCGGCGTCGTACTGCTGCCGTCCTCGCGTAAACGCTTGCACCGCGAGCTGCTCGGCGCTCGACTCGGCGAGCTCGGCGCGCGCGTCGAAGCTCGAGAGCCCCACGCAGCCAGCGCCGATCAGCGCCGCCGCCAAGACGTTGGCCTTCATCACAGTGAGTCGAAGCTCCGCTCGCCCTGCGGGTTGGCTCGCGGGGTAGTGCCTGCTGCTTGCTGGGCAGCCGCGCCGACGGCGCTCGTCCCGGTCGCGCCAGCGCTGCGCGCGGCGTGCGCGTCGGGACTAACGTTGGCGTTGGCGTTGGCGTTGGCGTTGGCGCTTGAATTCGTGTGCGCGACCTGAGGCCGCGCGGTGTGCGACGAGCCCGTCTGCGCAGCGTTTGGCTGCGGGGGAGCGATCTGCGAAGGCGTCGCGCGCGGGGCGATCTGCGGCGCGGGGCGCTGCTCGGCGCTCGGCGCTCCCCTGGTGCCGATGGCGCCGCTGTTGAGCGCGGCGGGCTCTTGCACGAACGCGCTCGTCGCGGGCTCTCGCGCGGCAGCGCGTCGCGCGCGCACGACGGAGCCGAGCGCCGCGGCGCTGAGCGCGCCGACCGCCAGAAACACGAAGCCCATCCCGTGCAGCCGCCTGCGATTGACCGCGGGCGCGTAGGGCTGCGCCTGCGTCGCGTACGCGCTGGGATAGTGCGACGCATGGGCAACAGGAACGACCACCGCTGGCAGCGGGACCGGCGGCGTCATGCTCGTGCTGAACGCAGGCTGAACGAGAGGAGCGCCTCCGCCCGCGCCGCTCCACGTGAGCGCTTCGTTGGGCGCGGGCGCGGCGGACGGCATGTGCAACGGCGCCTGGCTCATCGCGACGGGCCGATGCGCGTCGCTCTGCGTGGGCGTGTACGGCGCGTACGAGCCGCTCGCGTGCTGATCGGCGCCCGTCGCCACGTGCGTGCGATCGATCGCGACGGGGCCTGCGTTGGCGGCCCAAGGCAAGCTGTTGGGCGTCACGCGCGCGAGGCCGAGCGCCTGCGCGAGCGCGGCAGAGAGCTCTCGTCCCGAGGAGAATCGCTGCGCTCGATCGCGGTTGAGGGCGCGCGCGGCCCAGCCGTCGACGGCGCGTGGGATGGTCGCGTCCAGCGTCGAGGGCGGCGCGATCGGGCCGGCGAGCACCGCGTACAGCACCTGCGCCAGCGATCCGACGTCGAACGGAATCCTCCCGGTGAGCATCTCGTACGCGATCACCGAGAGCGACCAGAGGTCCGAGCGGCCGTCGAGGTTGGGCTCGCCGCGGGCCTGCTCGGGGGACATGTACACGGGCGTCCCGAGCAGCGCGTGCGAGCCCGTCACCACGCCGTTTTGCGTGACGAACACGTTGTCCGTGATCTTGGCCACGCCGAAATCGAGCACCTTCACGAGGGCCGCTCCGTCGTCGTCTTGCACGACGAAGCAGTTCTCGGGCTTGAGGTCGCGGTGCACGATGCCGGCGGGGTGCGCGACGTCGCACGCGGCGGCGATGTGCTGCACGACGCGCGCGACGAACGCTCGATCGGGCCGCGGCGTGCGCTCGAGCACGGCGGCGAGGGTCTGGCCGCGCAGAAACTCCATCACGAGGTACGGGCGGCCGTCGCGGCTCGTACCGTAGTCCTCGACGCGGACGATGTACTTGCTTCGAAGCTGCGCCGCGATGCGCGCCTCGCGGCGAAACCGCGCGACCAGGTTTTGGTCCTGCGCGGCCTCTTGCTTCATGAGCTTGATGGCGACGTCGTGTCCGAGCTGCGCGTGCCGCCCGTGCCAAACCTCGCCCATCGCGCCTTCGCCGATGGGGGAGAGCAGTTGCCAACGATCGCCGAGGAGCGCTTCTTGAGGGAGTTGCATCGCCGGATGTCCACGCGAGGTCGCGCAGTCGATCGAGACTAATGGTCGGTGGGACAGAGCGCAATGAAACGGCACGGGCGCTCGGGACATTCCCCGTCGCGCGATCGAGCGCGCGCGGTGTGCGTCGCGGTGATACGTCGCGAACGGCGCCGGAATTCTAGCGAGATTTCGCCGCTCAGCGCGCGGAGATCGGGCGCGGGGTGAGCGCGCGGAGCACATCGGCGGGCGCGGTCGTCCCTGTCGCGCGAAGCCACGCGATCGCGTTCTCGATCGCCTCGCGGCGCGAGCTCACGATGTCGTTCTTCATGTCTCCGTGCAGCCACGCGAGGGCGTTCATGACTCCTCGGATCAGCGGGCTCTCGATCACGCTGATCGAGTGAAAACCTCGGCTGGCTCTCGCCGGGTCGAGCTCTTTGGTCTTCTCTGCGATCAACCGACGGACGTCCGCGCCGGGCACGCCCGCCAGCCCGCCGTCGGTGATGTTCACCAGCGCGCCGCCCTCGCGTTGAACCCGCGCGAGCATTCCGTCGAGCCAGCGAAAGTACTCTTCGACAGCCCGCACCGAAGGGCTGCCCACCCACGTCGAGCACACGATCGGAAACCCGTGCTCTTGCACCGCGATCCGGTCGCCGCCCGTGCCCTCGATGATCGTCGCGCTCATCGCTCGTCGTGCTCCCAGGCCGAGAGCGTACGCGCGAGACCGCCGCGCTGGAAGCGGTTCTTTGTGCGACTACAACATCGCGAAAACACCAGCGATTCGAGCGACGAACCGAAGCGCACCCCCCATCGGTTCTCCGTTTGCGCCCGCGCCCCCTTCGCGGTCGCGATCGAGCTACTTGCTCTCTTCGAACTCGGCGTCGATCACGTCGCCCTTGCCCTTGCCGCCAGCGCCCTGCGCGCCAGCCGCGCTCGGTCCGCCCGCCGCGGGGCCAGCGCCCGGAGCGCCGCCGTCACCGGGGCCGCCGGCGTTCTTGTAGAGCTCCATCGCGATGCGCTGCATCTCGCCTTCGAGCTTCTTCATCGCCGCTTCGACGTCTGCGATCTCTTGCTTCTCGAGCGAAGCGCGAAGGTCCTTGGCCGAGCCTTCGAGGGTGCTCTTGTCTTCCGCAGACAGCTTGTCGCCGGCGTCCTTGAGCAGCTTCTCGGCCTGGTAGGCCATCGCCTCGCCCTTGTTGCGGGTCTCGGCTTCGTCCTTGCGGCGCTTGTCCTCGGCCTCGTGCGACTGCGCTTCGCGAACGGCGCGGTCGATCTCGTCCTTGGACAACCCAGAGCCCGCTTGGATCGTCACGCGCTGGTCGCGGCCGGTGGCCTCGTCCTTCGCGGTGACGGTGAGGATTCCGTTGGCGTCGATGTCGAACGTCACGCGGATCTTCGGCACGCCCTGCGGCGCCGGCGGAATGCCGTCGAGCACGAACTTGCCGAGGCTCTTGTTGTCGCGCGCCATGGGGCGCTCGCCCTGCAGCACGTTGATCTCGACCTGCGGCTGGCTGTCGGTGGCCGTCGAGAACACCTCGCCCTTCTGCGTCGGGATCGTGGTGTTGCGCGCGATGAGCGTGGTCATGATCCCGCCGCGCGTCTCGACGCCGAGCGAGAGCGGCGTGACGTCGAGCAGCAGCAGGTCCTTGACGTCTCCCGTGAGGATCGCGCCCTGCACCGCGGCGCCGATCGCGACCACTTCGTCGGGGTTGACGCTCTTGTTCGGCTCTTTGCCGAAGTAGTCCTTCACGCGCTTCTGCACCATCGGGATGCGCGTCGATCCGCCGACGAGCACGACCTCGTTGATGTCCGAGGGGCGCTTGTTCGCGTCGGCCAGGGCGCGTCGGCAGGCTTCGAGCGAGCGCTCGACGAGCGGCTCGATCATCTGCTCGAGGCGCGCGCGGGTCAGCTTGACGTTGAGGTGCTTCGGTCCCGTCTGGTCCGCCGTGAGGTACGGCAGGTTGACGGTGGTCTCGGCGGCCGCAGACAGCTCGACCTTGGCCTTCTCCGACGCTTCGCGCAGACGCTGGATCGCGTTGCGATCCTTGGTCACGTCGATGCCGGTCTCTTTCTTAAACTCGGCGACGAGGTAGTCCATGATCGCGATGTCGACGTCGTCTCCGCCGAGGTGCGTGTCGCCGTTGGTGCTCTTGACCTCGACGAGATTCGCGCTGACCTCGAGGATCGAGATGTCGAACGTGCCTCCGCCGAAGTCGTAGACCGCGATGAGCTCGTCCTTCTTCTTGTCCAAGCCGTACGCGAGGGCCGCGGCCGTCGGCTCGTTGATGATTCGGCGGACGTTGAGCCCGGCGATCTTGCCTGCGTCCTTGGTGGACTGGCGCTGGGCGTCGTTGAAGTACGCGGGGACCGTGATGACCGCGTCGGTCACGGTCTCGCCGAGGTAGTCCTCGGCCGCCTTCTTGAGCTTCTGCAGGACCTTCGCGCTCACCTCGGGCGGCGCGAGCTTCTTGCCGCGGATCTCGAAGGCCGCGTCGCCGTTGTCCGCGCGCGCCACACGGTACGGGACGCGCTTGCTCTCTTCGCTGACCTCTTCGAAGCGTCGCCCGATGAAGCGCTTGGCCGAGAAGACCGTGCCTTCGGGGTTCATCACGGCCTGGCGCTTCGCAGGCTGGCCGATGAAGACCTCTTGCTTGTCGTCCCAGCCCACGATCGACGGAGTCAACCGAGAACCTTCCTCGTTGACGATCACCGTCACATCCGTGTGCTTCGCGCCTTCCATCACGGCGACCACGCTATTGGTCGTTCCGAGGTCGATTCCGATCACCTTGCCCATGGCAGAAACCTCCCGTCACTGAGTCGTTTGGCGCGCGGACCATGCAGCACTTGCCGTTGGAAAACCAGCGCGCTCTCTGCGGTTTTCGATGTTTGTCGTTTTGGTGGCGGTCGAAACTATCCACCTCGTTCGGTACGTCAACCGTCGTCGGCGCGATCCTTGCGAGCCACGTCAAAAAACGACCATCGGCGCTCTCTGGGGCGCGAGGCTGCGGACGACAAGCGCTCGGCGCGAGATCGCTCGCTACCGGCAGCGCTCGCCGTCGAACGAGCGCTGAAAATCCCCGCGAACCACGCGCACCGCCCCAGCGTCACCGCGCGCGATCGTCGGCCGCTCGACGCCCGCGAGGCTCACGACCTCTCGACCCGAGCAGAGCACGGACCAGCCCAGATGTTGCCCGCGCGCCTCGCCGCGGCGCACGAGCGCGACACGACCGAGGACAGCGCGCGTCCCCTCGATGTTCGCGACGGGCTCGAAGGTTGGGCGCGGGACTCTGCCCAGCCGCGCGATCGCGAGGCCGATCATCGCCATCGCGAGCACGGTCGAGACCATCGCGCGCGCGAACGCACCCCACGCGCCGCGCTGTCCCCGCGCCGGCTCGCTCACTCTTGCAGCGCGCGTCGCGCGTCGTCGAGCCCCGCCGAGCCGGGCGCCGCGAGGTCGATGAAGCGTCGATAGTGCTGCCTCGCCGCGTCGCGACGGTTCGCGCGCAACGCGACTTCGCCGGCGAGTCGGTGCGCTTCGACCAGCCACGGCGGCGGGGTCGGAAGGTTGTCTCCGATGCGGCACGCTTGCTCGAGCTCGCGCAGCGCGTCCACGTCACGCCCTGCGTCCGCGAAGAGCCTCGCGTATCGTGCGCGCCACTCGGCGCGGTCCGGCGAGATCGCGAGCGCGCGTCGATACAGCTCCATCGCCGCCGCGGCCTGGCCGAGCTGCGAGTCCGCCTCGGCGTAGGTCACCATCGCGTCAGGAAACATCGGGTCCAGCTCGAGCGCCCTGCGCGCGTCGAGCAAGGCCTCCCGCGCCTGGTGCTGCCGCACGCGCACTTCACCCCGAATCCAGAACCCGCGCGCGAAGCTCGGGTCCAGCGTGCACGCCTGGTTGGCGTGCTCGATCGCCCGCGCAAAACCCGCGCGAAGCAGGTTGGCCTCCGCGGCGTACGCGCGAAAATCCGCGCGCGTCGCGTCGAGCTCCGTCGCGCGTTCGAGCAAGCGAATCGCGTCGACGACGTTGCCTTTGCCCAGCCGCGCGCGGCCGAGGACGTACTGCGCCTCGGCGATGTTCGGCTGCGTCTCGACCACGTTCGCGATCTGTCGGTCCGCCTCTTCGTAGGCGCCCGCCGCGACGAGCGCCGCTGAGAGGTTCACCAACAGCTCGGTGTTCTGCTGGTCCCGCGCGAGCGCAGTGCGAAAGATCGAGACCGCGCCCTGCGCGTCGCCGCGCGCTTGCAACAGCATCCCTCGCTCGAGCAAGAGCCCTGGGTACTCGGCGTCGGTGCGCGAGATCGCGTCGAGCTCTCGCCCCGCGCCGTCGAAGTTGCGTCGACGACGCAGCACCTGCGCGAGCAGCAGCCGTGTGCGCAGGTCCTCGGCGTGATCCGCGACGGCTTGTCGAAGCTCGTTCTCGGCGCCTTCCATGTCGCCTCGCGCGAAGCGTCCCTCGCCGAGCGCGCGGTGAATCGCTGCTTGATCCGCGACGCGTCCCCGCGCGCGCTCGAGCACCGCCTCCGCCTCGCGCGGCTGCTGCGCAGAGAACAGCATCGAGGCGAGGGTCGTGTACGCCTCGAGCATCGTGTCGTCGAGCCGCATGGCCTCACGCAGCTCGCGCTCGGCCGCAGGTCGGTTGTCCATCGCCAGCAGCGCGCGCGCCCACCAGAAGCGCACCTTCGCGTCGTTGGGGTGCGCTTGCGCGAGCTGCTCGAGCCGCGGCTGCGCTTCGGCGTGGCGACCGAGCGCGATCGACGCCATCCCGACGCCGATCGCCGCGTCGATGTCGTTCGAATCCGCGGTGGCCGCCGCGGTGAACTTCGCGAGCGACTCGGAGAACGCGCGCTGCCTGTACAGCACTCTGCCCGCGCCGACGAGCGCGCTCGGCGCGCGGGGGTCGATGGCGAGCGCTCGCTCGTACGCTTCGCGCGCGGGGTTCACGTGATCGAGCGCGAACTCGACGTCGCCGATGAGCACTGCGGCCTCGACCTTCTCGTCCGTCGAGGCCTCGCGGGCCAGCGCCTCGACCTCGCGAGCGAGCGAGACCGCGCGCGCGCCGCGCTCGGGGTTGGACGCGAGGATCTTCGCCGCGAGCAAGCGAGCGCCCGCGTGCTGCGGCGACTCAGCGATGAGCGACTCTGCTTCGCGCAGGGCCGCGGGTTGATCGTCGCCGACGAACAGCGCGCGCGCGAGCATGAAGCGCGTGCGGATCGAGCGTCGCGAGGTCGCTGCTGCGCGGGCGACTTCGACGGAGCTCGACGGGTCGCGGTCGATCGCAGCCATCACCTCGAGGTCTTGCGCAGCCGGCTCGGGCGAGCGCGAGCGACGAACGCGCTCGGGGTGCCCTTGTGAGAGCTCGCGCGCGGACTGCGCGGCGCCGATGTATTCGGTTCCTGAGGGCAGCGTCGGCAGCTTCTCGAAGAGCGCGCGTGCGCGGCCCGAGATGGACGCGTCGGTGCCGAACCGGGCGAGGACGAAGTAGTTGGCGAAGGTCGCGTACGCGTGGAGCTCTGCTTCTTTCGGGGTGCGCGCGAGCTGATCGTCGAGCTGTCGCAGCGCGCGCCGCGCGGCGCCGAAAGTGTCTTGCGCGAGCAGCCGTCGCGCTCCCTGGATGGCGGCGGTCGCGGCGGCCTTGCGCTCTGCGCCGTGCAGCGCCTGGTCGACGGCGTTGATCCCGAACGGACCGGCGCTGGTGAACGACAGCGCTGCGCCGATGAGCACGACCGAGCCGAGGCCGCCGACCGCGACGTAGAGGCCCTTTCGCTTGGGCTCGTCTTTTTGCACGGTGGGACGCGGCGCGCCGGTCGGGCGCGAGGTGCCCGTCGCCGCCGCTTGCTGCCGCGGAGGGCCGTCGGTGTCGAGCGTCGTGCTCGCAGCGCTGTTGCCGGGCGGGCCTCCCTCGACGGGGATCTGATCGAACTCGTCGGCGTCACCGCCGCCCGAGGTCGCCGGGGTCTCGCCGCCGAGGTCGATTTCGCCGAAGCCCATTCCGCCCCGCTTGATCGGCCCGTTCTCGGGCGGGGGCGGCAGCGGGAGGTCGAAGCCTTCGGCCAGCGTCGGGGCGTTGTTTCCTCGTGGTGGCGTTGCGGGCGCCGAGCTGCGTGGCGGATTGACGCCGGCCGCGGGCGTGCGGACCGCGCTCTTCGCGGCGGCCGAGGGCGCACGAAACTCAGCGCTCAAAGACGACGGCGGCTCGAAGGACGCGCGAGGGTCGGGCTCGATGGGCGCGTCCGGTTGCACGGCGTCGAACACCATCGACGGAGCCTTCGCGGTCGGCAGCGATTTCGCTGGCTTTGCGTCCGCTTCGAAATCGAGGTCGCGCGGCCCTGGCGGCGTGCGGCCAGCAGGCTTGGGCGCGGCGATGGGCTGCGGCGCTTTCGTCGCGTCCATTTGCGGCAACGACATGGGGCGCACGGGCTGCGCAAACGGGTCCGGCTCGAGGGCAGGGGCGGACATCGGAAGCCCCATCGCTGGCGTCGATGGCTTCGACAACGCAGCGGGCTTCGAAACAGGCGGACCATCGAGGTCGAGGTCGAGCGGCGCGAGCGGCTTCGGTGCCGCCGGGCTCGGCAGCGCGCTCGCGGGCGTCGGCAACGCGGCGCCACCGAGCGAGGGCAGTCCAGCGCCGACCGGTGAGGGAAGCGATGCTCCGCCGAGCGCCGGCAGCGACGCTCCTGCCGGCGATGGCAACGCAGCGCCGCCAATCGCAGGCAGCCCAGCGCCGCCGAGGGCGGGCAAACCAGCGCCGCCGAGGGCGGGCAAACCAGCGCCGCCGAGCGCGGGCAGCCCAGCGCCGCCGGGCGCGGGCAAATCCGAGCCAAACGGGTCATCGAGCGTGTTCGATGGTGGCTTGGCAGCGGGAAGCAGGATCGAATCTCCGGCCGAGGGCGCGGGCAGATCGTCGAGCGAGAAGAGCGCTCCCTTGGCAGCGGGAAGCGCTGCGCCGACGGGGGAGGGCAAGCCCGCGCCGACGGGCGAGGGCAACCCTGCTCCAACAGGGGACGGCAGCCACGCGCCGACGGGAGACGGAAGGTCGTCGGGCATCGCGATCGGCGCTGGCTTTGCCGCGGCGATCGACGCGCTTCCGTCGGGCATCACGAAGATCGACGAGCCGCACTTGGGGCATCGCGCGCGCATGCCAGCCTTGGGGATGCGCCGCTCGTCGGTGTCGAAGCTCGCGTGGCAGCTCGGGCAACGGACCTGGATCATTTCGTGAAACCTCGGTGGCGAGTCAGCGACTCACGCGGTGTTTTCCCGCTTGTTTTGCGCGGTACATGGCCTCGTCAGCGAGGCGAAAGAGCGTCGCGGCGTCGGTCGCGTCGGCGGGAAACGACGCTACGCCGATCGATACGCCGACCCGCAACACGAGCCCGTCCTTCTCGAACGGCTTGTCGCCGATGGCGTGCAGGATCTCGTGCGCGATCGCGACGCACTTGTCCGCGTCGGCGTCGGCGACAGCCGCGCAAAACTCGTCGCCTCCGAAGCGAGACGCGATCGCGCGGCCGCGCAGCACGTCGCCGATGCGGTGCCCGGCGCCGCCGATCACGTGCGCGCCGTACACGTGCCCGTGCGTGTCGTTGATCTTCTTGACCCCGTCGAGGTCCATCACGATCAGCCCGAGGGCGCCGCCCTTCTGCCGCGCGGCGTCGAGCAAGAGGGAGGTCTCGCGGTCGAAGCGCCTGCGCAGCAGTAAGCCCGACAGGTCGTCGATGCTCACCATGCGCTCCATCTGCTCGTCGTAGGCCGCGGCGATGGCGTCTTGCTCTTCGAAGCGAAGCACGGTGCGCCCGAGCGCGATGCGGTCGTTTGCCTTGAGGATGGCCTCGGCGCACTTCTTTCCGTTCACGGTGACGCCGTTGGTGCTGCCGAGGTCGACGACAGCCCAGTCGCCGCCGCGGTCTTCGAAGCGCGCGTGGTGCCACGAGACGCCTGCGTCGGACAGGTGCAGTCCCGCGTCGGGCGCGCGGCCAGCGACGATGTTGTCCGAGAGCTTTCTGCGCGCGCCGATCTCGTTGCCGCTCATCACCACGAGCACGGGCTTTCGATCGTCGCGGATCGACCGATAGAGCTCGTCGCGCACCGACGCGCCTTCGTCGAGCTTCAGTGTTCTCAGCGAATCGTTGGGGACTCCCGAGCGTGAACGCGCGTCGCCGCCTTGCGACATATCCTCGTTCGACGGTACCACGCCGACCGTGTCCGAGCGGAAATCCCTGGCGAGCCACGGCCCGGCCGCGCTCTTTCTGGCGACCCTGTCCTCCTTCACTTCCCCAGTGAACGCGCAGACTGCGCCCGGCGCCGACGCGGGCGCGCCCCGCTCGTCCCCTGCGCCAACCGAGCGATTCTCCTTGCGGGCGCGCCGGCTCGCCAACGGGCTGACCCTCGTCCGCGCGTGGTCGAACGCCGTCGAGCCGTCGAGCGTCGGGCTGGTGTTGACCGTTCCGCTCGGGGTGCGACGAGAAGCGAGCGAGTCGCTGCCGGGTGTCATCGAGCTCGCCTCCGCGCCCGATCCGCGCTGCGACCGAGCGGGCATCGCCGCCAGCACGCAGAGCGACGGGGCGTACACCGAGTTCGTCTCGAGGGTTCCCGCTGCGGCGGTCGAGCTCGCGTTGTGGCGCGAGGCCCAGCGGTTGAACGCCCTCGCGCCGTCCGTCGCCGACCCGGTGCGCCGACTGCACAGCCGCGGGCTCGATCCGCGCAACGCCGTGCTCGTGCTGGTCAGCTCTGCCCCCGTCGCAGACACCCTCGACGCGCTCGTCGATCGCACGGTGGCAGCGATTCCGTCTCGTGATTCACAGCCCCTCGCGATGCTCGCCGAGCCTGACGCGGCGTCGGCGTGGAGCACGTTCGGCGAAGGGCCAGAGCAGCGTTGGTCGCGCCAGTGGCTCGTCGTCGGAGCGCGCAGCCCCGATCACTACGCCTTCGAGTTGCTCGCGTTCGCGCTGCACGACCCGCGCTTCGGCCCCCTCTCTCGTCTGCTCGCCGAGCGCTCGATCCGCGGCGCCGTCCTCTCGGACGCCTTCGTCGAGCACCGCGCCGGGCGCGACCATTTTCGTTGGACGCTCGGCTACGCGACCGCCCGCGGCGCGCGCCCGCCGCTCGACTCGGTCGCCGACGAGCTGCTCGCCCGCCTCTCGCGCGAAGGAATCCTCGGGACCGAGCTGCGCGCCGCGCGCGAGCGCTGGCGGGTCGAGTGGCTCTCGACGCAGGGCTCACCCGAGGGCCTCGCACGCACGCTCGCTCGCTTCGAGGCGCGCTGGGGCAACGCTCGCCTCGCGCTCACCGAGCAGGACCGCTTCGACGCCGTCACCGTGCAAGACGTCCTGCGCGTGCTCAACGAGCGAATGATCGCCCCGCGCGCAGCTTCGGAGGCGCGATGAAGACCGCGTCGATCGGGTTCTTCGCGCTGTGCGCTGCGCTCGCCTCGTGCGCGCGCGCCGTGCCCAGGCCGCCCGTCGCAGAGCACACACAATCAAGTGCGCGCTCGAACATCCCGAGCGTCTCGCCGCAGCCCGAGCGCGACGCTGCGCCGGTCGCCCTCTCTTTGCCCGCGGAGGCGCCGCGTGAGCGCGCCGCGCTGATCGCTCCGACCCGTTGGCAGCTCGCCAACGGCCTGCGCGTCGAACACAGGCGCTTTGCGCTCGCGGGCACAGTCCACTTGCGGCTCGTCGTGCGCGGGGTCGGCAGCGAGTCCGCCCCCGGAAGATCGCTGCGAGACTCGCTTCGCCTCGCGCTCGCCCTCGAAGAGGGAGGCAGCCGTCGCAATCCAGCGCCGCTCTTCGCGGCTTCTCTCTCGCAAGTGGGCGCGGAGCTCCGCGTGGACGCAGGCAGGCAGGGGCTCGTCATGTCGCTGGACGTCGCGACGAGCAACGCCGCGCTTGCGCTGCGAAAGCTCGGTGAAAT
Source organism: Myxococcales bacterium (assembly GCA_013298625.1). Classification (GTDB taxonomy): domain Bacteria; phylum Myxococcota_A; class Polyangia; order Polyangiales. The sequence continues at coordinate 58,196 of JAAFIF010000053.1, forward strand.
CGCGAGCGAGCCCGCGGTCTCACGCGAGACCGGGTCGTTTGCAGAGTGGGTCGCCCGCAGGACGCAGCCCGAGCAGCCCGCGCTCGATCGATCGCTGCTCGCCCTGCGTCGCTCGGCGCTCGCGGCGCTGCGCGGGGTGGATGCTCCCTGGTCTCCGCGCGAGTGGAGCGAGGTCGCCGGCTCGTTCTCGTGGGCTTCTTCGGAGGACTCGAGCTCGCGCGGGCTCGCTCGCGAGGCGCTGCGCGCGGGCGCGATGACCCTCGTCGTCAGCGGGGACCTGAGCGTCGACGAAGCGCGCGCCGCGCTCGCTGCAGAGCGCTGGCCCGCCGTCGCTCGCGGCGCCGGAATCACTCTCGCGCCGCTCGTGACCATCGCCGGGGACGCGCCGTCGCGCGCTGTGTTCAGGGCGCAAGAACGCGTGGGCGTCGCGGTCGGCTGGAGGATCGCGCCGGCAGAGAGCGCGGAGTCGTCCGCGGCCTCGTGGGTGCTCGCGGCGTCGCTCGAACGGTGCGCGCGCGCGACGGTCACGACGTCGTTCTACGACGACCCAGCGCGCTCGGTGCTGGTGCTCGCGACGGGCGCTTCGGACGCAGCGCAGCTCAGCGCGACCGCGACCACGCTCGTCGCAGAGCCCGAGCGCGTGATGGCTGATCGGTGCTTCGAGCGCGGCTTCGACGCCGTGAAGACATCGCTGATCGACCAGCGAAATCCCAGTGATCCGGCGCGATGGGCCGACGTGCGCGCGTGGGCCGCGCACGACGGGCGGACCGACGAGTCCGAGCGAGCCGCCATCGACGCGCTGGTCGCGTTGACCGTCGATCGCGCGCGCGTCGCGGGGCGAGCGGCGCTCGTGACCGCGCCGAGGGTGCTCGTCGCGGGCGGTCCGGGCGCTGTCGAAATGGCGCTGTGCGGCGTGGGCGGAGCGCGCACGGTGCGCGTCGGGACCGCTGATCGCGCGTGCCCTTGAGCGCGCGGGTTCGGGCATACTCCCGCGCCGCATGAACCTCCGACGAACGCACATCGCCTCCGTCTTCGCGCTGCTCGCGGCTTGCACCGGCTCGACGCGCTCGGTGCGCAACGATCCCCCGCCGACCGAACCTGCGGACGCAGCGACGCCCGTCGCCGACGCCGCGCCGAGCGTGGACACGGACGCCGCCGTCGTCGCTCGCGCGCCGCTGCCCGCGACGACGTGGCGTCCCCTCGACGGGCCGGCGATGGATCGGCTGCTCAATTTGCACCGCGCGCACAGCCCGTCGCTCTCTGCGGACGGTCGCAACGTGGTGTTCTTGTCGGACGCGCCGGGCGTGCCGCAGCCGTTCATCGCAGCGGTCGGCGCGCAGCCGGTGGCCGAGGCGCAGTGGCGTCGGCTCGCGACGATCGACGACAGAGTGCACTGGGCGCAGTACGCGCCGGGCGGCCGCGCCGTGTTGTTCGGCAGGGATTTTGGCGGCGACGAGAACGTTCAGTTCTATCGGCTCGACCCTTCGCGACCCGCCGAAGCGCCCGCTGAGCTCACGAGCAACCGCGCGGTGAAGAACATGTTCGGCGCGTTCGCCGAGGACGGACGCACGATCGCGTTCACGTCCAACGAGCGCAACGGCGCGGACTTCGACGTGTACGTGCGGCCCGTGGACGGAAGCGCGCCGGCGCGGCGCTTGTACGACGGGCAAGGGCACAACGAAGCGCAGGACTTTTCGCGGGACGGACGGCAGCTGCTGGTCATGCACGAGCGGTCGAACTTCGACGGCGACGTGATGCTGGTGGACGTGGCGAGCGGGCGGGCGACGAACCTCGTCCCCCACACGGGCGACGAGCGCTATGCGTCGCCGCGGTTCTCGCGGGACGGGCGCGCGGTGTTCGTCGTGAGCGACAAGGGCAGAGAGTTCATGAACCTCGCGCTGCGACCGCTGCCCGAGGGCGAGCTGGTGTTCATCACCGAAGAGCAGCACGACATCGAGGCGTTCGAGCTCGCGAGCGACCGTCGCACGGCCGCGATCGTGTTCAACATCGACGGCCGCTCGGAGCTGCGCCTCTACGATCTGCGCGACCCGAGGCATCCGCGCGAGATCAGCCGACCGCGCATCGAAGCGGGCTGGATCGGTCACGTCGCGTTCGCGCAGAACGCGCAATCGCTCTCGGTCTCGCTCTCGCGCGGGAGCCTTCCGGACGAGGTCTACCGCGTGGACGTGCGCACGGCCGCAGTCACGCGGCTCACGAACAGCGACCACGCAGGGATCGACACGAGCACGCTCGTCGACGGGACCATCGAGCGCGTGCGCAGCTTCGACGGAACGGAGGTCCCCGTCATCGTCTACCGCCCGCGAGGGCTGCCCGCGGGCACGCGCGCGCCGGTCATCGTCAACGTTCACGGCGGCCCCGAGGCGCAGTCAGCGCTGTGGTTCTCGCCGGTGATGCAGTTTCTCGTCGGCCACGGATACATCGTCGTCGAGCCCAACGTCCGCGGCTCGACCGGCTTCGGAAAGCGCTACGCCCACATGGACGACGTCGCGCTTCGCGAGGACTCGGTGCGCGATCTCGCCGAGGTCAACCGCTGGCTTCGCACGCAGCCCGACGTCGATCCGAACCGCATCGCCGTGATGGGCGGCTCGTACGGTGGCTACATGACCCTGGCGGCGATCACGCTGTACCCAGAGCTCTGGGCGGCCGCGTGCGACATCGTCGGGATCGCGAACTTCCGCACGTTCTTGCAGAACACCGCCGCCTACCGCCGCGCGCTTCGCGAGGCCGAGTACGGCTCGCTCGCCAACGACGGCGCGGTGCTCGATCGCGTCTCGCCCATCCACCGCGTCGATCGCATCACCACGCCGCTCATGGTGATCCACGGCGCCCGCGACCCGCGCGTCCCCGTGGGCGAAGCCGAGCAGATCGTCGCCGCCCTTCGCGCGCGTCGCCGCACGGTCGAGTACATCCGCTTCGAGAACGAAGGTCACGGCGTCGCGCGCCGAGAGAACCGCATTCGCGCGTACGGAGAGCTCGTTCGCTTCTTCGACGACGTGATGCTCAACCGGCGCTGAGCAGCGCGCGGGGGGATGAGCGGTCGTCGCGTCGCTCAGCGACCGGCGTCGCGGCGGTAGAACACCGAGCCGAGCCCGCTGCTCGAGCCGCCGCTCGCGGGGGTGGCGCTGTTGTTCGCAGGGGTGCCGGTCTCGACGCGCGCCGTAGCGGCCGCGGGGTTGACCGTGTTCGCCGCGCGCGCTGCGCCGCCGAGGTTGAGCGAGACGCCCGCGTCGCCGCCGAACGTCGCTCCGGTCCCTGCGCCCGCGTCGGGGTTGGTCAGCGCCGCGGGGTTGCGACGGTTGTACAGCTCGATCGCCGCGTCCGTGAGGTTGAGCTGGCTCGGCACGTAGTGCACCGCGGTCGCGTCGACGATGATCTGAAAGCCCTGCGTCTGCGCGAGCTCGCGCATCACGGGGGTCATCTTCGTCATGATCACTTGAAACGCCTGCTGTTGGCCGGACTGCAGCTCTTGCGCGGCCTGCTGGCGTTGCCCTTCGAACGCCTGCGCCTGCTGCATGTACTGCTGGTACAGGCGCTGGATCGCTGGCGTGGGCGGGCCGCGGTGCGCTTCGAGGCGCTTCTTCATGCCCTCGAGCTGCTTGGCTTGCGGCGCGAGGCGGCCCTCGGCGCGATCGACTTGGACCTTGAGCGCGGTGAGCGCGTTGCGACCTTCGTTGGTCTCGCCCGCGGCGCGCTGCATATCGACGACGGCCACGATGCGAGCCTGCGCGTACACGCGCGGGGCGGCGACGGCCACGACGAGCGCGGCGGCGGCGTTGGCGGCGACGCGGAGGAGGGGCGAGCGCTTGCGAGAGGTTCGTTCGGTCATTGAAGCGCGGCGTTCTCGAGATGGAAGGTAGTTTGGCTTGGCGGCGTCGGTTGTGACGCGCTGTGAGCCGTCGGACGGGCGCGGGGCCCGGTCGATTCAGTGCGTCACGGGCTTCGCGGCCGCGCGCGCAGGGCGGCCGGTGCTACGCCATCTCGAAAGTGCGATCAAGGGCGCGTCTTCTCGGTGACGGTCGAGCGCAGAGGATGCGCTGACACTCCGCGTCACAACTGCGGGGAAATTTCCCGGCGAATGCGATCCGCGGTGACGTTCGCGACCGCGCGTGCTCCAATCCGCGGCCGCTCGGGGACCGAGCAGGAGGTCGTTGTTCGTCGTGTCAGCGCGAAGCGCGGTGGTGATCACAGGAGCTAACGGAGAAATCGGGCACGCGCTCATCGAGCGACTCACCGAGCACGGACAAGACGCGGTCATCGCGCTCGACCTTCGCGAGCCGGACCCCAGCGTGGCGAAGCGCTGCGCGCAGGTGGTCGTGGGCGACGTGACCGACGCGGCGTCCTTCGAGCGCGTGAGCGATCAGTACGACGTCCGCGCAGTGTTTCACCTGGCCGCCATGCTCTCGACCTCGAGCGAGAAGAGCCCCGAGCGGGCGCAGTCGGTCAACGTCGACGGAACGCTCCGCGCGCTGGGGTTCGCCATGGCCCGCTCGGCCAGGCGTGGCGCGAAGGTGAGCTTCGTGTTTCCGAGCTCGATCGCTGCGTACGGCGTGCCCTCGCTCGCAGAGAAGCAGCGCGCCGGCGCTGTGCGCGAAGAGCAGTTCAACGCGCCGACGACGATGTACGGGGTCAACAAGCTCTACGGCGAGCACCTCGGGCGCTACTACTCGCGGCACTATCGTCAGCTCGCGCAAGAGCCCAACCCGCCGGGCGTGGACTTTCGTTCGATTCGATTTCCGGGGATTATTTCAGCGTTTACCGTGCCGAGCGGCGGCACGAGCGACTACCTGCCCGAGATGTTGCACGCCGCGGCGCAGGGCAAGGACTACGCCTGCTTCGTGCGCGACGACACGCGCATCCCGTTCATGGCCATGCCCGACGCGGTCGACGCGATCTTGCAGCTCGCCGACGCTGACGCCGCGAAGCTGAGCTCGGTGGTCTACAACGTCTCGGCGTTCAACCCGTCGCCGGCCGAGTTCTCCGAGCGCGTACTGCGGGCGTTTCCGCAGGTGAAGATCACGTACGCGCCGCACGAGAAGCGCCAGGGAATCGTGGACACCTGGCCCGCGGACCTCGACGACTCGCTCGCGCGCCGAGACTGGGCGTGGGCCCCGAAGTACTCGCTCGACCGCATGATCGACGAGTACCTCTTGCCCAACGTGAAGCAGCGCTACGCCGGGGTGTGATTGCGGATCGTGTGGATCGAGAGCGCATGGTGCGCGCCCCACCCGCGCTTGGAGTGAGCGAGCAATCGGGTGCGCGGCCCCCACCCGCGCTGCCGCGCGCCCCGCCCCCGCGCAGAGCGCAAGGGCGGCGGCTCTGCACGCTGAATCGTCAGGAATTGGTCTGGCAGAGTTGAGCGCGATGGCCCTTGCTCTGCAAGGGCTCTCGGGTTGCTCGATCGAACAAACCCGATCGAACACAATCGCTGCTCGTGACGTGACGGCAGACAACACGCCACCTGTGACGCGACCGCGCTCGTATCGACGAACCTGCTCTCGCTGTTCGCTGTCATGCCCTTGCAGAGCAAGGGCTTCCTCGCTCAACTCTGCCAGACTCATTCCTGACGATTCAGCGTGCAGAGCCGCCGCCCTTGCGCTCTGCGCGGGGGCGGGGCGCGCGGCAGCGCGGGTGGGGGCCGCGCACCCGATTGCTCGCTCAC
>JAAFIF010000084.1 GCA_013298625.1 Myxococcales bacterium
CGAAGAGCCCCGCGCGCTCGACCTCGCGCAGCGACTCGCATCGCGCGTCGGCGCTCGCTTCGCCTACTGGTCCATGCACCGCGGGCTCGAGGGCATCGACCCTGCGGCGCGCGACGCCATCGCCGCGCTCGACGCGATCGCGCGGCACAACGGGCCGGTGATCGCCGTGATGCTCGACCTGCACGAGGCGCTGAAGACCCACGCTGTCGCTCGGCGCCTGCGTGATCTGGTCGGGTGGTTCGCGGCCAACGATCGCTGCCTGCTGCTCGTCAGCGCGCAAGCCGGGTTGCCGCGGGGGCTCAGCGAAGAGTCCGCGCGCGTGGACATCGGTCCGCCGGACGAGCGCGAGCTCGGGGCGCACTTCGATCAGATCGCGGCGGACACTGTTCCCGAGCGAAAACCCAGCGTGGATGGGCGGCATCGGCTCGTGCGCGCGGCGCTCGGGCTCACGACGGCGCACGCGCGAAGGGCGTTCGCCAGGGCGCTCTCGCGGGACCCGACCGCGGGCGAGGGCGCGCTCGCGGTCGTCGGTCACGAGAAGCGACGGCTGTTCTCGCAGGACCTCGGGCTGGACTTCATCGAGTCGCCAGAGTCCCTCGACGCGCTCGGCGGACTCGAGTCCTTCAAGCAATGGCTGATCGAGCGGCAGTCCGCGCTCGGTCCGCAAGCGACGAGCTTCGGGCTCTCTGCGCCGCGCGGGGTGCTCTTGCTCGGCGTTCAGGGCTGCGGAAAGAGCCTAGCCGCCAAGTGCGCCGCGAGCTTTCTGGGGCTGCCGCTCGTGCGCTTGGATCTTCCTAGGGTGATGGGCGCGAGCGCTGTCGGGCAGAGCGCTGAAGAGAGCCTGCGGCGCGCGCTCGACGCGACGGAGCAGAGCGCGCCCGTCGCCCTATGGGTGGACGAGATCGAGAAGGCCTTCGCGGGCTCTGGCGCGAAGGGGACCGACTCGCGCGCGGCGCGGCTGTTGGGGGCGTTTTCGACGTGGCTGCAAGAGCGCACGCGGCCCGTCTTCGTGGTGGCGACGGCCAACGACGTGAGCCAGCTGCCGCCCGAGCTCTTGCGCCGCGGTCGCTTCGACGAGCTGTTCTTCGTGGATCTTCCCGACCTCGAAGCGCGCGAGGGCATCCTGACGTTGCACCTGCGTCGACGAGGAAAATCCCTGCCCAAAGACGCCCTGTACGCCGTCGCCGAGCAGTGCCTGCACTTCTCAGGCGCCGAGCTCGAGCAGGTGGTGCTCTCGGGCGTGCAGCGGGCGTTTACGCTCGGGCGCGAGGTCAACGAGGGCGACCTTCGGCGCGCGGCGCGCGAGCTCGTCCCGCTGTATCGAACGTACGAAGAGCAGATCAAGCAGCTGCGCGAGTGGTCCCGCGGCCGGGCGCGGCTCGCCGGTCGCGAAGGAACGCTGCTCGATCTCTTTCGCCGCGCGCCGACGGCGGAGCCCGAGGTCAAGCCATGAGCGTCGATGACGAGCTGCGCGCGCTGCGCGCGGAGAGGGACCTGTACGCGAGGCTCTTGGAGCTGAGCGGGCACTCGCGCGCGGAGTCGTTTCTCGACGAGGCGCTCGCGCTCGTGGCCGAGACGTGCGGCGCGCGCAGCGGGTACCTCGCGCTCGGCGCGGGGGCGGACGGCGCGCCGTCGATCGCGATGTCCCGTGGATTTTCTCTGGACGAAGTGAGCACGATCCGCGCGCGGCTCTCGCACGGGATCATCGCCGAAGCCCTGCGCACGGGCCGCACGATCGCGACGGCGAGCGCGATGGAGGACCCTCGCTTCTCGGGCAACGCCTCGGTGCGCGCGGCGAAGATCGACGCGGTGTTGTGCGCGCCGATCGGCGGCGACGCGCGCGTGGGGGTGCTGTATCTGCAAGGCCGCGATCGGCCTGGGCCCTTCACCGAGCGCGACCGCGCGATGGCCGAGCTGTTCGCGCGGCACGTCGCGAGCACGGCGCAGCGGCTGCTCGACGCGCAGCAGAGCGCGCAGCGCGAGGACCACACGGCGGCGCTGCGGGGGCGGATGAAGCTCGACGCGCTCGCGGGCGGCTCTCGCGCGATGGGCGAGCTCTTTCAGCGCATGAGCGTCGCGGCGATGGTGGACGTCACGGTGCTCATCACGGGCGAGAGCGGGACGGGCAAGACGGAGGTCGCGCGGGCGTTGCACGCGAGCTCTGCGCGGGCGGCGCGGCCGTTTGTCGAGCTCAATTGCGCGGCGATCCCCGAGGCGCTCTTCGAGGCCGAGCTGTTCGGCGCAGAGAAGGGCGCGCACTCGACGGCGACGCGACGGATGATTGGCAAGGTGGACGCCGCGCAGGGGGGGACGCTGTTTCTCGACGAGGTCGCGGAGCTTCCGTTGACGGTGCAGGCGAAGCTCTTGCAGTTCTTGCAGTCGAGGACGTTCTACCGCTTGGGGTCGCCCGAGGCGCAGAGCGCGGACGTTCGGCTCGTGGCGGCGACCAACGCAGACCTCGGCGAGATGGTGCGTTCGAAGCGGTTTCGCGAGGATTTGTTCTATCGGTTGGAGGTCTTCACGGTGAGGGTTCCGTCGCTGCGCGAGCGGCCCGAGGACGTGCCGGCGCTGTGCGACTTCGTGCTGCGGGGGCTGGCTCACTCGATGGGTCGACCGCTCGAGCTCACGTGGGCGGCGCGCTCGGCGCTGGCGCGCTCGGAGTGGCCGGGCAACGTGCGGCAGCTCTCGTCGACGTTGCAGCGCGCGGCGGCGTTTGCCGTGGGTGACGGCTCGGACGCGATCGACGTGAAGCACTTGTTCGTCGATCGCGCGCAGCCTGCGATCGAGAAGAGCGCGCCGACGGAGCAGGGCCCCGCCCGCGTGTCCGTGGATCCGTTGGAGAGCGAGCCGTGGGAGGAGGCGACGCGACGCTTTCAGCGCGAGCTGCTCGCGCGCACGCTCGACGCCACGCGCTGGAACATCACTGAAACCGCCCGTCGCCTCGGCCTCGCGCGCTCGCACTTGTACGAGCTGCTGCGCGGCCACGGGCTCTCGCGGGCGCGGTCGTGACCGAGGCGCTCGTGCAGGGCGCGCGGGTGGGGGCGTACACCGTCGGCGCGCGCATCGGGGCTGGCGCGAGCGCGGTGGTCTTCGACGGGACCGACGCGCGGGGACAGCCCGTGGCGCTGAAGGTGCTGCGCGAGGACAACGCGATGGACGCCGAGGCGATCGCGCGCATGCAGCGCGAGGCCGAGGTGCTTCGCGCGGTGCGGCACAGCGCGATCGTAGCCGTGCTCGACGCAGGGACGCTCGACGATGGCCGACCGTGGCTCGCGCTCGAGCGAGCGCAGGGCGAGACGTTGCGCGCGCAGATCGAGGGCGGGCGGCAGCCTCGCGAGCCTGCGGCGCTGTGGGCGCTGCTTCGACCGGTGTGCGAGGGCCTCGCGGAGGTGCATCGACGGGGCGTGATTCACCGCGACGTGAAGCCCGAGAACATCGTGGTGAGCGCGTCGCGGGCGCAGCTCGTGGACTTCGGGCTGGCGCGCGCGGCAGACCCGTCGCAAACGACGCTCACGGGCCCCGGCGTCGCGCTGGGAACCCCGCCGTACATGGCCCCCGAGCTCTGGTGGAACGCCGACGTCACCGCCTCGGTCGACCAGTACGCGATGGGCTGCGTGCTGTACGAGTCGCTGAACGGGCGCGCGCCGTTGAGCGCGGATTCGCTCGGCGCGTGGATGGAAGCGCACATGCATGGGGCGGTCGCGTTGGTCTCGCGCGACGACCTCGGCGTGGACCGTCGCGCGGCGCTCGATCGCTTCTTCGCGAGGGCGTTGGCGAAGGAGCGGGGCGATCGCTTCGGCTCGATGGACGAGCTCGTGCGCGAGGGAGACCTCGCGTTTGGCAGCGAATCCAGGGCGAAGTTGAATTCGTGGGCGTGGGTCTTTCCGCTGTTCGCGCTGCCTGCGACGGCGCTGATCGGGCACGGCGATACGCGCTCTGCGCGGGAGCTCTTTCGGCTCGCGGGCCACGGCGTGATCGCGGTGGTGTTGGCGGGGCTCGCGGCGATCGCGCTGGCGTGGCGCGGTCGATCGACGATGGGCCCAGCGGTGGCCGCGGCGGCGCTCGGGACAGTGGGCGCTGCGACGGGGTGGACCGTGGTGCTCGCGGCGGTCGAGCGCGCCGCGCCCGAGGGCCGATTCGCGATTCTTCATCAGGGATTGTACGAAGCCGAGGTCAACCGCGCGGTTGGCTTCTGGGTGACGTGGGGCGCTCTGTGCGCGGCGCTCGCGCTCGAGCCGCGGGGGACGATGAGCGTGCTGGCGCGGGTGTCGCTGATGGTGGCGAGCGTCGCGAGTCTGTTGATGCTCGCGGTGGGGGCGAGCGCTGCAGCGCAGTGCGTTGTGATGACGGCGGCGGTGCTCGCGCTGCTCGGCTCTCGGCTCGATGTGTCGCGGGACGACGCGTCGCGACGCGGGGTGGCGGCCATCAGCGCGACGCTCGCTGCGACGGCGACGGCCCTCGTTCGACACGGCGCCGCCGAGGCCCTCGTATGGAACTCTTCGCTCGACCGCGCCACCCGCGTCGATCGCCTCACCGCGCTGGCTCGCGAAGCCTCGGTGCTGCGCTTCGCCGCCGTGCTCTCTGCGCTGCTCGTGGCGCTGCTCGCGTTCTCGGCCTGGCGCGCGACGCGGTGGCGCGAGGACGCGCGCAAGGGGCTGCGCTCGATCGCGTCGGTGCTGCTCGCGTTGGCGCTCGTGCTGGCGCTGGACGGCTGGCAGCGGCAGCGGGTGAGCGCGGCGCGGGCGAGCGCGAGGGCGGCGATCGCCCCGCAGTTTGCGATCTTTTCGCGGCTCGACGTCGTGGTGATGCCTGGGCTCGCCGAGCCGCACGTGGCTCCGTCGGTGCAGCTCGCGAGCGACGTGGTGGCGATCGACGGCGTGTCCGTGGTGCGCAGCGCCGCGCTCGGGTCTGCGTCGGTGCGCGCGACGTTGGCGCAGGACCTCTCGCATCGATTGGCGCGCGAGCGAACGGCGGAGCACGAGCGGGGCCCGCGGTGGACGTTGGCGGTCGACCGTCGCGCGACGTGGGCGCGCGTGCGCGCGGTGTTGAGCGTGGCCGACGAAGTGGGGGCGGGGCCGTGCGAGCTGCTGTTCGGCCGCAGCGCCAACCCGCGGTGGAGCGTGTGGGCGCCGCCCGAGAGCGCGCTGGCCGTTCCGGGAGACTACGGGGCGATCGAAGTGCGGGTCGGCGCGGTCGGAGACGGGGCGTTGGTGTTCGACGACGGCGCGACGTTCGAGACCGTGGCCCGCGCGCTGCGGGCGCGGTGGCGCGCGACGGGCGCGGCGGTGGTGGTGCGCTGACCGAAGCGTCCGGTGGGCGGGACAGCGTCCGGTCGAGCGGACACCCATCGGTCGATCGGGACCGTCCGGCGCAGCGAACACTGCTTGTCGATCGTGGCGCCGGGGCGTCGTTGCGCCTGAAAATTCACAGGCAACGCCACGCTCTCGATCGCTGGCACGCCCATCGCAGAGAGTCATCCTGTGCGGCGAGACGGCGCCGCGCAGAACGAAAGGACCGAGACCATGCTGAACTACGTGCGCGAAGGCGGATACTCGATGCTCTTGATCATCCTCGTGGCGATCGTCACGGCGGTGGTGGCCGCGGTGCGGCCGACGGGGCGGCAGCGCGAGGTGCTCTTCGCCGGCGCGATCGCAGCGCTCGCTGCGGGAATGCTCGGGCTTGCTTCTGGGTTGCAGGCTGTGGCGGCGGCGGTTCCGCGCTTCGCCAACCCGATCGAGGCTCTCTGCGTGGGCCTGCGCGAGCTCAGCTACAACGGCGTGTTCTCGGCGATGGTCGCGGCGGCGCTGGCGCTGGCGGCGCTGGTCGTCAAGCAGCCCGAGGCGAAGTAGCGCTCGCGTCGGCCGTTGAAATACCCAGAAAATTCAGCGGCAGAATCGACCGGCATCCGCTGCGCGACCCATGACATCACCCCCAGCGAGACGGTATAGGCTTCGGACGATGCAGCGATCAGTGGTGCTCGGAGTGATGGCGCTCGCCGCGACGATGGCGGGCTGCACGAACAAGAAGGACAAGCCTGCGATCGACGCGCTCGAAGGGCTGCGCGGCGCGATCACGAGCAACGGCGACACGACGCGGTTCGGCGACTCGAAGGTGCTCGCCGAGGCCGCGATCTTCTCGCGCTCCGAAGGGCTGTCGGCGGGGATGTTGGTGCTGAGCCAAGGCGCGCTCGACGTGATGCTCGGCGACATCGCGGCGCGCACCGAGCCGCGGACATACTGGGCGCGGGCGCGGGTGTACCTGCGACCGGGCACGTGCGCGAAGATCGAAGAGGTCCCGCTGCCGGCGGAGGCGCGCACGTCGCAGCCCGATTCGGGGTGGCAGGCGACGGTGCGCGCGAAGCACACGTCGGTGACGACGCGGCTCACCAACGCGTTCGCCGCGGATTTTCGCTGCGGAGACGGCCCGCGATTCACCGCGGTCTTCACGCGCGCCGAGCCGGTCGATGGCACGATTCGCGTGGCGAACATCACTGCGTCGCAGCGCGGGCGCTGAGCGCTTCAGTCCGAGGGCTCGACGCGCAGGATGCGGTCTGCGCGCAACAGGATGGGCGGGGCGTTGGCGCGACGGATGCGTGCGTGGGGCGAGTCCCAACGCTCGACCACGCCGCGGATGGTCCTCGGGGCCCGGCCTCCTTGCCGAACGACGAACCGCGCGGGCAGCTCTGCCTCGCGCAGCGCCTCGATCCTGCGGGCGATCGATTGCCGAACGCTCACTTCTCGGTCTTGCCCGACGCGCACCTCCCACAGGTCGCGCGCGCTCTCGGCGGCGAAGATGGGGCAGAGCGCCGAGAAGAGCGCGCGCGTCGCGAGCGCGTCGCCCGTCGCGCGGTGAAAGCGCTGCTTGGGCAGGCGCAGCTCGTCGCACAGCGCTTCGAGCGAGTACCGCCTGGCGTGCACGGCGCGGCGCGCGAGGGTCAGCGTGTCGATCGCGCGGGTCGGCGCGGCGCGGTGCGGGAGCCAGCGCTCGACGGCGCGCCGTAGAAATTCTAGGTCGAGATCGACGCCGTGCCCAACGAGGACGCAGCCCTCGATCGCGTCGAGAAAGCCCGCGAGCCCGACGGCGGGCGCGACTCCCTGCTCGCTCTCTTGCCGTGAAATGCCGTGCAACTCGGCGGCGCTTGCGCTGACCTCGCAGGTGGTGACCAGGACGTTTGCGTGCGCGACCGGCGCGTCACTGCCGCGCGAAATCACCGCGGCCAGCTCGATGATTTCGTCTCGATCGGGGTCGAGCCCGGTCATCTCGAGGTCGAACGCGGCGATCGCGGCGTGCTCGATCGGGCAGTCCCAATTCGCGAGCGGCGAGGGCTCCAAGGCTGCGGGCTCCCTTGCGATGGGTGACTGAAAGCGAGTATCTGTAGAAGTATGCGACTTCAGGACTGCCTCGAAGCGCTCACGGCCAGCGAAAGGGCCGCGCTGCGAACGCGGAGGGGTATTGTACTCGACCCCAACAAGCGGATCGACGAGGTCGAACAGACCGCGCGCGCGCTCGTGGCCGAGACCGACCTGCGCAAGAGCAAGTTTCCCATCGAGGTGCGCTCGCTGCTCCAGCGGCTCGCCGCGAGCAACGGCGTGCTCGCGGACGGCGTGTCCGACCCAGGCGCGCAGCTCCTGCTCGACCTCGGGATCGCGTTTCGCGTCCGCGAAGGGGGCAAGGGCTCTGCTGCGCGAAGCGGCAAGCGGCTCGCGATCGGCGTGCTGGTGTTGCCGTCGGCGTTTCTCGTGCAAGTTCCGCTCGCGGACGGCGACGACCCGCGCTCGTTGCGGGCGCTGCTCGGCCGCGCCGAGCACGAGATCGTCGGGTTGATGCTGCAGACCGTCGTCGGCAAGCCGTTGCCCGTCGCCGGTCCGCTCGCGCTGCAAGAGGTCTGGGAGGTTCTGTCCAAGCCCGGCGAGCTCGAGGCGCGCATCCAAGCGCTCCCGTCGCAAGAGGCGCGGTTGCTCGACGCGATCGAGCGCTCGGGCAGCGAGGTCACCACAGACGAGCTGCTCGCGCTCGACCAGACGCCCGGGCTCTACCGCACGGCGTCGGGCATCGCGGTCCCCAAGCGCGGGGCGCCGTACATGTTGCAGCGGCGCGCGCTGTTGTTTCCCGTGGGCGTCGATCGCTTCGTGTTGTCGACGGAGGTCTCGCGGCTCGTCGGAGCCTCGCGCGCCAACGAGCGCGCCGAGCGCAGGGCGCACTTGCTCGCCACGCTCTCGGGCGACGACCACGCCCCGTCTCGCGCGCGCTTCTCTCGCGACCCTTCGCCGGTCATCGCCGCATCGCTCGGAATGCTGCGCGCGTGGGAGGTCACCCTCCGCGACGACGTCGCTGTCCCGCGCGCCACGATTCGCCGCATCGCCGAGCGCCTCGGCGAGCGCGAAGAGTCCGTCTCGCTGTTGCTCGCGCTCGCGCGCTCGTGCGGCCTCGCGCGGCTCACTGCGGCCAACGCCTCGGTCCCTGCCTCGATGACTCGTATGCAGGTGAGCGACATCGCCAACCTCGTGCGCAACGCGTATCGCCGCGGCGGATCGTGGGACGAAGCGCGACAGACGCCCGAGGTGCTCCGCGGCGCGGGCGACGCTTCGTCCAGCGTGGGGACGCTTCTGCGCACGATGCTGTTCGACGCGCTCGACGACAGCGTTCGCGACCGTTGGGTGCCCGTCGAGCTGCTCGTTCGGCTCGTGATGGAGGACCCGCGGACGCTCGGCGCTCGCCGCATCCACGAGCGCGCGCGCCGCGAGCGCGCGGGGCAGTTTCGCGACGCGCTCGAAGACGCGCTGCGGGCCATGCTGGTCGAGTCGCTGCCCGCGCTCGGCCTCGCGGACGTGGGCGAAGACGGCGCGGCGGTTCGCTACCGCGTTCGCGACCGGGTCGCGCACGACCTCAACGCCGAGCCTTCGCTCAGCCGCAGCACGCTCGAGGTGCCCGCAAACACGCCGGTGTACGCGGTGCTCGGCCTCGCGGACTGCGCCGAGCCCGAGCATGTTCGCTCGGACAGCGGCGCGGTGCTCTTCAACGTCGGCGTCAACGCCATCGCCCGCGCTCGCGCTCGGGGGCTGTCCGAAGCGCAGATCGTCGAGCGATTGAAGGCCCTCGGCTTGAGCGCCCCATTTCACGGCGCGCTCGGCGAGCTCGCGACGAGCCTCGGCTCGACGCACGAGGTCGAGACCATCGCGCTCTCGGGCGCGATCCGCGTGGACGACGAGGCCGTGCGCGCGTCGTTGCTCGCCGACGCGTCGCTGCGGCGGATGATCGTGGACGTGGACGCTGGACCTTGGCTGCTGGTCAAGCCCGACGTCGATACGGCGCGGCTGATGGCGCGGCTGCAGCGCGCGGGCGTCAGGGCCAACGTGGTCGAGCCGACGCGCTCGCACAGCGAGCCGCCCCCGCCAGCGCACGACTCGGTGCGGCCCGCGGCGGCCGCTGGCGGGCTGCGCAAGGGCGGCTGACGCACGGCCCACGAATTCAAGTGGGCAGCGAATCGACAGGGGAGGCGACGAGCGACAGGGGCCGCGGGGCGAGCCGACGGTTCAGTCGCGCGCGGGCGTGATGTAGCGCTCGACGGCGAGCACGCGGCGCGTGGTGCCGATCGCGTCGTCCAGCGTCTCGAAGCTCTGCCCCAAGGTGACTTCGTACCAGACGTCGACGACCTGGTTGTTGTCGCTGACCGAGTAGAGCTCGCGGCTCTGAACAGCGATCTCTTCGAACCCGAGCGCGGTGAGCGGTCGAACGCCATCGCGGACGAGCTCGAACAGCGCGTCTGGCGACAGTCCTGGCGCGTCGCTGCGCTGCGCTCTTGCGGTCACTGTGACGCGGATCGGCTCGGACGCGCGGATGCGAACGCCCGCCTCCATGAGATGAAGGTTCTGGCGCTCGGCGAGGTGAACCTCGTCGTCCTTGACGCGAAACACTTCGAGACCCGCATCGACGAGGGTTCTACGTAGTTCTTTGATTGGCAGCGCAGACACCGTGCGACGAACTCCGACGCTGCGAACGCTAACACACAACGATCGCGCGGTGATGGACAGAGTCGCGCACGATCGTCGCGCGAATCTCGCGCGTCGCGTTTCGTCCACTCGTTTGCTACGGTGCGGAGGCTGTCCGACTGAGCGAGAGCGCGCCGGACGCGGTGATAGACGCATGGAGACCGTGTTGATCTTTGGCGCGCGCGAAGAGCATTTCGCGCGCATTCAGGGCGCCCGCGCGATGGGCGAGGGCGAGCTGCACCTGCCGCCGCTCGAGCCGCAAGGCGAGGCGCTGTGCTTGCTGTTCGAGCAGGACCTCAACCGCGCGACGCGCAGGCTCGCGGCGCGACCGGTGGACGCGGTGCTGCTCGACGCTCGCGGGGCGAGCGCAAACGCAGCGCTCTTGCTGTTGGATCGGCTGTTTCCGGCGCACGAGGCGGCGGGCGCGGTGCGGCGCGGGCGCTCGATCGTCGCGGTGGACGTCGACGAGGCCGGGCTGCGCGTCGCGCACGCGGCGGGTGAGCGGA
The DNA here is from genome assembly GCA_013298625.1 of Myxococcales bacterium. Classification (GTDB taxonomy): domain Bacteria; phylum Myxococcota_A; class Polyangia; order Polyangiales. The sequence continues at coordinate 10,496 of JAAFIF010000084.1, forward strand.
TGCTCGCCGAGGTGCTCGTCTCGCCCGAGCCCGAGCGGACGGTGAGCGCGATTCGGTCGCTCTTTTCGCAGGAGAAGCGCGGTCGCGTCGCGCTGTGCCTCGCCGGCGGCGGCGTCGAAGGGCTGCTCTACGAGATCGGCGTGCTGCGCGCGCTCGACGAGTTTCTCGGCGAGCGTCGGGTGATCGACATCGATTTGTTCTTCGGAATCTCGGCGGGATCGATCCTCGCGTCGCTGCTCGCCAACGGGCTGAGCCCCGCAGAGATCGCCGATGGGCTGCGCCGCGGGACGAACAAGCTCGACCGCATTCGACGCCGAGACATCTTCGACCCCAACGTGGGCGAGGTGCCCGAGCGGCTCGGCGCGTTCTTGAAGGACCTGTTCGGCCGCGGCGGCGCGCGCAACGTCGTGTCCGCTGCGTACAGGGCGATCCCCACCGGCGCGTTCGCAGGCGACGCCCTGCGGCGCTATCTGCAACGGCAGCTGCAGCGCCCCGGGATGAGCGACTCGTTTCACTCGATGCGCAAGCCGCTGTTCGTGGGCGCGACCGATCAGGACACCAACGAAGCCGTGGTCTTCGGCGAGCCTGGGTACTCGGACGTTCCAGTGCACCAGGCGGTGCGCGCGTCCTGCGCGCTGATGCCGTTCTACAAGCCGCAGCGCATCGGCAACCGCTACTACGTGGACGGCGCGTTTACGCGCACCACCAACATGCGCGTCGCAGCGAAGCACGGCGCGACGCTCGTCTTGCTCGTGGACCCGCTCGTCCCGCTGCGCGCGGACAGCCCTGGTTATGTGCACAAGCGCGGCGGATTGTTCGGCGCGATGCAGGGCCTGAAGTGCTTGATCAACGGGCGCTTCGACAAGGCCGAAGGGGCGATCCGAGAGATGTACCCCAACGTGGCGTTTCATCTCTTTCGGCCCGAAGGCGACGAGATGCGCATCCTCTCGGGCTCGCCCATGAAGTTTCTCTACCGCGAAGAGGTCGAGCAGCTCGCGTACGACCGCACGCGCAGAAAGCTGCTCGATCGAGAGACGGAGCTCAGCCGAGATTTTCAGCGCAACGGCTGGTCGTTTCGCGCGCCCGCCGCGCGCACGCGGCCTGACGTGGCTCTCGGGTTGCTCGCGCAAGCCGCGGTGTGAGCGATGATCACCGTGCGTGACGCCATGGGGCGCGAGGTCGTCCTCGCGAAGCCCGCGCAGCGGGTGGTCTCGCTCGTGCCCAGCGAGACCGAAGCGGTCTTCATGCTCGCGGGCCTCGACGTGCTCGCCGGACGCACGGACTACTGCGTCGAGCCCCGCAACACGATCGAGTCCATCCCCACCGTCGGCGGAACGAAAGACGCCCGCATCGCCTCCATCGTCGCCCTCTCTCCCGACCTCGTCTTGTGCAACCAAGAAGAGAACACGCCGCAGATCGTCCACGCGCTCGAGCGCGAGGGGATCACCACGCACGTGAGCTTTCCGAAGAGCGTGGACGAGGCGCGCGCGTTGGTCGTCGAGCTCGCGTTGCTGCTCGGGGTCGACCCTTCGCGATCGCCTGCGATTTTGCAGATGGACGCAGCGCTCGATCGCGCCAAAGAGCTTCGCGAGGGGCGCGCTCCGGTGCGCGCGTTCTGCCCGATCTGGATGGACCCACTGATGACCATCCACGGCGACACGTTCATCTCCGACGCGATGGACCTCGCGGGCGCGTTCAACGTCTTCAACGACCGACCGCGGCGCTATCCGCTCGCTGCCGACCTGGGGCTGCGCGAGCCGCTCCCTCCGTCCGCCGTGGGCGCGAGAGACACGCGGTACCCTCGCGTGACGCTCGACGAAGTGCGCGCGCGCGGCGTCGAGCTCGTGCTCTTGCCGGACGAGCCGCATCCGTTCTCCGAGAGCGACGCTGCGGTATTTCGACAGCTCGACGGTGCGCGGGTGCTCTTCGTCTCGGGCCGCGACCTCTCTTGGTACTCACCCCGTATGGGCGATGGAATCCTCGCGCTCGCCGAGGCCATCGCCCGGTGACCGAGCCCCGCTCGTCGCGCGACGCGCCTCCGTCGCCCGCGCTCATGTTTGCGGTCCTCGCTGCGGGCGTCCTCGCCATCGCGAGCTCTGCGCCGATCATCCGCGCCATCGTCACGCGCAGCGGAGCGCACGGCCCGTCGGGCTCGGTCTCGATCGCCGCGGCGCGCATGGGACTCGCGTCGCTCTTGCTCGCGCCCGGCTGGTGGATGGCCCATCGTCGCGGCGACCGGGGGCCCGAGCGCGCGGCGACATTGCTCGCTGGTGCCTCGCTTGCCCTGCATTTTGCCTCGTGGATCTCGTCGCTGTCCTTCACGACCATGGCCGCTTCGACCGTGATCGTCACGACCAACCCCGTGTGGGTCGCGCTCGTGACCGCCGCCCGCGAACGGCGCTGGCCCTCGCGCGCGACGCTTCTCGGCCTCGCCCTCTCGCTCATCGGCGCGGTGATCCTCGCCCTCGGTGACGCCTCGTCGAGCGCGACGGCCACCAACCCGCTTCTCGGTGACCTGCTCGCGCTCGTCGGCGCGTGGGCTGCGACGGGGTACTACCTCGCGAGCCGAAGGGCGCAGTCACGCGGCGCGAGCCTCGCGACGACGGCGCCCGCTGTGTACACAACCGCCGCGCTGGTCTTGTTGCCGATCGCGCTCGTGTGGGGTGATCTGCCGGCGCTCGCGGCGCTTCGGGTCGTGCCGTGGGTGCTCGCGCTCGCGCTGGTCCCGCAGCTCATCGGACACACCGCGTTTCACTGGGCGATGAAGCACCGTTCGCCCACTGCTGTCACGACGGTGATCTTGCTGGAGCCGGTCGGGGCCGCGACCATCGCTGCGGTGGCCTTCAACGAGCGACCGTCGGCGACGACGCTGCTCGGCGCGTTGGTGCTGCTCGTCGGAGTGTGGCGCACGGCGAGCGCGGACGAAGGTACTGTAGCCGCGTGAGTGAGCGCACCCCGATCGCAGTCAGCGACGCATCGAGCAGCACCGAGAAGCCCGCGGCGGAGCAGCAGAAGTTCACGCCGTACCAGTGGAGGCTGTTCGTCTTTCTCTCGGTGGCGACGTTCTTCGAGGGGTTCGACATGTTCGCCCTCACGCAGATCTTGCCCAGCTTGCAGGCGGAGTGGAGGCTCTCGAAGTTCGAGGTCGGCGCGCTGGCGGCGGTCACGAATTTCGGGACGATGCTCGCGTACCTGCTCGTTCGCCGCGCGGATCGCTGGGGTCGACGGCGGGTGATGTCCGTCACGATCGCGGGCTACACGATTACGTCGCTGCTGACGGCCGCGGCGCAGGGGCCGATCAGCTTCGCGCTTCTGCAGTGCCTCGCGCGCGTGTTTCTCATCGGCGAGTGGGCGACGGCGATGGTGTACGCGGCAGAAGAGTTTCCTGCGACCCGGCGCGGGTCCGTCGTGGGGATCATTCAGGCGATCGCGAGCTTGGGCGCCATCGTGTGCGCCGGCGTCGTGCCGCTGATGCTGAAGACCGACTTGAAATGGCGCACCATTTATCTAGTGGGCGCCATCCCGCTGGTGATCGTCGCGTTCGCGCGCCGCACGCTGCGCGAGAGCGAGCGCTTCGAGAAGGTGAAGGCCGAGGGCCTCGCCAAGCCTCGCGGGCTGTTCGACATCTGGAAGACGCCGCACAAGAAGCGGGTCATCCAGCTCGCGTTGATCTGGTCGTTCACCTACGTCTGCACGCAGAACACGATCACGTTCTTCAAGGCGTTTGCGATCGAAGAGCGGCATTGGACCGACGCGCAGGTGGGCAAGGCCGTCTCGATCGCCGCGGTGATCTCGCTGCCGCTGCTCTTCCTCGTGGGGCGCATGCTCGACCGGCTGGGCCGACGCAAGGGCGCGCTGGTGGTGTACGGCTCGCTCGTGTTCGGCTGCCTCGGCGCCTTCACGTTGCGTGCGCACGGGCTCGTCGTGGTCTCGCTGGTGCTCGCGGTGTTCGCGCAGAGCGCGGTGCTGGCGCTGCTCAACGCGTACACGGGCGAGCTGTTTCCGACGGAGGCGCGCGGGGACGCGTTTGCGTGGGCCAACAACCTGCTCGGACGCGTGGGCTACGTGTTGTCGCCGCTGGCGCTTGGGGCGCTCGCCGAAGTGACTGGCTGGGGCCCAGCGGTGGCGTCGACGACGATCTTCGCCGCGCTCGCGCTGGTTTTTCTCTGGCTCTGGCTGCCAGAGACCAAGGGCAAAGAGCTCGAAGAGACCGCGAAGATGTAGCTCTGCCCAGGGGGAGCGGTACTCTGCGCGCGTCGTGCGTCCCTCGTACCTCGCGCTCTCGAGCGCAGCCGCTGTCTTGATTTCGTGGGTCTCGATGGTCTCTGCGCGCGGGGGGCAACCCGGGCGCCTCGCGCAGAGCGCGCCCGCGTTGCGCGGCGACGGCGGCGCATCGTCAACGGCATCGGACGCGAGCGCGCTGCCCGCTGCGCAAACCGTCGACGGCATGCTCCTCGTCCCCGGAGGAACGTTCGTCATGGGCGCCGACCGCGAGGGCGAGGGCGACGAGCGGCCGGCGCATCGCGTGACGGTGGCGTCGTTTTATCTCGACGAGACGGAGGTCACCAACGAGGCGTACCAGCGCTGCGTCGACGCGCGCGTGTGCGTCGCGCCGGACCCGAACAGCGCCGACCTCAACCACGTCGGTCCCGACCGGCGCTTTCGTCGTCCGCGGCAGCCGGTGAGCTCCATCGACTGGACCAACGCGAGGGCGTACTGCCGCTGGGTCAACAAGCGACTTCCGACGGAGGCCGAGTTCGAGCGCGCGGTGCGCGGCGACGACGGGCGGCGCTATCCATGGGGCGACGATCGCGCGACGCGCGCGCACGCGGTCTTCGGCGCGAGCGTGACCGAGGACGTCGCGACCCATCCGCTCGGCCGCGGCCCCTACGGCCACCACGACCTCACGGGCAACGTGTGGGAGTGGATCGAGGACTACTACGACCCGTTCGCGTACCGGCGCGCGAGCGCCGCGCAGGGCCGTCCCGGCTCGTGCCGCGAGATCCTCGCGACGCTCACCGAGCTGCGTGCGCGCCGAATGCAGGGATTTACCGGGTCGAATCCGATTCCCACCGAGTGCGAGCGCAACCTGCGCGGCGGCGCGTTCAACTTCGACCGCTACGGCATGCGCAGCACGAACCGCGTCCACCACCCGGGCCGCTTTCGCCTGGTGATGTCGGGGTTTCGTTGTGCGAGGGATGCGCAGCAGCCCGAGCGATGAGAATGCAGTGCGAGGGATGCGCAGCAGCCCGAGCGTCCCCCCTTTCTGCAGCCCGCTAGCGCGCGCCGAGCGACGCAGAGACCTCGAGCCTGCGAAAGAGCTGGCGCTTCTTGTACGTGTGGCGCTCCATGCGACGAAGAATGTCGTCGAGCACGCGCACTGCGCGCGCGATGAAGGGGCCCTTGTTGAGCATCACGCACTCGGCGCGCACGGCCATGGACGCGTCCGTCACCTCTGCGCGCGAAGGGACGCCGGTCTGCGCGAGGCCGTCGAGCACTTGCGTGGCCCAGATCGCTGGGATGTGCGCGGCCTCTGAGATCCAGAGGATCTCTTCTTGGATCTCTGCGAGCCGCTCGAAGCCGCACTCTACGGCGAGGTCGCCGCGCGCGATCATCACGCCGACGGGGTAGCGACGCATCGCTCGCAGCAGCAGCGATGGCAGCGCGTCGAAGGCCTGCCTCGTCTCGATCTTCAGCACGACGCCGAGCGCGCGGGGCGCGGCCGCGAGCGCGTCGAGGTACGGGTCGAGGTCCGCTGCGCTGCGCAAGAACGAGAGCCCCACCATGTCAGCGTGGGCCAGCGCAAACTCGAGCCCGACGCGGTCATCGGGGCCGAAGCTGGCGATGTCCATCGCGGTGTCGGGGAGGTTGATGCCCTTCTCGGCTTCGATCTTGGCGACGCCGCGACCCGCGCGCTGAACGCGCAGCGAGACCTCGGGGAGGGCGACGGCTTCGACGACTGTCTCGATCTTTCCGTCGTCGATCAGCACGCGATCGCCGACCTTCACGTTGTCGAGCGCCGCAGGAACCTCACACGAAATCGTCGCGGGACGCAGCACCGCGCCGCTCGCCGTCCGCGCCGCCGGGCGCCCGAGCGTGCTGTCCGCACGCAAGACGAGCGGGTCGCCCGCGCTCACTTCGATGCGCGATCGCGTCGGCGCCACGGGCCCGCCGAAGCCCTTTCGCAGCGTGCGCTTCTTGCGACGAAGCGCGATCGGCGCGTTGGATTGCAGGTAGATCGTCTTGGATCCGTCGGCCGTCGCGTGGTCCGGGTGCACCGCGCGGATCGTGATCGAGCGCTCGCGCTCTCGCGCGTCGGTCACCAGCAACCGATCGCCCGCGCGCATCTTCGCGAACCAGTCGTCGTCGACGAAGAGCGTCGGTCCCGCGGCGGAGCTGGTCTTCGCCGCCCATGATTTGGGCGCGATCGTCACGCGAAAGGGCGCGGTGGTTCGCCCCATCGCGTCCCGCGACGGCTTGAGCGCCAGCACCTCGGGGCCCGGCTCGATAGGGCCGGTTCGAAGCTTCGGGCCAGGCAGATCGACGAGCACCTTGCACGTGCGACCCGCGCGCTCGCTCGCGCCGCGCAGCGCAGCGCGTAGGCGCGTCCACTCTACGGGGCCTTCGTGTGCGGTGTTGATGCGCAGCACGTCGACGCCCGCGGCGAGCATCGCGTCCATCCACGCGGCGTCCGCTTCGCGCGCAGAAGGAGCGGTCGCCATGATGTACACGTGCCGATCCGCGGGCTTGTCGCCGAAGAGCGCGCGGGAGTGCGCGTGCAAGAGCGCTTCGGCGTCGCTCCAGCGCGTGACCGTGGCCGGAGCCTCGTGCGCTGAAGGCTCGCCGCCGCCCGCGCGCACCGTGCACGCGAGGCGCGCGCGGACCTCTTCGAGCGTCGAGAGCACTGCGCCCTCGGAGCGTCCCAAGGACGAGAGCCCCGATTGCGACAGCGCGAGCTGCAGCTCTCGGACGTCCCGCTGCCGAAGCGCGAGGTAGTGCAACAGGTTGCGCGCGCTCGCGCTCCACGTCGGGTCGAGCGACGCGACCAGTTCGGCGTTGGCGGCTTCGAACGCGATCGCTTCGGCGATGAGCTCGTCGATCGCTGCGAGCAGGGCGGGGGGCTGCATCGCCGACAACGGTGGCGCTCGGTCAGTGAATTTCCAAGCGAAAATCAGCGCAAACGCGTGCAGCTCTTGCGCCTCGCGCTCACTCGTCGTCGTCGATCGCGCCCTCGTCGATCGCGCCGTCGTCACCCTGCGACGAGCCGTCGCTGGGCCACGTCTCCGGATCGATCCCGTAGTCCTCGGCGAGCGCTCGCGCCGAGCGCGCCTCTTCGATTCCCGGCGCGACGAAGTCCCACGACGCGCCCTTCTCGAGCAGCAGTCGCGCCGGGTCTTCGCCGTAGGTCTCGAGCGCGACGTGCAGCGGCGTGCGCCCCGCGCCGTCGAAGGCGTTGACGTCCGCGCCGGCGTCGATGAGCGCGCGCGCGATCGCCTGCGAGCCCCACCAGTTTTCGACCGCGCGGTGCAGCGCCGTCAGTTGCTCTGTGTCCTTGGCGTTGGCCAGCTCGGGGTGCCGCGCGAGCAGCGCCACGCCGAGGTCGGGCTGACCGTTGATGGCGGTGATCATCACGGCGTTGCGACCCATCGCGTCTTCGCCTGTCGCGTCGGCGCCGTGCTCGATGAGCCACTGCGCGGCGCTCTCGTTGTAGTCGCCGAGCATCTTCGCGACGAGCGACGCGCCGTTGATCTTGGCGTCGACCGACGCGCCCTTGGTGAGCAGCGCCTCGGCTGTGTCGTTGTCCCCGCGCTGCAGCGCCGTGAGCAGCGGAAGCTCTCCGCGCAGGTCCGCCGACGCCACGCTGAGCCCCAGCGACAAGAGATAATCCAGCAGATCCGAGTCGCCGACAGCGATCGCGATGTTGACCAGGCTGCGCCCGCCCACCGTCGTGAAGGGCCGCAGCTTCTTCTCTCGCAGCATCGCGGTGAGCTTCTTCAGCTCGCCGCGCTCGAGCATCTTGCGCACGTCGCTCGAGACCATCGAGCGGCCCGCGCGCTCGTTGAGCACGTCCATCGAGAGCAGCTTCGCGCCGGCCTTGGCCTCGAGCATCGCGTCGATCTCGGCGTTGCTCTGAAACGACGCGTACCCCGAGACGCTGGCGTTCTCGTGGTCCTTCGCGCGCACGTCGGCGCCCGCGTCGACGAGCAGCTGCGCGAGTTCGACGTTCTCCGCGTCGACCGCGTACATGAGCGCGGTCGCGCCGAACGCGTCGCGCTCGTCCACCGCGTGACCGCTCGCGAGCATCGACGCCAGCGCCGCGCGATCACCGGAGTACACCGCGGCGAACCACGGTGACGGCGCGACGATCTCGTCCGCGAGCCGCTCGACGTTGGTCGGCGCAGAGGTGTCCACGCCGTGCCGGGTGAGCACGTCGGCGAACTCTCGCCGCAGCTCTTTGCGCGCGGCCAAGAACGTCAGCGCGTCCTCTCCGTCGCGGTTCTTCTGCAGCTCGTCCGCGCCGCGCTCGAGCAGCGCGCGCACGATCGCCACGTTGCCGGTCTTCGCCGCGGCCGTCAGCGGCGTGTCTCCGGTCTGCGTGGCGAGCGCCGTCGTCGATGCTCCCGCGCGCAAGAGCAGCTCGACGATCTCGACGTTGCCGAGCTCGATGGCCTTGATGAGGGTCGGGCCGGTGTACGAGTCCGTGGCGTTGGGGGTCGCGCCGCGCTCGAGCAAGATGCGCACGCACTCGGCCTGGCCCGCGGCCACTGCGGTCATCAGCGGCGTCGAGACCGCGCCGCTCGTCGCGTCGGCGCCGCGCTCGAGCGCCCACCGCAGGACGTCGATGGACTTCGCCGCTGTGTGCACGGGCGTCGTGCCCCAGTCGTCCGCGGCGTCGAGGCTCGCGCCGTTTTGCACGAGCAGCTCGCACAGCTCGACGGAGCCCGCTTCGCACGCCGCGTGCAGCATCGTCGTCCCGTAGTTGCTCGCGCGCTTCGCGTCCGCGCCGCGCTGAAGCAAAGCGCGAACGAGCTCGACGTCCTGCTTCTCGATCGCTGCTTGCATCAGCGGCGACGCCTTCACCGACGGCGGCGGCTCGACGCTCGCCCCGCGCGCGACGAACGCGAACACCTCGTCGCGGCGCCCGGCGTCGTACCAGATCGCGAGCGTGGCCCAGCTCTGCGCGGCCGCGAGCTCGTCGACCGACTTGCCCGACTCGATCGCCTCGTCGACGACGAGCTGAACGACGTGCTGCTTGCTCGTGTCCCTCGCGCACTCGAAGGGCGTGCGCGTGTAGTCATCGACGCTGTCCCAGCGGGCTCCGCCCTGAACGAGCGCGCGCAGGACGTCGATGTACGTGTCGTCGTACGCGTAGTGCTGCACGGCGCTGTGCAGCGGGGTGAACCCCTGGCTGTTGGTCGCGCTGACGTCCGCGCCCTTCGCGATCAAGTACGCGATCACCTCGTCCGAGCGGTACGCGGTGCACGCGCCGTGCAGCGGTGTTTCGCCGCCGATTTCGGCGTGAACAGTGAGCGGGCAGCCCGCCTCGTGCAGCGCGCGGACGATCGCGACGTTCTTCTTCATGACGGCGGCGCTCATGAGCTCGCCCCAGTGCTTGTCCTCGAAGCTCGTGACCGTCGAGAGCAGCATGCGGAGCTGGGGCTCGCGCTCGTTCCACACGGCGCTGTGGATCAAGAGGGGCTTGCCCGAGCGCTCCATCGCTCGCGCGCCGCGCGCGATCAACAGTGCGACGACCTCGTCGCTGGTCTCTTCCTTTACCCACGCGAGCGCGTTGCTGCCCCACGGGTTGGCCAGGTCTGCGCTCGCGCCTGCGTCGAGCACCGCGCGCACCGCGTCGATCGAGCCGCTCTCGACGGCGTGAACGAGTAGGGTTTTTCCATCTCCGTCGAAGCTGTCTACGCCGAGGTCCGCCTCGCGCATCGCCGCGAGCGCCGCGTCGAAGTCGCCGCCCGTGGCCGCGCTCCACACGCGCGCCTTCTTCTCTGCGCGCTCGCACTTGTCGTCATCGAGCGCCTCGTCGCCGAGGGCGGCCACCATCCAGTTGCCGCGCGTCGTCGCGTAGTCGAGCGCGCTCGTCCCATAGTGATCCTGCGCGTACGGGTCCGCGCCGCGCGCGAGCAGCAGCTCGATCAACGCCGTGGCCGAGTGTCGAATCGCATAGAACAACGGCCTGGCTCCCTGCGGATCGAGCGCGAGGTTCGGGTCGAGCTTGTGATCGAGCAGCGCGCGCAGCGTCGCTTCGTCTTGGTTCTCGATCGCCTTGCGCGGCGCAGACCGCGCGTATTCGCCGCCGACGAAGTTCGGGTCCGCGCCGAGCTCGAGCAAGAGCGCGACGTTGTCGGGCTGCGACTTCTCGATCGCGTGCAAGAGCGCGCTCTCACCCCAGCGATTGACCGCCGTGAGGTCCGATCCCTTCTGCGCCAGGTAGCGCGCCGCCTCGGGGTGGCTCCAGTTGAGCGCAGTGCGAAGCGCCGTGTCGCCGCTCGAGTCGATGAGCGTCTGGTCCGCGCCCCGCTCGAGCAAGAGCTCCAATCGCTCGATCGATCCGCCCTCGGCCGCCTTGATCAGCGCCGTCTCGAGCGAGATGTCCACCCGCGAGTCGACGGGCATCCCGAGGTCGAGGTACGCGCGAACGACCTCCGTCGGGCCGTCTTTGCACGCCCGCAAAAACGCATCTCTGCTCTGGCTGCTCAGCGTCGGGAAGCATCCGTTCTCGGCGAGCACTTCGGTCGGTGTCTTCATGGCTCGCATGCTCGTACAGCGAGCGCTGCGACCGCCAGATCGCTGCAGGCCGAAGGGACAGAGAATGTCCCGCGATCCCTTCGGTCAACAGATGCGCGGGAGCTGTTCGCCCGAGAGCATGTCGAGCACGCGTTCTCCACCGAACGGCCCGACCGCGGTCACCAGCGCGTCGTCGTCCTGGCACACCTCGCCGATCAGAGCGGCCTGCGCGTCGAAGGCTCGCACGATCGCGAGCGCTCGCTCGGCGTCGGATTCGTCGACGAACAACAGGACGCGGCCCTCGCACGCGACGTAGAGCGGGTCGAGGCCGAGCAGCTCGCACGCATCGCGCACGCCGTCGCTCACAGCGACGCTGCCCTCGTCGATCCTCACGCCCACCTTGGCGGTCCTCGCGAGCTCGCACAGCGCCGTGGCGACCCCGCCGCGCGTCGGGTCTCGCGCGCACGAGAGCGCGACGTCGGCGTCGATCAGACCGTGGACGATCGACGAGATCTCTCTCGAGTCGCTCTTCACGGACGAGCCGATCGCGACGTCTCCGCGCGCCAACAGCACAGCGATCCCGTGCTCTCCCGCGGAGCCCGAGAGGATCACCCGCTGTCCGGGGCGGATGCGCTTGGGCGCGAGCCGCGCGCGCACCCGGCCGAGGCCAGTGCACGCGATGTACACGCCGTCGCCGCGGCCTCGCTCGACGACCTTGGTGTCGCCAGCGACGACCCGCGCGTTGCATGCACGCGCCGCCGCGCCGAGCGAGCGCGCCACCCGCTCGAGCGTGGCGAGCGGCAACCCCTCTTCGAGGATGAAGCTCACCGTGAGCGCTTCGGCGATCGCGCCGCAGCACGCGAGGTCGTTGACGATCCCGTGCACGGCGAGCGAGCCGATGTCGCCTCCCTCGAAGAACAGCGGCCGCACCGTGAATCCGTCGGTGCAGACAGCGGTCGGTCCCTCGAGCGCGAGCACCGCGCCGTCGTGCGCTTCGCGAAGCTCGTCGCTGTCGAACGCCTTGCGAAAGAGCGTCTCGATGAGCTGGTGCGTCGCGCGGCCACCTCCGCCGTGCGCGAGCACCACGCGGTCGTACGCCGCGAACGGAGCGGGACAGCTCGGACCTTCGTCGCTCATCGGGACGGCCTTCTTCGGAGGTGGACGTACGCGCTGCAGGCTCCTTCGGTCGAGACCATCGGGGCGCCGAGGGGCGTGTCTGGCGTGCACGAGCGCTGAAACGCCGGGCAGTCACGAGGGTCGAGCGCGCCGCGCAGCACGTCGGCGGCGCGGCACTCGATCGACTCGCGCGCCACGATGGACGGGCGAGCGAAGCGCGTCGCGGCGTCGAAGCGCGCGAGCGATGGGCGGATGGCGAGGCCGCCGAGCGCGATCGTTCCGAAGCCGCGCCACTCGGCGTCGCGCGGGGCGAAGACGCGGTCGATCGCGGCGCGCGCCGCGGGGTTTCCTTCGGGGCGGACCGCGCGGGTGTACTGGATTTCGACGGCGCGACGCGCGGACTCGAGCTGCTCGACGCAGCGCGCGACGCCCTCGAGGATGTCGACGGGCTCGAACCCCGTCACGACGATCGGCCGCTGAAATCGCTGGGCGATCGGCTCGTACTCGCCGGTTCCCATCACCGCGCACACGTGTCCCGCCGCCAGCAGCCCGTCGATCCGCGGCCCGGTGTCGTCGAACAGGGCGCTCAGCACCGGCGGCACCCGGACGTGCGCGGCCAGCACTGCGAAGTTATCGAGCTCGAGCGCCGCCGCGGTCTCGATGGCGATCGCCGTCGCAGGCGCGGTCGTCTCGAACCCCACCGCGAAGAAGACCACCGTGCGCGCGCGGTCTCGCTGCGCTGCGCGCACGGCGTCGAGCGCCGATACGACCACGCGCACGTCCCCGCCACGCGCTCGCGCAGCCAGCAAATCTCCTCGCGAACCTGGAACGCGCAGCATGTCTCCGTACGTGCAGAGCGTGGCGTCCGCACGCTCGGCGATGGCGCCCGCGTGGTCGATGACCGACAGCGGCGTGACGCACACGGGGCAGCCCGGCCCGTGAACGAGCGTCATGTCCGTCGGAAGAAGGCGTTCGATCGCGTACCGCGCGATCGTGTGGGTCTGGCCGCCGCAGACCTCCATGATCCGCCACGGCCTCGATGCGGCGCGCGCGATGCGCTCAGCGAGCCTCTTCGCGCGCTCGAAGTCGCGCCACTCGTCGACGAACTTCATCGCCGCCCGCCTTCGTCGAGCAGCGCCAGCGCCGCTGTGGCTGCGGCTTCGTCCATCCGCTGGATCGCGAAGCCGCTGTGAACGATGACGTACTCGCCCACCGACGCGTCGACGAGCGCGAGGCAGACGTCCTGCGTCACCGCGCCGAACCGCACGCGCGCCATCAGCAGCCCGGCGTCGGCGACCCAGCGTTCTTCGACTCGACCCGGCACCGCGAGGCACATCTCGTCTTCGTCGACTCTACAGCGCTACGACCCGCTGCCGAGCCTCGGTCGCGCTGACCCACGCTTGCCCGAGGGCGATCGCTCCGTCGCCGGCCGGGACGCGCTCGGCGCTGAGCACGACGCGACCGCGCTCGCGCAAACGGTGCGTCGCGCGCTCGAGCAGCAGCGCGTTGTTGAAGCACCCGCCCGCGAGCGCCACCACCGGCGAATCGTGCCGCTGGCACACCGCTTCGATCACCGCCACCAGCGAGCGATGAAAGCGCGCGGCGGCCAGCGGCGCGTCCGCGCGATCGCGGAGCACGCCGTGCCACAGCTCGCGCCAGTCGATCGTCGAACCGTCGATGCGAAACGGGTACGGCGCGGCGTCGTCGCCGAGCGCGATCGCCTCGAGCAGCATCGCCGCGTGGCCTTCGTATGTCCCGCGCTCGCACAGCCCGAGCGCGAACGCGACCGCGTCGAACAGCCGCCCCACGCTGCTCGATCGCGGCGCAAACGCGTCGCACTCGCACAAGGCCGCGAGCGGAGCCAGCGCTGCCTCGATCTCGGCGCCCGCCTCTCTCGCCGCGCCGACGTACGCGCGTCGTCCGTCGCGCGCCGCCGCGTCGCCGCCGACCAGCGCGAACGGTCGAAGCCGCGCGACCCAGCGCGCGCCGCCCTCGCTCACAGAGAGCACCTCTCCGCCGGCGAGCGATCGATCGGGGCCGAGGCCGGTTCCGTCCCACGCGAAGCCGAGCGCTGAGCGCGCGCCGTGCTCGGCGAGCGTCGCCGCGACGTGCGCGTGGTGATGCAGGACGCGCGTCACGACCGGCGACCGCTGCTCTGCCCACTGGGTGGTCGCGTAGTCTGGGTGCGCGTCGCACACGTATTCAAGTGGCGTGCGCTCGGACAGCTCGCACATCGCGCGCACGGCCCGGGCAAACGCCGCGCGCGCCGCGCGAGTGTCCATCGCTCCGACGTAAGGCCACTGCCAGGCTGTGCCCCGAACGACCAGCACCGGCGAAACGTCCCTGTGCGCTCCGACGCACAGCCGATCGACGCCGCCGACCTCGAAGCTCAGCGGCGCCATCCCGCGCCCGACCCTGCGAACCCGCGCTCGCCCGTCGACCACTTGCACGACCGAGTCGTCCGCGCGCTGCGCGATCGGTCGATCGTGCACGAGCCAGCCGTCGGCGATGCCCGCGAGCGCGTCGAACGACGCTTCGACGTCGGTCACGACGGGTTCGCCCTGTGCGTTGCCGCTCGTGCACACCACGGGGCCGCCCATCGCGCGGGCGATCAGCGCGTGCGCGGCGCTGGTCGGCAACAGCAATCCGACCCGCGCTAGCCCTGGCGCCACCTCGGCGAGCACCGCGTCGCCGCGCTTTCGCACGAGCACGATCGGGCCGGCCGGCGACTCGAGCGCCGCTCGCTCGACCGCGTCGATGTGGGCCAGGGCGGCGGCGTGCTCGGCGCTCTCGACCAAGAGGGCGAAGGGCTTGTGCGGCCGTCGCTTGCGCCGTCGAAGCTCGGCGATCGCGCGCGCGTCGCGGCCGTCGCACAGCAGCTGAAAGCCCCCCACGCCGAGCATCGCGATGATCTCACCTCGAGCGATCGCCTCGATCGCACGCTCGATCGCCGCCGCGCCGACCGCGATCGAGCGCCGGTCTGCGCCGCGAAGGCTGTACTGCGGTCCGCACGTCGGGCACGCGATCATCTGCGCGTGCGCTCGCCGATCGTCGAGCGAGCGGTACTCGATCTCGCACGCGGGGCACGGACCAAACGAGCGCATCGTCGTGCGCGCTCGGTCGAACGGGAGCGCTTCGATCGCAGTGAACCTCGGCCCGCACTCGACGCACGCGTTGAGGGCGTAGCCCGCGCGTCGCCCGTCGTGCTCGAGCTCTCGCGTGCACGCCGCGCAGATCCGCCGGTCGAGCACGATCGCGTCGATCGAAGGCGCGTCGCGCTCGTCGCTGTCTGCGATCACGAACGCGCTGCTCGTGACCGCCGCGCGCTCGGACGAGACCGTCACGACGTCGCACGCCTCCGTCGCTTCGATCTGGCGCACGGCGCGGTCGATCGCGGTCGCTTCACCTTCGAGCACGAGCTCGACCCCGGCCCGAGTGTTGCGCACGCTGCCTGTCAGCGTGGCCGCCGTGGCGATCCGCGCGATCGACGGACGCAGCCCGCGGCCCTGCACCCCGCGCGCGAGCCGCAGGACGCGACGCTCGCGGTTCACGGGGCCGCCGCCTCGACGCTGAGCAGCTCGACGCCCGAGGGGCGATCGGGGGCGTGCTCGATCGTGAGCGTGATCGCGCCGAGCCCGCGCTCTTCGCACACGTGCTCGAACTCTTCGCGGAAGTGCGCTGGCTCGGACGCCATCGCTCCGAGCCGCACGGTGACCGCGCGCAGCGTCGCGCCGCGGGCCGCGCACGCCTCGCGCGCTTGCTCGATCAGCCGGGTGACGACCCTGTGTTCGTGCACGGCGGTGGCTCCTCGTTGCTGGTGTGTGATGCATTCAACAGCGCGTCGCGCGCCGCGATCACCCTCGCGACGAGCGCGGGGATCGCGGCGCGCACCGCCTCGCTCATCGGCGCGCCGGGCGCGAAGCGAGCGCCGCCGACGCCGACGAACACGCCCCTCGGCAGCGGGCGTCCGAGCGCGCGCGCGAGCTCGAAGGCCTGCGCGACGCCGAGGTCGTGCGTGCCGCTGGCTGCGGCGCGCGAGGCGCGTTCGCTCAGCGATTGAAGCGGGATTTCGACGAGCTCGCCGACTGGGATCGACCGGACCGCGTCGACGATCACCAGCGCGATCTCTGGGTCGAACCAGTCGAGCAGCGACGCGCCAGGGCGTCCGAGCGCCACGGCGCCGTCGATCTCGCGCGCCGCTTCGATGCCCGCGCCGTCGTCGCCGTTGAACTCGCTGCCGAGCGCGATGACGGTCACTCGCACGACGCCTCGCGCTCGACGCGAAGGTCGAGAAAGTGCGTCGCGCAAGAGATGCACGGGTCGTAGCTGCGGATGAGCTGCTCGGCGCGCACCGTCGCCGCGGCGTGGTCCATCGCGAGCAACGACGGGCCGAGCGCGCGAAGGTCAGCCTCGATGCGCGCCTGGTTCTGCGACGTGGGCGGAACGATCGTCGCGCTGACAATCGAGCCATCGTCGCTGGTCTCGTAGCGGTGCCACAAGAGCCCGCGAGGCGCCTCGGTCGCGCCGTAGCCGACGCCGGCGCGCGGGGCTCCTTCGGTGTACGCGCGCTCGGGCAGCTCGTAGCGGTCGATGATGTCGATCGCGTCAGCGAAGGCGTGCGCGAGCTCGACGGCGCGCACCATGATGGACTGAAACGGGTTGCGCACTTCGGTCGGCAGCGCGAGCTCGTCGGCCAACGCTCGCGCGATCGGATGCAGCTTGTCCCGATGGTGAAAGAACCGCGCTTGCGGCCCGCAGAGATACGGGGTTCCGTCGCGCAGCGTCGCTTGCAGCGCGTTCGAGTGCGCGACGTGCTTCTCGACCATCGCCTCGCCCCACGACTCGACGGGGACCGATGGCCGGCCGCTGAGCGCGACGTGCGTGGCGCGCTCGAGCGGATAGTCCTCGGCGCCCGAGAGCGACGCGAACACGTAATCGTTGCTGAGCTCGGGCATCGTGAGCGTGCGCGTCCAGCGCGCGGCGTCGACAGACTCGTCGAGGCAGCGCGAGAGCTCGTCGCGCAGCGCTCGCAGCGCGCCCTTGGCGGGGGCGCGAGAGAAGCCGCCGAGGCGCGGCGAGACGGGGTGCGAGGGGCGGCCGCCGATGCATTCGATCAGGCGGTTTCCTGCGCGTTTGAGTCGAAGCCCGCGCTCGACGAGGGGCTTGTGGTCGCGCGCCATCTCGATCGCGCTCTCGTAGCCAAGAAAGTCCGGCGCGTGCAGCATGAACACGTGCAGCGCGTGGCTCTCGATCCACTCTCCGCAGTAGATCAAGCGACGGACGCGCTCGATCTCGGGCGTGGTGACGAGGCCCATCGCTTGCTCGAGCGCGCGGGCCGCGCTCATCTGATAGGCGATCGGGCAGATGCCGCAGATGCGGGCGACGATGTCGCAGACCTCGTGCGCGCCGCGCCCTCGAAGAAACGCCTCGAAGAACCGCGGCGCTTCGAAGATCGCCAGTCGCGCGTCCACGACGGCGCCGTCGCGCACGGTGAGCGTAAACGAGCCCTCGCCCTCGACGCGGGTCATCAGGTCCACTTTGAACGTGCGCTCACTCATGGCGGTCGCTCTCGGTTCGAAACGCCTCGGCGCCGCCCGTGATCCCGCGAAACCGTCGGACGAGCTCGACGGGGACCATTCCGTCCCGCGCGAATCGCGCAGCGAGCGCCGAGGTGGGCGCGCGCTCTTTGGGTCCGAAGCAGCCGTAGCAGCCGCGGTCGAAGGTCGGGCACAGCGCGTCGCATCCGCCATGCGTCACGGGGCCGAGGCACGGCTCGTCGCGCTTCACGAGGACGCAGACGATCCCCTTGCGCTTGCACTCGAGGCACACGCTCTCGTCGCGGATCTCGGGGCGCCGGCCGACGAGCAGCGCCGTGATCACCTCGAGCAATTGCTGCTTGTCGATGGGGCATCCGCGCAGCTCGTAGTCGACGGCGACGTGCGCGGACACCGGCGTGGACGCATCGAGGGTCGAGATGTACTCGGGGCTGGCGTACACCGTCTCGATGAACTCGCGCACGTCGCGGCCGTTGCGCAGCGCTTGGACGCCGCCCGCTGTGGCGCAGGCGCCGATCGTCACGAGGCGCTTCGAGCGCGCCCGGATCGAGCGCAGCTCGTCCAGCTGAAACGGCGCCGACACGCTGCCTTCGACCAGCGCGACGTCGAACGTCCCGTGCGCGTCCGTGCGCGAGCTCGCCTCAGGAAAATGCGCGATCTCGACGCGCTCGGCGAGCGCCAGCAGCGCGTCCTCGCAGCCGAGCAGCGTGAGCTGGCAGCCGTCGCACGAGGCGAGCTTGAACACTCCGAGCCGTGGCTTTGCGTTCATGGGTTAGATCCCTTGGCGACCGAACAGCGACGCGACCTCGTCGAAGCGAAACACAGGGCCGTCTTTGCAGACGAAGTAGGGCCCGAGCTGACAGCGACCGCACAGGCCCGTGGCGCACTTCATGTGGCGCTCCATCGTGACCCAGACGCGGTCGTGCGGGACGCCCGCGCGCGCGAGGGCATCGACCGTGAAGCGCATCATCGTCTCTGGGCCGCAAATGATGGCCCGCGCGCGATCGCCCACGGTCTCGCGCTTGAGCAAGCGCGTGACGACGCCGACGTGGCCGCGCCAGGTGGCGCTCGCGCGGTCGACGGTCGCGTACAGGCGAAAGCCCGGCCGGTCGACCCAACCGAGCATCTCGCGGGCGTACAGCAAGTCGTCCGGCGTGCGCGCGCCGTAGAACAGCCGCAGGTCCGTGAAGCGCGCCGGGTCCGCGATCATCCGACGCAGCGCCTCGCGCAGCGGCGCGAGCCCGATGCCGCCCGCGACCACGACGACCGGTCCGCCCGCGAGCTCGTCCAACGGCCATCCGCGGCCGTACGGTCCACGAACGCCGAGCTGCTCGCCTGGCTCGAGCTTGCAGAGCGCGTCGGTGAGCGCGCCGACCGCGCGGATCGTGTGCTCGACCTCGGCACCGTCGCGCCCCGAGATCGAGATCGGCGCCTCGCCGATCGCCGGAAGCGACAGCTGCGAGAACTGCCCCGGCGCAAAGGACTCGAACCCTTCTGCGCGCAGGCGCAGCGTGACGACGTCGCCCGACTCGCGGGCGACCGAGACGACCTCGGCGACGCGGGGCACGAGCGTCTCGTCCTGGCTCGCGTCGCAGCTGCGCGCGCTCGGCAGGGGCGTGCGTCGGTCGTTGTTCGTCAGCGCCGCGAGCTCTTCGCGCACGTCGATCTGCGCCGGGCACCACGCGATGCAGCGGCCGCATCCCGTGCACCCCGAGCTGTCGAACTGCGCGACCCAAGCCCCGAATTTGTGCGTGATCCACTGCCGGTAGCGCTCGCTCGTCTGCTCGCGCACCGCGTGGCCGTGCAGCGTCGAGTGCTCGCGCGTGAAGCACGAGTCCCACTCGCGAACGCGGCTCGACGCGGCCCCGTCGAGGTCCGAGCGCTCGACGGCGTTGCTGCAGAAGCACGTCGGGCACACGCTCGTGCAGCTCGAGCACGACAGGCAACGCGAGGCGACCTCGGCGAAGCGCGGGTGATCGAGGTTGGCGTACAGCCGCTCGTGCAGATCGCGGACGTCGACGGCGGTGCCCATGCGCGCGCGCGAAGCGTCCATCGCGGCGTCGAGCCACGCGTGGTCCGACGCGGACGCTTCCGTCGCTTCGAGCTGCGCGAGCAACGCCTCGCCCCGGGGGCTGAGGGCGTCGACGAGCAGCTCGTCGCCCCGCTCGGCGAGCGCGAGGTCGGCGCCTTCGGTGACGCGGGGGCCTGTGCCCATCGAGCTGCAAAAACACAGGGATCCAGGCTCGGTGCAGTGAACGCCGATCACGACGGTGTCCGCGCGTCTCGCGCCGTACTGAGGGTCGCGAAACTGCGAGCGCTCGAACACGCGGTCCTGTACGCGCATCGCAGCGAGGTCGCACGCGCGCACGCCGATCAGGGCCTTGGCGGTCGGGGGCGGCTTGTGCGCGGTGAACCCGAGCTTTCCGTCAGGGCGTCGCTCGGCACGGTACAGCGTCTCGCTCGGCGCGAAGAAGAGCTCCTTCGCGCTGTTCGGCCCGACCACGTGCCCGAACGCCGCGTCGTCCGAGCGACGTTCGAGCCGGTACTTTCCTGGCGATTGAACGTCTCTCCAGCCGATCGGCAGCTGCTCGACGCGCTCGATCTCCGCGAACACGATCGCGCCGTCGCGCACCGTGGGCCCGATCAGCGCGCGGCCTCCCTCGCGCGCGAGCTCGAAGAGCCGCTCGAGCTGCGCGCGTCGCGCGAGCATCATCGCGATGCCCCCTTTCCGTAGAGGTCGAGCAGCTGCATGCGCGTGTCGACCAGGCGATCGGAGACGTCTTCGAACGCCTGCGCCATGACCGCGTACCCGACGCGCGCGTCGCGTTCGCACAGCTCGAGCAGCGGCGAGGCCTCGATGCGAAGCAGCCGCGATCGCTGCGAGATCAGCGCGGTCGCGACCCTCCGCCGCGCGAGGAGGCTCGACCAACCGACCAGCTCGTCGGCCCCCAACGAGAGCACCGACGCCTCGCGCTGTCCGACGCGCATCGTGAGCGTCACGCGGCCTTCGAGCACGAGAAACACAGCGCCCGGCGCGTCGCCCTCGCGAAACAGCACAGCGCCCGCGGAGTGCTCTTCGAGCGTCGCGATCGCAGCGAGCTCGGCCCGCGCATCGGCCGCGAGGCGTCGAAGGAAGGGCATCGCGTCGAGGGTGCTCGGATCAACGGCCATGCGGGGATTCAATCACGACAGCGGCACCTGTTCACGAGGCGGCTCAGTCACACGCTGTAAGCGCTGCCACTACAGCGGTTCGCACGAGCGCGCCGTTCTCAACCTGACCCTGAAGATTCGTGAATCGGCGCGCGGCCAGCAGCCTATATGCTCGTCGAACATGGCAAGTTGGAACTCGCGATCTCGATCGCGTCGCGTCGCGGTTGCGTGCGCGCTCTGCGTGCTCGGCGCTGCACGGCTCGGCGCTGCGCAACAAGCGGAGGCGCTCAGCCCCGCGGCCCAAGCCGAGGCGTGCATCGAGCGCGGGGTGGCCGCCCGTGTGCGCGGCGACGATGACGCGGCGCTCGTGGAGTTTCGCAGGGCGTTCGCCCTCACGCCGACCGCGAGAGTGCAAGGGCAGATCGCGCTCGCCGAGCAGGCGCTCGGCCAGTGGAGCGACGCCGAGCGAGACCTGCAGCAGGCGCTCGCGGTCCGCTCGGACCCGTGGATTCAGCGCAACGAGCCCGCGTTGCAGCAGGCGTTGCTGGGTTTGCAGACGCGGCTCGCCACGCTCGACGTGCGGACCGATGCCCCCGGCGTGCAGGTGCGCATCAACGAGCGCGTCGTGGCGACGACGCCTCTCGCTCAACCGCTTCGCGTCGCAGCGGGGACGGTCATCATCGAGGTCAGCTCCGAGCGCTTCGTCTCGCAGCGGCGCACGATCGAGATCGCTCCGCGCGCGCTCTCTCGCGAGGCGTTCACGATGGTGGCTCGAAGCGCGTCCAGCGAAAGCGCGCAGAGCGAGCCTCGGCGCGAGGAGCGAACCGCGGCCAGCCCGATCGTGGCTCCGCAATCACCGCCGCAGCCGCGGGCGTTGCGATGGATGGGACCGACCATCGTCGGCGGGGTCGGCGCTGCGGTGCTCGTGAGCTCCGCGGTCTTCGCGGCGCTGCGCGGCGTGGCGCTCGGGCAATGCCCATACGACGAAGCTCGCATGGGACTCGCGTGCACGACGAACGAGACCTTCGCCGCCGCGAGCGCGGGTCCCACGTGGACCACCGCGACCAACGTGACGCTGGTCGCGGGCGCCGCGCTCTTGCTGAGCGGCGGCGCGTGGCTCGCGATCAACGCGGCGTCGTCGCGCTCGAACGATCAACGAAGCGCGCGGCGCGTATGGAGCGCGCCGATCGCGACGAACACGGGCTTGCTGTTGATGGTCGGAGGAGCGTTGTGATGACCCGAGCGAGGCTTGCGCAGAGACGTTTCGTTGCGCTGATGGCGGCGGGTGTGGCGCTCGGCGCGTGCTCGTTTCCTCGAGTGTTTCCACCGGAATCGCGAGAGGACGTCGTGGCTGAATCGTCGAGCGACGGAGCTACGGACGGCTCGCTCTTCGACGTCGCTGCGCGCGACGCCAGCGATGCCGCGATGGATGTCGCGATGGATGTTGCGATGGACACCGCGCCCGACGCAGCGCCCGATGCAGCGCCCGACGCAGCGCCCGATGCAACGCCAGACGTGCTGCGCGACGTTCCAATGGACACGGTCGCTGACGTGGCGCGCGAAGCGGCGACGGACGCGGGGTCGACCTGCGGAGCGAGCGATGCCGGCGACGCGTCGTCCGCGCCGCGCGTGCAGTGGGCGCGCAACTGGGGCGGGCCGGGAGATCAGGGCTCGACTGGCGGCGGCGCGATGACCTTCGGCGAGGGCGGCGAAGTGATCACCGACGCGAGCGGCAACGTGTACGTCATCAGCTCGTACCTGGCGGGCATCGAGATCGCGGCGATGCCGTTTACGGCCACGCGCTACGCGACGCTGCTGATCAAGTACAGCCCGTCGGGCGCGCTGCTCTGGGTGAAGAATTTTCACACGATGGCCGCTGCCGGTTCGTCGGACTTTTCTGCGGCGGATCTCTTCTGGGACGCAGCGACGGACGAGGTCGTGGTGATCGCGAAGGGCTTCGGCGGCGAGGCTCGTATCAACAACGTGGTGGTCGGCGCTGGCCCGCTGACCGAGTGCCCTGCGATCGTTCGCTTCGCGGCGGGGAGCGGCGAGATGCGCGACGCGTATGTGTTCTCGACGTCGTCGAACTGGAGCGCTCGCGCGTTTGCGCGCACGCCGCGCGACACGGTGTTGATCGCTGGCCCCATCACCGCGCCGACGCCATTGCCTGGGGGGACCATGGCCATGCCTGTCGGCGCCGGCTCGCGCGACGCGCTGATCGTCGAGTGGAACTACCGCACGAACGCCCTGGTGAATCACTGGGTGATCGGCGGCGCTGCGGACGAAGACGTCAACACGGTCGCTGAGCTCCCAGGAGGGGACATCGTGATCGGCGGCAAGATGTCCTCGGCGGTGGCGACGGTGGTGGGAGGCGTCACCGTTCCGGCGTCGGAGGGCTTCGATGGCTTCTACGCGAGGTTCACGCGGGCGGGCGCGGTGCAGGCGTATCGACTGCTGCGCGGACCGGGCAATGGAACGCTCGTTCATCGCATCGTCCTCGGTCCCTCGGGCGACTACTACCTCTCGGGTCTCTACGACGGGTCGGTCGAGTACGACCCTGCTGCGATGCGCTCGCTCAGCGGCACGGGCAACGGCGGCTACGTCGCGCGCGTCGCGTCGTCGACCAACGCGATCCAGTGGTTTGTCGGCCAGACCAACGGCGGCAACGGGTTCTTCGGCGTTCGGAGAATCATCGTCGACGCGTGCGAACAGGTGCACGGCGCGTTTACGGCGAGCGCGTCCGACTCGTTTGCCCGCTTCGCGGGCGCGTCGCTCAACCCAGCCGGCGGAGCGCTCAACCCGCACTCGTTCGTGTTCGTCCTGCGCGGCGCCGACGGCGCGGTCGATCGCCTCGATCGCTTGGGCTCGCCCGCAGGCTTCTTCGCGACCCACGCGCTCGCGCTGCTCCCCGACGGGCGTCACGTGATCAAGGGAGACCTCAGCGGAAGCCTCACGGTCGACGGCCACACGTTCGCGTCTCCAGGCGGCAACATCGATCAGTTCGCCGTCGCGCTCACCTTCTGAAGCGCCTCGCGCAGGCCTCGCGAGCGCTGGCGGGGAGAAACGCAAAGGGCTTGGTTTTCACCAGGCCTTGCGTGGAGCCACCCATCGGGCTTGCACCGACGGACTGCGGTTTACGAAGCCGCACTCGAGGACCGAGCGGCGCTCGCGCAGACCGCGAACTGGGACCCATCTGTGACCCACGCCCTCGCGCTGCTTCGCGCGGTGGACGAGGGCACCCCCAGCGGCGCCCACGTCGACGCCCTGGTGAGCGCCGTTCTCGACGCCCCACGCGTGGCGCTCGCTCGTCGAATCCGCGACGGTGGCCCGCTGCGTATGCGCCTCGCGATCGAGCTCGCGGCGATGGTGCTCGATGCTTGCGCCGAGGGCGGCTCGAAGCAGGGGTGAGGGTGACGCGATTTTCTTTCGTGTCTCTTTTGAGGCCTTCTCTCCTCTCGTGACCAATTGACAAAAACACATTCTGTTAGAGAAAAAGCTGGTGGATGTGTGGTCGCAGCGCTGGTCAGAGTGTCGACCAGTCGACCCGTGATGCCGCGCAGCGACCGCAGCGGCGAGGCACCGCTCTCGCGAGGTCGAACAACCCTCGCGCCGTCGAGCGCTGCGGGGCTACGCGTCGGCTTTCGAACCCGGGGCGGCGGTCGCTGCGGTCAGAGGTGCCGAGGGCGCTAGCGGAGCCCCTGGGGGGATGGAGCGAGTGGCTGCTGCCTCGCCGGTCCATCGTGGTCGACGTGCGCCCCGAGCGGCTCGCGTTCGGCGTCGGAAGCCGCCTGAGACGAGAACAAGGTGTCGTCTGGCGAGATTGACGGTGGCGGTGCTCGGCGATAGGGCGTTCGCATGACGAAGCGCGATCGCGCGAAGCTGGTTGTCCCAGCCTTGGCGACAACCTCGTGCACGCGTGCGAGACGTGCAACGTCGAGTTGAAGGGCGGGTTGGACCTCGAAGCGTTTGCGCCGAAGCTGCGCGCGGTCGGCGTGCCGCGCGCCGCGGTGAACGCAATGCGACGGCGGGTTGCCGCGGCGTTGGCGAAGAACGTCCCCAAAGTTTGACGATGCCCGCGAGCGCGCGGGGGATGGAGGCACACGATGGCGACCACGAAGAAGACAGCGGCCCGCAAGGGGCCGGACGCGTACACCGCTCGCATCGCGACCGACGCGGTGGACACCGAGCGCTTCGTCGTATCGGTGCTGGTGATGCGCCGCGACGGGAAGCCCATGACCCAAGAGGACCTCGCCGCTGCTGCCGCTGCGTACCCCCGCGCCGAGGTCGTGGGGTCGAGCCTCACGGTCGCGCCGAAGAAGCCCGCGGCGCGCCCGCGGAAGCGGGCTGCTTGACCGAGTCGTGAGGGCGAGCGGCGGGCGTCGCGTGGCCTTCCAATCAAAGCCCGAGCCGCCCAGGGCTCGTGGTACGTGGGTGGTCGAACGGGCTGAATGGCCGGCCAACGCGACACAGCTCGAGGCGCCTGCCGAGCACGACGCACTGTGCGAATCGCGCGAGGTGTTAGTCGCGAGCGGCGTACCCGACGCAGTTGGCAGCGCAAGGCGGGGCCGAGGTCGAACGAACCCGAGGCACCCTGCGCAGGGGAAGCCGGATCGTGTGTACGCGATGATCTCTTTCCAGTGCTGCGGACTGCGCCGCGGCCTGTGGTTGCTCGATGGCGTCATGCCCCGAGCGTTCACGATAGGACTACGTCACGTCGTCGCTGTGGATCGCACATCGCGTATGGTGTTCTCCATCGTCGCGTTATTGAATCCCAACCAGGCGAAACCGTGCGTGCTGGGCTGGCTGTCGAACGGCGAATTCGCCACGCGCTTCGACGTGGTCAGCGACGAGGTGCGACTCGGCGCGCCGGGCAACGACGCGAGTAAGGTCGCGCGCGACAAAAACCCGTCGGCCGCAACGTCGGCAGGATGGCCTGGATCACCGAGGTCAGCGCGCGTCTCACAGCGCTGGGGCCGCACTCGACCCGCTCGGACCGCCAAGGGCAACATCGCGACGACTGCCGACGGATTGCCCTGCGAGAAGGCGGGCTAGCGTCGGTTCCTGCGGTACCAGCTTCCACCATGCCGGGAGCGACGGCCGTAGTACGTCGGCCCGAATGCATCGTCCCCCGACTCTGACTCCTCCTGCGTGGGTGGCGTTGCAGGCACGGCCGCGCGGGCGGCCGCGGCTGCAGCCGCTGCGCGCGCTTCGTCGGCCGCGCGCAGCGCCAGCTCTGCGGCGCGAAACTGGCGCTTCTGGATCTCGGATTGCCCCGCCGGCGATATTGCGTACGCGTGGCGCGCGCGAGCTTCGGCGTCCAGTCGCTCTCGCTCGCGCTGCTCGACGACTGTCGAGTAGATGACGGCGCCGCCACCGATGACCCAAACGGCGCCGACGAAGGCTACCAGTCTCCAGCGCCGCGGACGATGTGTCGGCCACCCACCCGGCGGAGGTTGCTGAAATTGCATACCGACCGAAACTACCTCCTCATCGGCAGCTGACGCCACTAGGTCACATCGCCAGCCGCACCAGATTCCGCCGCCCGAGGGATGTCCGCAGGCGCCGAATCCACTGCAAAACTGGACGCAGTCCCATCGTCTCGTTGCCACTTCCGCGCAGTCCGGCAAGCGTTTGGGGAGCGTGCGGTAACTCGGAGGGCTCGTTGACGGAGCGCGCGTACGTGTGTCCTAATCTTCGAGGCTGGAGGAAACGATGCGATATCGAGTGGTGGGTATGTGTTTGGCCATTTGGCTCGAACTGTCGGCTTGCAAGAAGTCGTTCAAGCGAGAGGTGGTCACTGAGCAAAATATCGAGCAAATCGCGCAGCGAATCGGATCTGCTGAGGGTGTGACCCCTGACGAAGCGCGACTGTTCGCGGCGTATATCGTCAGGCACAAACTCGCGCAGGTGTTTGTCGCTGGACAGCCCAATCCCGCGCCGCTCCCCGCGACTGTGCAGGAAGCGATCGATCGCCAGCGAGTGTTTGCGGCCTCCCTCGCGGAACAAGACCGACAGAACCAAGTGCGCGCCCAAGCAGAACAGCAGCGCCGCGCCGCTGAGGCTCAAGCACTTCGCGCGGCGGTCGGCGTCTCGCTGATCTCCCTCAGCTTTCAGGAAGCCGACCCGATGGCGGGGCGCTTCGATAGCATGTTCACTTTCAACGTGACGACGACCAACCTCAGCAGCCGCCCGATCCGCGGAGCGCGTGGCGACTTGCGGTTCGTTGACACGTTCAATCGCGAGATCGGAACCGTAACGTTGTCGATCGAGGAGAACATTGCGCCGGGACAGTCGACCCCGGGTACATACTCGAAGCGCTACAATCAGTTCATCGACGCGGACCGGGCGCTGAGGAACTTTGATCCAACGAGACACCGCGCTGAGTGGGTGCCAGAGCAGGTGGTGTTTGCTGACGGAACGCAGCTTTCCGTGACGCCATCGTCGGCCGACACCGCTCACTGACCGAGCAGGGCTTCGTCTCTTCTTCGCGCGTGCCGGCGCGAGCCAGTTCAGAGTCGATGGAGTCGGAAATGATTCCGTCCACGCGACGACGATCGAGATCCCGACGCCCTTCGGCAGCGAGTCGCACGGCGAGCAGCGCGCGAGCTTGAAGGTCGAGAGCACTGAAGATCGTGAGGACCGTCGAAGCGGGCGCCGGGGAGCACGCGATCAACCGCGCTCGTGCTGCGGTCGTTCGGGCCGAGCACCACGATCGACACCGTCGTCGCCGCGCCCGCTGAGGTCGCCGGCGTCGGCGTGCGCGCCGAGGCACTCGTCAGCGCGGGCCTGGGGCGCGCGAGCGGGGGCTATCCGCGAGGCACTGTGGTGGTCGGATCGGTGGTGGAGGAGCTGACGCGGGTCTGCGCGAGCGCGGGCTGCGAGTGGTCGATCCAGGACGGCGTGCTGCAGCTGCTGCGCGTGGGCGGGTCGCTCGATCGCCTCGCGGTCGTGCCCAGCGCGGACACCGCGCTGCTCGCAGCGTCGACCAGCAAGAGCGGCAAGCTCACCGCGAACGCGCTGCTGATCCCCGACCTCGTGCCGCGTCGAAAGGGCGACGCGCGTTCGCCCAATGCGCGCGGTGTGTATCGCGTGACCAAGGCGGAGTACTCGGGCGCCATGCAGGGCGACGAGTGGACGGCTGTGATCGAAGCAAGCCCCGTTAAGTGAGGTCAGAAGAAACCCCCGACCTTCTCGAAGTGCTCGACCTCTTCGGCGAGAATCTCTTGAACAGCCTGCGCACCGCCGTGACAGCTACGTTGTGAGCCGCGACCCAGCCACGCAGCGCGCCGACACGCAGCCGTTGATTCGCTGCGGAATTCCCAAGCCGGGCACCGACCGACGCGAGTGATGCTACAAGGAACTGCCGTTGATCCCGAGCGTGCGCGTGATCCACCGGCGCGGCGGCGGTGCGTTCGTGCTCCTTCCGATCGCGACGGGCGACATGGTGCTACTGGTGTTCTGCGAGAAGGGCATCGAACACTGGGAGGCGGGCAACGGGGACCTGAGCGACGCAGGCGGCGAGCGACGCCATCAACTCGCGCACGCAGTCGCAATTCCTGGCTTTTTCCCGAGGTTCAAGAACATCGAGAACCTGGGGCCGGAAAACAAGACGCACATCGTGATGGGCTTCAACGGCGCGCCCGCGTGTCGATCAAGCCCAACGGTGACGTGCAGATCGACACCAGCGGAACGATCACACTCGTACGCGCCGGCGGGTTCAGTGCCTAGCGCGCTCGGATCGCGTCGATGCAGCGATCAGCGAATTGCGCACCCAATTCACCGCGCACCAACACGAGACCGCCTCGTCTGGCCCGCCAAGTACGCCGCTCGTCGCAAGCTCGCCGCCGGGGTTCCGCCCTGGCGGATCCGGCGCCGACCACCCCAAAGGGAAGTAGGACACACCCGTCCACATTTCCGGACGGAGGCGTTCTCGATTTTCATGGAGTTTACCGAGCCGACTCCAAGTCCGCGAGATACCATCGGGTCATGTACCCACATCACACCCATGGAATGCCGCTCGAACACGTGTTTTTTCAGGACCCGCAAAGCGGTGTGATCATTACCAGCTCGCGCGCTCAGTTCGGCGGCACGATGTACCCAATTTCTGGAATCACGGCGGTCAGCCCGATTCGGATCCCGGCAAAACGCGGGGCGGGGATCGCGCTGGCGTTTATTGGAGCGTCATCGCTGGCTTTCGGCGTCAGCGCTGGAGGTGAAGGCGCTGCGTTCGTCCTGATGGGATTGCTCATGACGATCGCTGGTGTCTTCATCGTGGCGTCGGCGAAGCCGTTGTTCATCGTGCGTCTCGCAACTGCGGGCGGGCAAGTCGACGCGCTGAGCACGCGCGACGAGCGCGCAGCGGTCGCCGTACTCAACGCGTTGCAGCACGCCGTCGCGTCGCGTCGCTAGTCACGGCGCATGGGGCCAGCCGATCGCGTTGAAGTCCGCGAAGTCGGGGGGCGCCGTCCGCCCGGCGACGCCGGTGATGCCTCGAGCGCGCATGGGATCGGCGGCACAGTGCGGACGCACGTCGTGTTGCCTGCGCTGGCACAGGCCATTGACCCGCTCGAGGCCCGCCGTGAGCCACGCGTCGCTGCCCTGGGCGGGCGCCGAACTGATCGAGTTCGTGGTCGCGATCGCCGTGAACGGTCCTTCGATTTTCGAGAACACCTCGCCGCACTGGGTGAGACCGCACGCACGGCATGAAGTCGAGGTTGAACGGGCCGCCCCAGCCCGAGCCGGTTGCCTGGAACGTCTGCGACTGCACCTCGTCGTATCCCCCGGTCAGCGCGGGGGTGTACCTGCTGCGCATGAGCACGCTCTGCGCCATCGCAGGGTGAATGCTGATGTTGGGTGGAACGCCTGCGTCGCTCGAGCCTCCCTCTGGACCCGCGTCGGGCAAGTTCGTCGCGTCCAGGTGAGCATCGGGGAGCGCGTTGGGCTGAGCGTCCAGACCGGTCGCGACGTCGGGCCGGTCGGCGGCGTCGGCGGTGGCCGGCGCGTTGGCGACGTACGCAGCGGCCTCCGCGGCCGCATCGGGCCGGCGGTCGGGCTGGAAGATGGGACGCTTTGTTGGCTTGGGGCGAACGGTCTTCGATAGGCGAAGACGGTACCGCAACGAGGTTGGTGGCGCGCTTTGCTGCAAACGGGATCGTCGCGCGGGCGCGACTCGTCAGCGCGTGATCACGGCCTTCATCGGGGCCCACGCTTCGACCGCGTCGTAGAGCCGAACGAGCTTCGAGAACCCGTCGAACACCGTCGTCGCAATGTGGTCCATCACGCCGCGGCGAAACGGGCGCAATCCCATGTAGAGCTTCACGTCAACGACCATCGGCCGCTCGCCCGCGTAGAACGGACCGTCGCCGATCTGCGCTTCGACGAAGCGCGCCCACGCGGGGATCGTCGTGGCGGCGAGCTGCTCTCGCGCGCGCTGCTTCGTCGCTTCGTCGGCGTTGCGACCGGTCCAGGCGAGCGTCGCGCGCAGGTCTTCGACGTGGGCCATCACGGCTTCGTGGCGCGCGGCCTCGACGAGGTCCGTCGGGTGCACGCCGTAGCGCCGCCCGATGTACGCGAGGATCGCGTTGGACTGCGCGATCGGCGGGTGCCCGGGCACCTCGAGGATCGGCAGCGCGCCGAAGGGCATCGTGGGCTTGAGCTCGCCCCAGGATTCACGGGCGATGCGGTGGTCTTCGAAGTCGACGCCGGCGAGGGCGAACGCGAGGCGACACTCTTCGCCGCGGCTGACGGGCATGTCGAAATAGGTGAGCTTCGGTCGGGTCACGGTGAAGGCACGCTACCAGCGCCGGCCCCGTCGCGCCTTGTGGATCCTCGAGTCGAGTCGAGTCGAGTCGAGTTCTTGCACCCGTCGCGCTCAGCCCGCGGCGAGCGCGTCGCTGCGCACGCCGAGATACCCGCGGAGCTCGGGCTGTTTGGACGGCCGCCAGATGTGCTGATCCAGGTAAAAATGCTGGCCGATCACGCCGAAAAACAACACGAACGCGAGCGGGTTCGTCTCGCGCGGGGCGAACGAGCCGTCGAGCGCGGGCCAGTCGCCGAGACCCCACACGAGCGACGCGAACACGAGGCCCATCGAGACGCCCGCGAGCGCGTAGCCCGCAAACGTGCCGTTGAGCTTCGCCGCGAGGCCGAACGGAGCGCGGTCGCCCTGGTATCTCCGCCGCGCGTAGTGCCACACGATCGCGTGGTACTGGATGTTGTGAAAGAGCGAGTTCATCACGGCGAGCAGCATGAGCAGCTGCGCTCCGTTGCGCGCGCTGTGAAAGAAGGGCTCGCGCGGCGCGACGCCGTAGAACATCGCGCTGTAGAAGAGCCAGCACACGAGCGCGTAGCGCACGGTGAGCGGCCGCTCGTCCTGGTGGCTGCGCGCGAGCTCCACGAGCAAGGCTAGCCCCGCGAGCGCGGACACGGCGTAGCACCCGAGCTTGAGCGCGACGCCCGCAGCCCCGAGCGACTCGGGTCGCGGAAAGTAGCTCAGCGCGAGCGGCCCCTTGTGAAACGCGAGGAAGTACAGCTGCGGCGCGACGATGGCCGCGTACAAGAGCGTCGTTCGGACGCGCCTGCGCGCGGGCGCCTCGCCGCCCTTGCGTGAGTAGATGCTCGCGAAGCCGTAGTGCTGACGGGCGTTGTGATAGAGGCTCCAGAGAAAGATCGCGAAGCCGCAGAGGTCCATGAGGGACTTGCTTCCGGTGAACTTCCAGTAGGCGACCGCAGCGAGGGGCGGCGCGAAGAAGAGCGCGCTCGTTCGCAGGACCGCTGCGTTCTCCGCGGCGAAGCGACGATCGAACACCGTGCGCGAGAGCGTCGCCCAGAAGTGCGAGCCCTCGAAGAGCACCACCCACGCCCAGAACACCACCGGAAGCGCCGCGGGCGCGAGGCGCACCAACAGCGGGAGCGCGAGCGTAACGAACGCCCCGCCGGTGATGAACAGGGCGTCGAACGAGGGGCTGGCGATGTACCGATCGTCGCGGACGTGCGTGGTCATGGGCTCCCGAGACGGGATGGTAGCCAGGGACCGAGCGGCGGACGAGCGTTGCGTTGACCGCACGCTTGGCGCGAGCGATGCCGGATGCTTCGCAGAACTCGTGACCGACGCAGCACGATCGGACATCCAATGTGGCTCGGTCCGTGACGCTCGAGCCGACGGTGGCCCGATCGCCCGTACACCTCGCGCTGCTCTTCGGCTCGACGCCGTTGCTACGCGCCGCTCGAGCCGCTCCGCACGACGCGATCTCCTCTGTTTTTACAGGCGATTCTGTGTTGGCCGCGTCGCCTGCATCCTCGACCCCGACGCCAACAAGCTCGAGCTCTGGCAGCCGAGCGAGTGAACGCCGCCGCGATTCGCAGCCCAACGTATTCTCCGGGGCGATGACCGACTTCTTCACCTCCGCGCGCGCCGCGCTGACCGAGGCGCTGCAGGGTCGCAGCAGCGCGTTCGAGCTGCGGCCCGCGAGCGACGACTGGCTGCGCGAAGAGCACGACGGAGCGCTCGTCGCGCGGCTCATGCTGGTGGTGTTCGAGCCAGGCTCCCGAGACATCCGCGACGTGAAGGAGCAAGAGCTGCCGCTGATTTGCCGCACGGATCGCGAGCGGCCCGAGCGCACGCTGGCGTTCTTGCGCGCGTGGGCGCGCTCGCTCGAGGCCATCGTCGACAGCCGAGGCGGCGAGGTCGACGTGCTCATGCCGATGGACCTCCTCGTGCCCGAGGCCCTGAACGACAGCGCCCTCGTGACAGAAACAGACTTCATCCACGCGTTCGGCGATCGCGCGCGACTCGCGGCGTGGGCCGCGCAGAGCGAGCTCGCAGAGTGGCAAGAGTCGCTCGCGCGCTGCGGGTTGGCCGAGCGCGCGCAGGAGGTTCGAGCGCTGCTTCGCCCGGCGATTTCGTTCGAAGACCACGAGCGTGTGGACGAAGACGAAGACGGCCCGAGCCCCGTCGGCGAGACGCGCTTCGGAGGAGAGCCTGACCTCCCCGCGGACCAGTCGTGGCCCACGGTCGCCGGGCGGCCGATGACGTTCGCCGCGCAGCTCGACCTGCGCGCGCTCGCGGACCATCCCGCAGCGAGAGAGCTGCCCCCAGAGGGCGTGTTGAGCTTCTTCTACGACCCGTTTCCCGAGGCGCCCGACGGCGCGGTGTACGTCAACGCCGTGAGGGTGATGCACTTCGACGCGAGCGCTTCGCTCGCACGCCGCGCGACGCCCGAGGGCGGCGACCGCAGGCCCGCGTATCGCTCGACCGCGCGAGAGCTCTCCGCGACGCTGCCTCCGCGCGAGTCACCCTTCTACGAAGCGCTCTTGCCCGAGCCTGTCGTCACGGAGTTTCGGCGCTCGCTGTCCGCCGCAGCGCGGGGCCAGGGCTCGGTCGTCGATCCGCTCGACGGCCTCGACCGCGTGCTCTGGAACCACAACTGCGACGACCCCACCGAGTCGCATCGACTCCTGGGCTACTGCCAGGTCCACCAGGGCGACCCGTACCTCGAAGCCGAAGTGCAGCGCTCGGGTCGTGGCTTCGACGGGTGGATCCAAGAGTCCCCCGAGGCGATCGCCGCGGGCCGTCGCGCGTGCCGCTGGCGACTGCTGCTGCAAGTGTGCGCGTACCTCGACGGAGCGCTCTTGCTCGAACAAGACGCCGGGTACTTCTACTTCTTGCTCCCCGAGGACGCCCTCGCGCGCCACGACTGGTCGCAGGCTTGGGGGGTGCTGCAATGCAGCTGACTCGGCTCACTGGCTTGATCGTCGAGAGGTCCAGCGGCTCTCTCGCTACGTCGATCGCGCGCGCTCGATGTGGGCGAGGCATGTGCTCGAGTCGACGCTCGCCGCTGCTCCGATCGGCGCGCTTCGAGCGCGCGACATCCGGGCGTTCATCTCGGGGCTGCTGTCGCACCGCAAGGACAGCGGAAAGGGGCCTCGAACGCAGACGATCGCCAACGTCACCAACCTTCTGCGCAAGCGCCTCACCGACGCCGTCGCCGACGAGCTCATCCCGAGCAACGTCGCATCGGGCGTGAGCATCCCGCGGCGCAGGGCGAGTCCGCGACCGAGGCCGCCTATCTCACGGCTGCCGAGGTCGACGCAGTCTCGTCCTGCGAGGCGATCCCCGAGCGCGAACGACTGATCTTCACGGTCGCGATCTTCACGGGCCTTCGCGCGGGCGAGCTGTGGGCGCTGCGATGGGCAGACGTCGAGCTCGACGGCGAGCGTCCGCAGATCACCGTGCGGCGGTCTCATCGCAACGCCCCGAAGAACGGCAAGGTGCAGACGGTGCCGCTGCTCGAGCCGGCGCGGATCGCCCTCGTTCGAACGCGTGAGTTGCTGACGGAGCGCGAGGGCGACGACCTGGTGTTTCCCACGAAGCGCGGCTTTCAACGGCAGCCCAACGACGACGCGGGATGGTGCACGCGCAAGCGCAAGAAGGGCGTGCTCGAGCCGGGGCTACAGGAGCTCGCCGGGATCACTCGGCGGGTGCGATTCCACGACCTTCGTCACACCTGCGCGTCGCACCTGGTGATGGGCACGTGGGGATCGCCGTGGCCGCTCGCTGATGTCGCGAAGATGCTGCGGCGCTCGAGCATCACCGTGACCGAGCGATACGCGCACCTTGCGCCGGGCTACTTGCACGAGCAAGCGCGGCGCACTGCGCGCACAACGGCGGCGGGCCCGAAGCTTGCGCTGTCGGACCCTTCACCGTCTGCATCCCCCGATGCTGTGACCCAGGATCTGGGTCACGATTTGAGCCACCCATCGGGCTTGAACCGACGACCTGCGGTTTACGAAACCGCTGGAGCGCGCCGGATTGTGCTGTGATTACGACGCCTCACGGGGTCCGATGCGCACTCGGTGTGCACTACGCCCGTCCGA
>JAAFIF010000138.1 GCA_013298625.1 Myxococcales bacterium
CTCCGCTGCAACGGTCAGCGACGCAGCCGTCGACGCGCAGGCCGACGTCGCGAACCCCGCGCTCGACGCTGGTCCAGAGCCGCTGACGGACGATGCGCAGGGCCCCGCGCTTGCTGACGCGACCACGCTCGATGTGCAAGACGACCGACCCGCCGCCCGTCGTCGGCGTCGCCCTGCGATCCCCGTGGTGCACGTCGCGCCCGTGATGGTGCGCTATGGGTGTCCTCCTGTGCCGATGGACGCCGACGTGTAGCGTGCGGTGCTCGCGCCTCGCGGTCATCGCTCCCGTGAAGTTGACGCGCCGCTCGGGTCCGGTAGGTTCCGTCTCCTTGGCGATGGTTCGCAGGAGTAAATACGCAATGATTCGCTGGTCGAAGTGCTGGGCGGGAGTGGTCGCGACGATGTTGCTCGGCGCGTGCGCGATGGAAGAGCCCATCGCTCGTCGCGACGGAGGAACCGTGGACACCGGCCGTCCGCCCACGGACTCTGGGGTGAACCCTCCGGCGGACACCGGCGTCGCGGGCTGTTCGGTCGCGGGCCAGACCCGCTGCGGAAGCAACTGCGTCGACACCCAGGTCAACCTGACGCACTGCGGTCGCTGCAACAACGCCTGCGGCAACGGTCAAGAGTGCGTCAACGGCACGTGCACCGGCGGCGGCGCCTGCGCGGCTCCTCGCGTGATGTGCGGCGCGAGCTGCGTGGACACTGCGAGCAGCGCGAGCCACTGCGGTCGCTGCAACAACGCTTGCCCCGCGGGCCAGACGTGCACGGGCGGGACGTGCTCGTCGTCGATGGGCGTCACGGGTCGCACCGGCCAGCCCTGCGCGACCGAAGCGGACTGCGGGTCCAACGCCCTCGGCCGCGGGCTCTGCCTCATCGCCAACAGCGGCTGGCCCGGCGGTTATTGCCAGTACCTCTGCGAGCGCGACGCGGACTGCGGCTCGGGCGGGCGCTGCGCGCTCATCGAGCCCGTGATGACCATGGGCGGGACGCGCAACATCGGGATTTGCTACACGGGCTGCAATACGCCTGGGCAAACGACGGGGTGCCGGCCTGGTTACGTGTGCCTCTCCGCGCCCGAAGGCGGCGTGTGCAACCCTGCCTGCAACGCGGATCCGGGCGCGTGCGGCGCCAACCAGTGCCAGGCCGCAACGGGGCTCTGCCTCAACTGCACGACCTCGGCCGAGTGCAACGGCGGCGGCGCGTGCAACAGCGGAAGCTGCCGCTGCACGGCCTCGACGACCACCTGCGGCGCGAACCGTCAGTGCATCGTCGCGACCGGTCAGTGCGGCTGCATGAACAACCAGGGCTGCCCCGCGGGTTGGACCTGCACCGCGTCGACGGGTCAGTGCGCTCCGTGAGCGACGAGCAGCAATCCGCCCCTGAGGACCGCGAGAATCCCGCAGAAAAACCAGAGGATTCGCTCGTCGAGACCGTGAAGCCCGCCGCGGTCGATCCCCGCACCGTCGGCCCGCTCGCGCCCGCGTGGGCGGCGCTCGAGCGGGGTGATCACGTCGAAGCGGCGAAGCTCGCGCGCGAGCTCA
Organism: Myxococcales bacterium; assembly: GCA_013298625.1. GTDB lineage: Bacteria > Myxococcota_A > Polyangia > Polyangiales. The sequence continues at coordinate 1,545 of JAAFIF010000138.1, forward strand.
CCAAGAGCGAAGACGAGACGGTCCGCAACGACGCGACCGCGCTGCTCGAGCGGCTCAAGCCCGACCCCGTGATCCTCATGGTCTTCGCCGGGACGGGGCTGCTCATCCTCTTGCTCGCATGGCAATACCTCGGGCACCGGCACTGATACGCTCGCGGCTGGTCCGATGAACGCCCGCTCGATCAGCCTCGTCGCGCTCGTGTCGCTCACTGCGTGTGGCCGCATCGGCTACGACGCGCGCGACGCTGCGACGACACCAACGATGGACGGCGGGGCCGACGCCAGGGCGGACCTCGACGGTCAAATGCAGGACGGGCGGATGCCGATGCCCGACGCGGACCCGATGCCGTGCATGGGGGGACGAAGCCGCTGCGGCGAGCGCTGCGTCGATCTGCGAACGGACAACGCCTCTTGCGGCTCGTGCAGCAACATGTGCCCGAGCGGCGCCCAGTGCGTCGACAGCGCGTGTGTCCCGAGGACCAACGCCCCCGCGGGAACCGAGTGCACCGAGAGCGCCGAGTGCGGGTCGACCAGCTTCGGGCCATCGCTGTGCCTGACCAGCGTGCAAGGCTGGCCGACCGGGCACTGCACGAACTTCTGCCGCACGCCGTCCGATTGCCTGTCCACCGAAGCGTGCGTCGACGTGCCGAGCGCCCGCGTCGCCCGACCGCCCGAAGCGCAGGGAATGTGCTTCGTCCGCTGCGATACGCCTGGGCAAATCGGCTCGTGTCGCAGCGGCTACACGTGCACGATGCAGCGAGACGGCTTCGCGGTCTGCACTCCCACGTGCGTCGCGTACGCCGGCACGTGCGGAGCCAATCGCTGCGACCCGGTGACGGGGCAATGCCTGCCTTGCGCGACGCTCGCGGACTGCCGCGAGAACAGCGCGACCTGTGACGCGCCGGGGTGTCGCTGCACGGCGGCGACGGACTGCGGTCTGTGGGGCTCGTGCAACGCGCGCAGCGGCCGCTGCGGCTGCGCGAACGACTTCTTCTGCAACGCAGAGAGGCGCTGCGATCTCGGCTCGGGGCTGTGCGTCCCGAGGTGAACGTTTCGGCATCTTCGGGCTACTCTGTCTTCGTGTCGGCGAAGCGTTGGTCTCTGGTTCTTCTGGCTGGGCTGCTCTCCACCGCGTGCGCGACCACGCAGGTCGTCCGCGAGGCGCAGCGGCCGCAGACGGCGCGGGACTACCTCCCGCTGCGCGCCAACGCCGCGTGGAGCTACGACGCGCGCGACCAGAGCCGCGCAGGGGTCACGACGCTGGTCACGCTGCGGGTCGAGCGACAGGACGGCGACACCTTCGTCGTCAATCAGGGCGGCCGCACAACGTCGATCTACTCGTACGCGCAGGGGGGAGTGCTTCGCAACGCAGAGACCATCCTCGCGGATCCCATCGTCCGCGGAACGAGCTGGGAGGGCAACGACGGCGACACGTACACCATTCGCGAAGTCGGTTTGCGCAGGCAAACCCCAGCGGGGACGTTCGCCAACGTCATCGAGGTCGTCCGCTCGGGCCGCGCGAATTTCATCGAGCGAAGCTGGTACGCGCCCGGCGTCGGCATGATCGAGTCGCTCTCGCCCGTGGTGATCGACCACGAGATCCACGAGTTTCGGCTGTTGCTTCGCGGTTACACGCTGGACGGTGAGCTCTGATCGGGCCGTGATATCTTCGGGCCGATGACAGACGGCGCTGATCTTCCCTCGAATCGAAGCTCTTATCCGTCCATTGTCCGAAGCTCCGAGCCGCCCACGACCACGTCGAGCGCGCCCAACCCGCTGTTCATCAACCGCGAGCTCTCGTGGCTCGAGTTCAACCAGCGGGTGCTCGACGAGGCGGCGGATAACAGCGTTCCGCTGCTCGAACGGCTGAAGTTTCTCGCGATCGTCAGCTCGAACCTCGACGAGTTCTTCATGATCCGCGTCGCGGGCCTGAAGCAGCAGATCGCCGGTGAGCTCGACGAGCCCGGCGCCGACGGCCTCACCGTGGTCGAGCAGCTCGCCGCCATCTCGTACCGATCGCACCAGATGGTCGCCGATCAGTACCTGCTCTTTCGCGAGCAGGTCCGCCCCAAGCTCGAAGCCGCCGGCCTCACCATCGTGCCCCCAGAGTCCTGGAGCGCCGACGAAGACCTCGCCCTGCGCGAGCACTTTCAACGCGAGGTCTTCCCCGTCCTCACGCCGCTCGCGATCGACCCAGGACACCCGTTTCCCCGCATCAAGAACAAGTCGCTCTACCTCGCCGTCACCTTCGGCGAGGGCCAGCACGACCCGGGCTCGCCCGCGTACGCCGTCGTGCAAGTGCCCACGACCTCGCCACGACTCGTCGAAGTCCGACGACAGGGCAGTCACCGCTCGTACGTCCTGCTCGAAGACGTGATCGCCCGCTACGTCAGCGAGCTGTTTCCGGGCCTGCGCGTCTCGTCGGTCTCGCCCTTTCGCGTCACTCGAAACTGGGACCTCGAGCTCGACGAAGAAGAAGCAGAAGACCTGCTCGAAGCCATCCAACAAGAGCTGCGCCGCCGCGACCGAGGCAACGCCGTCCGCGTCGAGGTGTCTCTCTCGATGGACCCGGGGTTCCTCGCGGTCTTGCGCGAGAAGCTGCGTGTCGATCGCGACGACGTGTACGCGGTCGACGGGCCCATTCACCTCGGCGACCTGCTCGCGATGGCCGGCGCTGACGCGTCCGCCGAGCTGCGTGATCCGCCAGCGATTCCGCAGGTCGCGCCGCCGTTTCGCGACGTCGACGACCTCTTCTCGGTCATCGCCGAGCGCGACGTGATCCTGCAGCACCCGTACGACAGCTTCGACTCCGTGGTCGAGTTCGTCTCGCGTGCGGCAGACGACCCGAAGGTGCTCGCCATCAAGCAGACCCTCTACCGCGCAGGGCAAAACTCGCCCTTCGTCCGCGCCCTCGCGCGCGCCGCAGAGATGGGAAAGCAGGTCACAGCCCTCGTCGAGCTCAAGGCTCGCTTCGACGAAGAGAACAACATCCAGTGGGCGCGCACCCTCGAAGAGAGCGGCGTCCACGTGGTGTACGGGCTCATCGGGCTCAAGACCCACGCGAAGGTGTGCCTCGTCGTGCGCCGCGAATCATCGGGCCTCCGTCGCTACGTGCACCTCTCGACGGGCAACTACAACCCGTCCACCGCGAGGCTCTACACAGACGTCTCGTTCTTCACCGCGCGCCCCGAGTTCGGCGAAGACGCCAACGCGCTGTTCAACCTGCTCACCGGCTACAGCGCCCCCGCCCGATGGAAGCGCTTGATCGCCGCCCCGCTCGGCATGCACGAGAGCCTCCTCGGCTTGATCCGCCGCGAGGCCGAGCACGCACGCGCAGGACGCCCCGCGCGCATCGTCGCCAAGATGAACTCGCTGGTCGACCCCGACGTGATCGACGCCCTCTACGCCGCGTCGCAGGCCGGCGTCACCGTCGACCTTGTCATCCGCGGGATCTGCTGCTTGCGCGCCGGGCTCCCTGGCGTCAGCGACCGCATCCGCGTCGTCTCGATCGTCGATCGCTTTCTCGAGCACGCGCGGATCACCACCTTCGAAAACGGCGGAGCGCCCGAGGTGTACCTCGCGAGCGCCGACTGGATGCCGCGCAATTTTCAGAGCCGCGTCGAGGTGATGTGGCCCATCGAAGACCGCGCGCTCGCCAACATCATCCGCGACGAGATCCTCGCGACCATGCTCGCCGACACCGCGAAGTGCCGGCTCATGCGCCCAGACGGCCACTACGAGCGTCGCGTCCCGGCCGAGGGCGAGCCCGTCTTGCGCTCGCAGCAGCGCTTTCTCGAGCTCGCTCGCGAGAAGACCCGCCAGAGCAGGATGACCCCCGCGGGATCGCCGTTTCGCCTGCGCGCAGCGGCGTCGCGCAGCCGCTCGGACGAGAGCTACAACGACGATGCTCCCCCGGTTCGTGCGGTCGACGCCAGCGAAGCGTCTGCGAGCGATCGGCCCGAGGGCCGCAGTGCATCGCAGAAGAAGAAGCGAAAGTAGCCGCTCGACGCGCCCGCGGCGGGGGCAGCGCTACTCGTTGGAGGGCTCGGACGCGTCGCCCTCGCGCTCGCGTCGCAGCCGCTCTGCGCGTCGCTCGGCGCGGCGCTTGGGAAACGTCACGATGCTCTCGATCACGGCGATCCCGATGTACACCGCGAGCACGTACGGCAGCGCGAACGCTGGGCCATACTTCGCCGCGATCAACGCCGTCGAGCCGAGGCCCAGCGAGAGCGAGACCGCCGTTCGCACGTTGAGGCGCAGGTCCTTGAACGAGCGAAACTTCACAGTGCTCACCATGAGCACGCTGAGCCCGAGCGAGACGGCCACCATCAGCCCCTTGTTGGCGAACAGGTGGCCGCGCACCGAGTGGTTCGCGATGATGAGCGCGAGGATCACGCCCGCCGCGCCGGGGATGGGCAAACCGACGATGTACTTGCCGGGCTTGCTGGGGGCGCCCTTCGGGTTCGTCGCCAGGACGTTGAAGCGCGCGAGGCGGATCGCGCCGCACGCGAGAAACACGAAGCTGATGAACGCGCCCCACCGACCGAGGTCCGAGAGCGCCCAGCGGTACAGCAAGATCGACGGCGCCACGCCGAACGAGACGACGTCCGCGAGCGAGTCGATCTGCACGCCGAAGGCGCTCTGCGTGCGCGTGAGCCGCGCCACGCGGCCGTCGATCGTGTCGAAGAACATCGCGAACACGAGCAGCAGCGCGGCCTCGTAGTACGGCTGCGGTTGCACTGCGGGAAGCGCCGCTTCAGAGAGCCTGCGGATCGCCTCGAAGCCGCAGAAGATGCTCGAGAGCGTAAACAAGTTCGGGAGGACGAACAGCGCGCGTCGGAGGTTCATCGGCACCTTCTGAGTGGAGACTGAGAGCGAAGCTACCTCCCTTCGCCGCGCTTCGTCACGGGACCGTCACGCAATCGATCGCGCCTCGTGCGTAGCTGACTACGCAGCGCGACAGGCTACGGGATGTCCGTGATCGAGAGCCCGATCCAGCCGCAGATCTTCCGTACGGCGTCGATCTCTCGCGAGTCGGCTTTGCCGTCGGCGAAGACGATCTGCTTGAGCACGGTGCCGAGCTTGATCTTCGTCGCCCGGTCGAGCGCGGCGAAGTTGCTCGAGAGCACCTGGAGCGTCCCTCGCGCGAGCATGTCTTCGAGCCCCTTCGCGGTGAAGCGATCCCAGAGGTCGGGCAGCGCGAAGGCGGCGAGGGTGCGCTTCCACACGAGGTACTCGGCGTCCGAGACCTGACCGTCGGCCATCGCGATGTCGAGAAACGCGAGCGTGATCCAGAGCGACAGCTCTTCTTTGGGGCTGAGCGCGAGCGCGGTCTCTTTGCGCTGCGCGGTCGGGGTCATGTCGATCGGGTGCGGCTGTGGCTGCGCGCTCTGGGTCGTCGCGCCGCCAAACGGGCCTGCGTTTGCGCCGGCCGTGGACCACCCGCTCGCTCCGCGCGCGGCTCGAACCTTGGCGACGCAGTCCTGCGTGAGCGGATGATTTGGACCGAAGGTCGCGTCGAGCATCGTCAGCGTGGACTGAGCGACGGGCTTGTCGAGCTCCATCGTTCCGCCGAGCAGAGAGAAGGCAGCGGCGATGCAGAGGGCGCGCGTCGCGTAGTCGTGGTCTTGCGCGACGAACCGTCGGATCAGCTGAAACAGCCCCTTCCAGTAGTGCGTCCCTTCGACGAAGCACTTCCATCGGTAAAATTGCTCACCGAACGTCATCAGCTCGTTGACCTGCTCGGCGCTCCCTTGCTGCCCCTGCGTGGTCATGATCGTGGCCGCGAGGTGCGCGAGCTCTCTTGCGCGGGCGACGTTTGCGGAGGCCAGATCACGGTCGATCTCGGCTCCGATTTGTCTCAGCGTCGAGACGAGCCCTGCGACGTGTTGCATCGGTGAGTCCTTCGGTGTTCAGCGCGGCTGCGCGGCCTGGTCGGTCGCGAGCAGATAGCGCTGGATCGTGCGGTCAGCCCCGCGCGCAGCGAGCGCGAGGTACCGTCCGTGCGCTCTCGCGAGCGCGTCCCGCGCGGCGGTCGTGAGCGCGGCGCTGGCGGCGGGGTCGCCCACGGTTCGAGAGAGCGCGAGCAGGGCGCGTCCCTCGAGCGCGTCGATCGTCGCCAGCGCTTCGGCCCGGTCGAATCCGCGTTCGATCGCTGGCGCGACGGAGGCGAACTCGACCCGCGCCGACGAGCAGCGCTGAAGCTGCGCGCGGCTGAGCTGCGCGTACGGCTCGGCGCCGAGCAGCGCGGTGCAGTCGGCGTCGAGCACCCACGCGACGAGCGCTCGTCGGTCTTCGGGCAAGAGCTTCTGCAAGATCGTGTCGAGCGCGACGTGCTCGCCGCGCAGCGACGCGCGCGCGCCGAGCGCCTCCCATCGAAAGCCGAACCACGCGCGGGCGATGGACAGCTCGCGCTCGCTGGGAGCGCGGCCGGCAGGGACGATCCTGTGTCGAAGCGCGACGCACGCGAAGCCCTGGCGCCCTTCGCGCTGCTGGCTCGTCGGCGCCGCGCACGGAGACGGCCCGCGCTGCGACGCGACGCTGAGGAGGTTCGTGATGAACCGATCGGTCATGCTCTCGCGCATCGCAGCGCGCGCGCTGTCGTCGTCGCCCGCGCCTTCGACGAGGGCCTCTGCGAAGTCGCGCGCTGCGACGGCGGTGGCAGCAGAATCGCGGCGCGCGCTGGCCTGGCCGAGCCGATCGAACGCTTGCTCGACGAAGGCAGGCGGCGCGCGTCTGCGCGCGGCGCGGTGCGCGGCGCTGTTGGCGATCGGGTCGAGCGAGACCGTCTGCAGCCGCTCGGGCAACGTCGGGCCCGCGACAATGTGCGGAACGAACCCCGCCACCATCACCACCACCACGCCCATCACGATCGGCAGCGGAACGTCCCCAGCGGTTTGGTGCTTGCGCTCAGCGGACACTTGTTGTGTGAATCGTACCGTGACTTCGAACAAGCGTCAGTTCGAACGCGTGACGGTGCAGCTCGTCATTCGCTTCGCTGTCGGGGACGAGATGGTCGAGGCGCTCACGCGCGACGTGTCTCTGGGCGGGGTGTTCATCAACACCAACCGCGCGCTGCCGTATGGCACGGTGGCCACCTTTGAGCTGAGCTTGCCCGCGTTGCCGCAGCCCGCGAAGATCGAAGGGACCGTGCGTTGGTCGAGCGGTGACGGGATGGGCGTGCAGTTTCACTCGCTGCGCGCGCGCGAGACCTGGGCGATCAACCAGCTCTCTCGCGGTTGAGCGTATACTCTTCGACCACCGCTCTGCCCCAGCAGCGCTACGTCGGAGGTGTTCTATGCCGCAGTGCAAAGAGTGCGACAGCGAAGTCGATCGACTCGTCTCTGTGAAAGTCTCGGGAAAAGCCCGTAAAATGTGCACAGACTGCGCGGACCGAGCGCGCGAGACCGCCGAGGTCGCCGAGGCCTCCGAAGAGGTCATCCGCGGGATGATGGGCTACAAGGGCAAGCGATAGCGCACGCGCGCGCCGGGCCTGCGCGCCAGCAGCGGCCCGAGCTGCGAGTACGAGAGCACGGCGAGCACCGGATAGCCGCCCACCGTCGGATGGTCCACGCCGAGGACGATCGGCGTCCCATCGGCGCTCACTTGGATCGCGCCCGCGAACATCACCGACGAGAGCCCCGCGTCGGTGTCTCGTCGCGAGACCGTCTCGCGCAGCCTCGCTCCTGTGCGGTCGCTCTGCGCGGACAGCACGCTGGTCCCGCTGACGAACCGCTCGAACGCGTCGGGCGCGAAGCGGTCCATCGCGCGCCCCGGCCACAGCGCGAGCTCGTGCGACTCGTCGAGCGCGCCGAGGTCTCCCCGCTCGTCGCAGCGCTCGTCGGCAGAGCCCAGCGACGCAATGTCCGCACATGAAATCAAGTCGCCTCGCCGCAGCGGGCGGTCGCGAGCGTGGTCGATGCCTCCGAGCCCCGCGCGAACGAGCTGCCCCCGTCCGCCGAGCTGAGGCGCGCACGCGACTCCTCCTTCGAGGGCGAGGTAGCGCACCCGCGCCCGCTCGCTGCGCGCGATCGAGAGCGCTTCTCCGTCGCGCAGTGTGTGCACTTCACCGTCGATCGACAGACGAATCGCGCGGCCCTCGGCACGCACCCGCGCGGCGCCGTACAGCTCGATCGCCGCTGCGTCCCAGCGCTGCGAGAGCGCCGCGTTGGCGAGGGCGAGCCTGCCCTTCCACAGCGCGCCGCCGCGGGCGATGCCCATGCGCAGCGCGCCGCGACGACCGCCGTCTTGCACGAGCGCGGGCGCCTCACTCCACTCGATCCGAAGACCCGCTTTCGGCTCCGCGACCGCCGCGTCCGGCAGCGATCGAGCGGCGCTGAGGGCCTTCGCGTCCGTGGGCTCGAAGCGCACTCGATCGCCCAACGCCAGCGCCGCGCCGCGCTCGCTGTCGAACGCGCGCCACTCGTCGGCGATCGACCCGAGGATGCTCCATCCCCCAGGGCCGTCGAACGGATAGACCCCCGTGCGGGCGTCGGCGATCGCGACGCTTCCGGCCGCCACTCGCGCTCGCGGCGACGGTCGTCGCGCGACCCTCAGCCGCTCGTCGAGCTCGGCGAGGTACGCCCACCCCGGCGCGAACCCCGTCGCGCTCACGAGGTACTCGCGCTCGCTGTGCCAGCGCACCACTTGCGCGTCGGTCGCGCCGACCGCGCGCGCCACAGCGCCGAGATCCTCGCCGTCGTACACGACCGAGAGCCGGTGAGCTGTCGACGATTCCTCTGCAAAATCACTGGAGACAATCGCCTCGATCCGCGCGATCACCGCGTCGCTTGCGCGCCCGTCGCGAAGCACGCACAGCACCTCGCGCTCGGACGCGCTCACCTCGTCGATCTCTGCCATCGCCGAGAGCGCGTCGAGCGTCGCCCGCGTCGCGCTGCGCGCGCTGGTGATCACCCACGCGCGATCGCCCATCGCCCACGCGCTCACGTCGACGCCTCGTCGAGCATGGCTCGCACCGCTCGCGCGATCGCCACCGCCGACGGGTTGTCCCCGTGCACGCACAGCACGTCGGCGCGGGCGGCGACGATGATTTCGTGTGCGCGTGCGACGGCGGCGTCTCGCTCGGTCAACAGGGCGCCGGGCTCGTGGCGCGCGAGCAGCGTTCCGTCCGCTCGCGCCCCCCGGTCGGCGAACGCCTCGCGCAGCACCGCGCACCCGAGCCGGGCGGCCGCTCTCGCGGTCTCGCGCCCCGGCCAGGCCACGACGGTCAGCCCCTCACCGAGCGCGTCGATCGCCCCGCGCAGCGCTGATTCGGCCGTGGCCGCGTCGCGGTCCGCGCGGTGATAGAGGGCGCCGTGCAGCTTCATCACGCGCACCTCGCGACCCGCCAGCGCGGCGGCCTCGCGCACGGTGACGCACTGTTTACGCACGCTCTTCGCGAGGACCTCCGACGCGAGGTCGAGCTCGACCCTGCCGAAGCGCGCGCGGTCCTCGAAGCCGGGGTGCGCGCCGATGACGCAGCGGCTGCGCGTCGCGCGGTCGATGGCGCGCGCGATGGTGCGCTCGTCTCCTGCGTGCGCGCCGGCGGCGACGTAGGCGAAGTGCGCGTACGCATAGAGGGCCTCGGGCTCGTCGTCGAGCTCGCCGAGGTCGATCCCGAGTCGCACGGTGGGCATCACGATCGCAGGCTCTGAGGATACGGCGATCGACGCCGCGCCCGCGACGGCCATCGCAGGTGACCCGAGCGGATCAGCGCGGTGGAACTCGAGTCGAACCACTGCCGCGCGCTGTGAAGACGACGAACCCCGTCGCGGTACGGGTGACGATCGCGCCGAGCGGTTGGCTTCAATGGGTCGCCGACCGGTTCGATTCGTACTCCGCGCGATCCGCTCAGACCTGTTGGATGACCGCTCAGTTCTGTCCGCCCACGTCGCGCAGACCGACGAGAGGTCCGCGCCGGGGCATTCGATTCGAGCGCAGAATTCGTGGGCTCGATCGCTCGTGAGGCTGCGAGCGATCGAGCGTCGAGTGCCGCTGCGCGCACGCAGCGCAGTGAGCGATTGGCCCGCGCGCACGCGACGGCGTTGACGCCGGAGCCGTCGCGCGCGTCGCCGAAATTGGCGCGTGGCCTCCGCGCGTTGATTCAAATCTACATGCGAATTCGCGATGAATATCCGCCGCCGCTGCGAGCCGCGGTAGCGTGTTCGCTATTCGTCCGAATGTCCGAGACCAACCCACGCATGAAAGGAGCGATGCTCGCGGAGTACATCCGCTGGTTCGCCAGCAACTACGACAGCGAGCACGTGCGTCGGTTTGTCCGCTCCGACGGGCTGTGCATCGCTGCGGGACTCGACGCGGACCGGCCGGCGTTCGGAATCGTTCCGAGCGAGTGGTACTCGACCGCGGTGTTTCATCGATTGCTCGACGTCGCGTTCGAGCGCATGTCCGACGCCGAGCGCGCGCAGTGCATCGACCGCTCGACCGACGCCGTCTCCGCGCAGCTCATCCGCGGCCTGTACGCCGTTCTCTTCGCGCTCGTCGCCACGCCGGACCGCTACTCGCGGCACATCCAGCGCGCGTGGAACCAGCTGCACGACACCGGCGCGCGCGAGGTCGTCGTCGCCGGCGACCACGCGATGTCCACCGTCCGCGATTGGCCCGGCCACCACGCCGTGCTGTGCACAATGGTGCACTCCACGACGCGCGCGATCTTCTCGCGCATGCTCGACCGCCCCGTGCGCCTCGAGCGGCTTCGCTGCGTGAGCGACGGGCACCCCGACTGCGCCTCGCGCTTGATCTGGTGAGCGCTCAGCGCATCTGCGCGGTCGCGAGCAGCTCTCGCAGCAGCCGCGCCTGCGCGCCCATCACGCGATCCTGACGCTGCTCGCTGAACTCGAGCATCGCCCTCGCTTGCTCGCTCGCGGCTGGCGCCATCGCGTCGAGCCCCGCGCTGTCTCGGCTGTCGATCGCGCGGTGCAACGCCGTGATCGTCCCCAACATCGAGACGTAGTGCAACACGTCGCCGGCTCGCGCTCCGTCGCGCTCGCTCGGCGTGGGCGCGTACGGCAGCATCGTCGACGCGCGGACCTCGTGCGGCCCGAGCGCGTCGCGCCATCGCACTCGCACCGTCGGCTCGAACGCTCCCTCTGTCGGATGCGCGGCGATCCCAACGCGCAGCACCAGCGTGCGTGTGTCGCCCGGCCGCACAGCGCCGAGCGGAATCTCTCCGCCCGACGGCGTCCACGCCGAGGCTCCGCCAAACACGTCGATCAAGTGCGACGGCGCGGGGATCGCTTCGTACACGAGCGAGACCTCCCTCGCGACGGGCTCGGCGGGCGGCAGCGTCGCGAGCTCGTCGACCAACGCGCGCTCGGACTGCTCGTTCGCAGGAACCCTCTCCATCGTGAGCGCTCCGCTTCGAAGCGCCGCGGCTTCGAACCGATGCGCCGCCGGCTCGGTCAACGGCACGAGCACGACCTCGACGTTCATCTGTTGCGCGCGCGCGATGGCGGCGATGGTCTCTCCTGCGATGAGCCCGCCGTGCCCCGAGAGCACCGCGAGCTTCACGATGCGGTCGCCTCGGTTGGCGAGCATCGCGACGGCGCGCTCGATCGCCACGGTGAGGTCATCGCCGCCTCGCGCTTGCAGCGAGCGTGCGCGCTCGATCAGCAACGGGGCCGCGCCGTACGAGAGCAGACCGACCCGCACGCGCCCGCCTTCGTCCGAGGTGATCAACGCGCCGTGGTCGCCTTCGCGCAGGGTCTCGAAGAGCTCGGCGGCGATGTGCTTCGAGCGCCGCAGGGAGTTCTCGTCGCGCGTGTCGATGAGCACCGCGAGGTCGCGCCTCGGCCGCTGGTCGCTGCCGTCCGCGCGGAGATCCACGCGGATGTACGTGTCTCCGCCCCACGATGGCGCGCGCGCGTCGGAGAAGCGCAGCGAGAACTCGAGCGGCCCCGCGCTCACGCGGACGGGCACCGCGGGGCGCTCGCGCAGCGACGTCGGCGGCAGGATGCCCAGCTCGGCGGGCCGCCAGCGGTCGAAGGCCGAGCGCGCGACGTGCGCCGGGGGAGGGGGCTCGCCGCGGTCGCGGAGGGCGCCGCCGGGGCCGGTTCCACCGGCGTTTGCGCGGGCGGGGCCGAAGGCGACGTTGCCCTCTGGCGACGAGAATACGCTGATCCCACCGCACGCGCCGAGGGCGAGCGGGAGACAAAACACCGCCGCGCGGCGGGCGAAAATCTGCATCACGGGGTCGATGGGCGCCTCAGGGGTTGAGCCGAACTGTATTCGACCGCAGCCGATGGGCAACGCGAGTTTCGTCGGGAATACCGCCGCCACCCGCGCGGTTGGTCCGCGCGCATCGTCGTGTTCTGCCCGATCTGGGAAGCGACAGAACGCGGCGTTGACGGCCCAAGCGCGACGGGTACTATCCGCCGCCATTTTCACCATACGGAAGGCAACTGATGGCCACCGACGTGATGATCGAGGCCCGTGATCTCAGCAAGCGATACGGGACCTATTCAGCGATCGACAGACTCAACTTCAGCATCCGACGCGGCGAAGTCGTCGGCTTTCTCGGGCCCAACGGCGCGGGAAAATCCACGACGATGCGCGTCCTCACCTGCTTCATCGCACCCTCGTCGGGCACGGCGAAGGTGGGAGGCAACGACGTCTTCGAGAACCCGCTGGCCGCCCGCAGCGTGGTCGGCTACCTGCCGCAGCGCGCCCCGCTCTACCAAGAGATGGGCGTGATCGAGTACCTGCAGTTCGTCGCGAAGCTCCGCGCGATCCCGACGACCGAGCACCGCGCTCGGATCAAGAAGGTGATCGAGATCTGCGGCCTCGGCGACGCGCTCTTGAAGGACTCGATCGGCGAGCTCTCCAAGGGCTACCAGCAGCGCGTGGGCCTCGCGCAAGCGCTGCTGCACGACCCGCCCATCTTGATCCTCGACGAGCCGACGAGCGACCTCGACCCCATCGAGAAGGCCGAGTTCATCGAGTACATCCGCGCGATCGGCAAGGACCGCACGGTGATGCTCTCGACGCACAACCTCGCCGAGGTCGAAGCGTCCTGCCCGCGCGTGCTCATCGTGTCGAAGGGCAAGCTCGCCGCTGACGGAGCGCCGTCGGACCTCGCCAACCGCAGCGGAAAAGCCCGCTACGTGATCGAGATCGACGCCAAGCCCGCCAAGGGCTCTGGCACCGTCGCAGCATCGGACGTCATCGAAGCGGCGCGCGGCATCGACTCGAAGCTCGACGTCAGCTCGATCAACACCGAGTCGGGCACCGTGGGCGTGCAGGCGCTCGGCTCGAGCGACAAGGACATCCGCCGCGAGCTGTTCGCGCTCGCGGTCTCCAAGGGATGGACGCTGCTCGAGCTCCGCAAGGACGTCGTGCAGCTCGAAGAGGTCTTCCGCGAGCTCACCGTCGGTGACGCCAAGGCGGGCGATCGCATCGCCGCCGCGGGAATGAAGAAGAACGAGTCGAAGTCGAAGCCTGCGTCCAAGGACGAGGACGAAGACGACGACGCAGAGGACAAGGAGTGAGTGGCTGTCATGGCTGAGCAGGCAAAGGGCGGCTCGTCCAAAGCGCTCAAGGGCGGCATCGGCACGCCGCTCTCGAACACGCTGACGATCGCCGCGCGGGAGTTCCGCGCGTATTTCAACGGACCCATGGGCTACATCGTCGTGACGATGTTCACGCTCTTCGTGGGCCTCCTCTTCTTCTTCTTGTTCGGCACGCTGGTGCTTCGCCGCGCCACGCTGCAGCCGCTCTTCACGTCGATGAGCGCGCTGCTGCCCCTGCTGTGCGCGGCGCTCTCGATGCGCTCGTTCAGCGAAGAGAACCAGCGCGGCACGATCGAGCTGCTGATCACCTTGCCCGTGCGCGACAGCGACGTCGTCGTCGGCAAGTTCATCGGCTCGATGGGCGTGCTGCTCGTCACGCTCCTCGCCACGGTCTCGTACCCGATCGCGATGTCCCGCATGGGCGACCTCGACTCGGGCCCGATCATCGGCGGCTACATCGGCATCCTGCTCGGCGGCGGCGCGTACATTGCCATCGGCATGGTGGCGAGCTCGTACGTGAAGGACCAGCTGACGTCCTTCATCGTCACGGTGATCATCTCGTACGTCCTGTACTTCGTGGACAAGACGCTGATCTTCCTCCCCCAGGGGATCGCGTCGACCTTCGAGTACTTCTGCACGGACTTTCACTTCAAGTCCATCGCGCGCGGCCTCATCGACTCGCGCAACATCGTCTACTTCGGCAGCGTGATCGCGGCGGGCCTCGTCGTCGCCACGCGCTCGCTCAACTCCCGCCGTTGGAGCTGAACCATGGAACGCAAAGTTCGAGCTCGCTCCGAGTCCGCCGCGTTCGCCGGCATCATCATCGCGTCCCTCGTCCTGCTGAACCTCCTCTCTGTGAAGGTGTTCGGCCGGATCGACCTCACCAAGCGCCAGCTCTTCACGCTGAGCGACGGGACCAAGCGCATCGTCAACGCGCTGCAAGACCAGCTCACGATCACGGTGTACTTCACGCCCAACCAGCCCCCGCCCGCCAACGACGACGAGCGCACGCTGCGCGATCAGCTGGATGAGTACCGCTCGATCTCGCGCGGCCGCATCAAGATCGTCTACGTCGCTCCCGACAACGACGAGCGTCGCCGCGCCGCCGACGGCGCTGGCTGCGAGAAGGCGCCCTTGCAGACCGTCGATCAGCGCCAAGAGCAGGCGACGATCCAAGAGGTCTACCGCTGCGTGGCCTTCGAGTACCGCGGAGCGCGCGAGAAGATCGCCTTCTTGCCGCCCGGCGTGCAGGGCCTCGAGTACGAGCTCAGCTCGATCATCAAGAACCTCTCGATGCCGCAGTCCGAGCGCGAGCGCACCATCGGCTTCCTCGGCGGCCACGGTGAGCTCACGCCGGACGAAGGGCTGCAGTACCTCCCGCAGCTGCTCGAGCAGTCGCGGCTCTCGTACCGCACGCGCACGGTCAACTTGAATAGTGGTGAGAGCGATGTCCCCAGCGACATCAAGGGCCTCATCATCATGAACCCCAACCAGCGCATCTCCGAGCGCGAGCTGCGCAAGCTCGACGCCTACCTGATGCGCGGCGGCGCCGTCGCGATCTTCGCTGGCGGAGTGAACTTCCCCGCCACCGAGCCGGCCAACGCCACGGGCACCGAGGCGGACCACCACCTCAACGACTGGCTCGACGGCTACGGAATCCACCTGCAGAACAACGTCATCCTGGACCTCCGCGCCACGGACGCCGTCGTTCAGTTCGGTCGCTACCGCGGCCGCGTGCGCCTCGTGACGTGGCCCGAAATCGCCTCGTTCACCGGCGGGACGCCCACGCCCGAGATGCTCCGCGAGCAGGGCGGCGTCGACCCGAGCTTCCCCGCGACGTTCCGCTTGCCGGGCTTCATCGCCACGTACCCGAGCGAGATCCGCATCGACAACGCGCGCCGCACCGCCGCGGGCGGGACCTTCAAGGTCTTCGCCATGACCGGGCCGCGCTCGATCCTCCGCACCAACCTCACGATCGACATCCGCGAGATCCTCCAGCAGGGCCCCGGACAGTTCACCAACGCCACGCAGCACGGCCCCTACCC
>JAAFIF010000159.1 GCA_013298625.1 Myxococcales bacterium
GCTCGGCCGCGGACGCTCGCTCCGTCCGGGCGCGCGTCGGCGCGGGGCGCGGCGGCTTCGTCGCTGTTGGCCGGGGGCGTGGTGCTCGGTGCTCGCGTCTGCGCCTGCGCGTCGCCAGCGAGCGCGCCGACCGTCGCGAGGGCGACGGGGAGCGCGCGCCCGAGGGCGCCAGAGCTGACGAGCGACGATTGCACGGTGGGGGAGCTATCACTCTTGCAACAGAGTTGCAAGTGAGTGCGCTTCGCGTCTACCGCTCTAGTGCAGGTGGAAATCTCTCAGTTGCAGCGCTCGCAGCGGCCCTTGAGCTGGATCTCGCTGACGCGCTCTTTGAGTCGCAGCGGGCCGTTGCGGGTGCTCTTGATCTCGACGGTGCCCTCGGGGAGGCACGAGACCTCGCCGCACTCGTCGCAGACGAAGTGGGGGTGGGCGTCGGTGTGGCTGCCGTCGGTGTCCTTGAGCAGCTCGAAGCGCCAGACGTGGTCGCCGAGGTCGGTCTTGCGAGCGATCCCGGCGTCGGTCAGGTCGTTGAGGTTGCGGTAGACCGTGGCTCGGTCCCAGCCTTCGGGGGCGAGCTTGTCCGCGAGCTCGGCGTGAGAGACAGGGGTGGGCGCTTCGTAGAGAAAGCGCAGGACCGCGAGCCTCGGCGCCGTGGCGCGCAGGTCCGCGTCACGCAAGCGAGTCTTGAGGTCGTCGAGGGAGGGTTTGCCCGCGCGCGCCATGGTTTCTACATAGGGCAGGGCGGTCTGAATTGCAAATGAGTCGCAAGTGCAACTCGCGCGGGGGGCTCTACTGCGCTCGAAACGCGACGAAGATGTAGTCGCCCTCGCGCGGGCGGCCGTCGGCGGGGACGTAGGAGTCGACGGAGAAGTAGTGCGTTCCGGCGGGGAGGTCGGCGACGAGCTGACGGTCGTCGCGGGCCGCGCAGTTTGCGGCGTTGGGCGCTGTGAGCCGGTGAAGGTCGACGTCGACGGTCCCGCGGTCGAGCACGAGCGCGTGGATGCGTGCCGGGGCGGCGAGCACCAGTCGGTAGATCGTCTCGCGTCCGCCCTCGTTGGCGCTCGAGCAGCTGTAGCGATCGAAGCCGCTCGCGCCGCCCGCTCGCGCGGTGTCTCCCCGGTGCGCGAAGGGCAGCGCGTCGATCTCGATCGGGCTCGCGACGGTGCCCGCTCCCATCGCGCGCGGGCTGTCTGCGTCGGGTGCAGCGGCGCCCGCAGAGAGGGCCGAGCGCGCGCGGTCGATCCCCTGAATCGTCCGCAAATTGCGGCGGTTCTGCCCGTACACGAGGTCCGCCGTCGCAAACGAGCAGGCCCCGCGGGACGAGCGGTTCAAGTGCAGGTTGTCCGCGGTGGTGAGGCCGAAGTTGGGCATCGTTCGCCACTCGCGCTCCATGTCGATGAACGGGACCTGCTCGGCCTGCGCCACCGCCCGCGCGACGTGCGCGTACCAGGGAATCCATTGGTCCGCGACCGCGCTGTCCCCGCGCGGCGGCGCGCTGGTGACGATCGGGATCGACCCGCGCGCGATCGCGCGAGCAGCGATCTCCCAGAGGTTTTCTCCGTACGTCGGCAGGTTGCGCACCTGC
The DNA here is from genome assembly GCA_013298625.1 of Myxococcales bacterium. GTDB lineage: Bacteria > Myxococcota_A > Polyangia > Polyangiales. The sequence continues at coordinate 1,583 of JAAFIF010000159.1, forward strand.
GAGTCGTTGGACCCGTACATGACCAACGTGAAGCGCGGGTCCGCCGCGGCGAGCTCTTGATCGAGCGGCGACGGAGCGCCCGCGATGGGCGCCCCCGAGCTCCATCCCGTGACCGCGGCGAGCGACCGTCGTTCGTATGGGGTCACCCCCGCGATGCGCCCCGCGCGAAAGTGCGCGATCGTTGGCATGAGCTCGGTGCGCCCCGCGAGGTCGACGCTCGATCCCGCGAAGCACACCATGAAGCCCGACTCGTACACGGTCTGCGAATCGCCGACCTTCGCGAACACGTCATCCCGCGTCGCCGCCCTCGCCACGATCGCGCGCATCGAACGCTGAACGCTCTCGGTGATGGGCGACTGCGTGCGATCCGTCGGGTAGCGCGTCGGCCCCGTCGCAGCCGCAGGCGCGTCGGGCGCAGCGTCGGGCATCGCGTCGGGACTCGCATCGGGACCTGCATCCGGAGCCGCATCGAGACCCGCTTCAGTCGCGCGCGAAGCATCCACGGACGCCTCGACGATGGACGTCTCGCTGCGAAGCGCATCGACGCTCGATGAAGCGTCTTCGGGCGTCGCGTCGGGCTCGTCCACCATCGGAGCGCACGCAGACACGAGCGCGGTGCAGAGAGCGAGGGCGGCGCGGCGCATGAGAACCGCGAGTGTATCCCTCGCGGTTGTGCGCGTCAGGCGCGCGAGGGGATGGCGCACGTTCCGTCGGCGTCTTTGACGCAGCGGCCCGTGAGCTTGAGGCGGTTCTTGGCGAACAGCTCGTAGGCGAGGTCGAGCGCGTGCGAGACGCCCCACAGGCGCGTGATCGCGACGATGGGGCCGAAGCCCACCGCGGCGTACAAGCGGCGAAACACCTCGACGCCCTCGATCATGGTGCCGTCCGCGAGCCGTCCGCGGATGCGCTCCATCATGGCCGCGTAGGTCATCCCGAGCGCGCTCGGGTCGAAGCTCTGCTCAGTGATGTCCGTAAACTGAATGCGCTGCTTGCGGTCGAGCCGTCGCAGCATGTTGATTTCGCGCACACACAACGGGCACTCGCCGTCGAAGAACACTTCTACCGAGCGTGGGGTCATGGCCTTCACTCCGATGCTCGCGCTCAGACGGCGTTGTGCTCAAGCGCGGCGGCGGTACCACACGAAGCTCACGCCGGGCTCGGTATGAGCGGCTCGCTGCTCTTCGACGAACTCCGCCCGGTCGAACGCAGGGAAGAACGCGTCCCCTGGGTACTCTCGGTCGATCTCGGTGAGGATCATTTCGGTCGCGAGCGGAAGGGCCTCTGCGTAGAGCTGCGCGCCGCCGATGACCCGCGGAGCGTCGTCGGTCTGCCGCGCGAGGGCGATCGCCGCGGCGAGCGAGGGCGCCACCTCGCAGCCCTCGATGGATCGATCGGGGTCGCGGGTGACCACGATGTTGCGCCGGTCCGCGAGGGGCTTCGCGATCGACTCGAAGGTCTTTCGTCCCATGATCACGGCGTGCCCGACGGTGACCGCGCGAAAGTGCTTGAGCTCGCCGGGGATGCGCCACGGAAGGGCGTTGTCCTTGCCGATGACGTTGTTGCGCGCGATCGCGGCGACGAGGACGAGGGCGTCGCTCATACGGCCACCGGCGCTTTGATCGCGGGGTGCGGGTCGTAGCCTTCGAGCGTGAAGTGCTCGTAGCGAAAGGCGAAGAGGTCCTTCACGGACGGGTCGATGCGCATGCGCGGGAGGGGGCGAGGTTCGCGTTCGAGCTGCAATTTCGCTTGCTCGATGTGATTGCTGTACAGATGCGCGTCGCCGAGCGTGTGGATGAACTCACCGGGCGCGAGGTCGCACACCTGCGCCACCATGAGCGTGAGCAGCGCGTAGCTCGCGATGTTGAAGGGGACGCCCAAGAAGACATCGCCGCTGCGCTGGTAGAGCTGGCACGAGAGGGCGCCGTCTTGGACGTAGAATTGAAAGAGCGTGTGGCACGGGGGGAGGGCCACTTGCTCGGCTTCGAGCGGGTTCCATCCAGAGACGATGAGCCGCCGTGAATCAGGGCGATTTCGAATATTGGTGATCAAATTCGAGAGCTGGTCGACGCCGTCGCGTCGGTACGTCCCGTCGCTGTCGCGCGTCGCTCCGAAGTTGCGCCACTGGTGCCCGTAGACCGGGCCGAGGTCGCCTGGCTCGCGGCCGAAGCGCGCGCACTGCTCGGCCGTGGCCCACTCGTCCCAGATGCTCACGCCCGCCGCCTGCAGCGAGGCCACGTGCGTCTCGCCCCGCACGAACCAGAGCAGTTCGTGAACGATGGACTTCAGGTGCACTTTCTTCGTCGTCACCAAGGGAAAGCCCTCGTCGAGCGCGAAGCGCATCTGGTGGCCGAAGACCCCGAGCGTGCCCGTTCCGGTGCGGTCCGAGCGGGGCTTTCCCTGGGTGAGGATCAGTCGCAGCAGGTCGTGGTACGGGCGCACGCCCATGGTGAGAGCACGGCGCACACTGATCAGGCAAAATTCTAGGAAATCGTGAAGTCCGCCCCCTTCTCTGCGACAATCACCGCAGAGGAGAAATCATCGACCATGCGGCACTTTCTTACGTCTTCGATGGTCTTGGCTACCGCTGCGCTCTCGGCGTGCGCGATGGGTGACGCCCCCGACAGCGGTCGCGTCGACGCGCGAGCGGACGTGCGCGCGGACGCCGTGACGGACACGGGCGTGCGCGTCGACAGCGGCGTCAGCGTCGACACGGGGGTCGCGCCCGACGTGGCCTCGCAGCCCGACGTTGTCTCCATGCCCGACGCGACGCCCTCGTGCGTCGACAACGACATGGACGGCTACGGCGTGGGCGCAGGCTGTCGCGGACCGGACTGCAACGACATGAACCCAGCAGTCAACGGCGGCGCGACAGAGCTCTGCGACGGCGTCGACAACGACTGCGACACGATGGTCGACGAGATGCTCGGGCAGTCTACCTGCGGGATGGGCCGCTGCCAGCGCACGGTCGACAACTGCGCGATGGGCCGACCGCAGCGCTGCGAGCCCGGCGCGCCCATGGCCGAGACGTGCAACGGGATGGACGACGACTGCGACGGCAACATCGACAACGGCGTCGGCGCGATCGGCTGCTACACGGGCCCTGCGGGCACGCAAGGCGTGGGAATTTGCAGGCAAGGTTCGCAAGGCTGCCCCGGAGGAATGGTCGGCGCGTGCATGGGCGAAGTGCTCCCGGGCGTCGAGACGTGCAACGGCGCCGACGACGACTGCGACGGGATGCAAGACGAAGGGCTCTCGAGCGTGTGCTACTCGGGACCCGCGGGGACGCAGGGCATCGGCCGCTGCCAGGCGGGCATGCGCACGTGCTCGGCGGGCATGATGACCGGCTGCATGGGCGAGGTCGTCCCTGGCGCAGAGAGCTGCAACAGCGCCGACGATGACTGCAACGGCGTGGTGGACGACGGGATCGCGCCGATCGCTTGTTATACGGGCCCCGCGGGGACGCAGGGCGTCGGGCGCTGCCGCGGAGGCAACCGCGTGTGTTCGATGGGGTCGATGACCTCGTGCACGGGCGAGATCGTTCCGTCGCCGGAGATCTGCGGCAACGGCGTGGACGAGAACTGCAACGGGATCGTCGACGACGGTTGTGGCGTGTGCGCGCCGGGCGCGACGCGCGCTTGCTACACGGGCGCCGCGGGCACCGCGGGCGTGGGCCTCTGCCGCTCGGGCACCGAGACGTGCGACGCGACGCGCAACTGGAGCGGCGTGTGCGCAGGACAAGTGGTCCCTGCCGCTGAATCGTGCGGCAACATGATGGACGACAACTGCAACGGGATGGTCGACGAGGGCTGCGCGTGCATGCCCGCGGTGACCAACGAGCGCTGTACGACGGCGACGAGCTACACGCTCGGCTCGATGCTCAGCGGAAACACCACGTGCGCGATCGACGATCACCCTGCGACGTGCGGCGCTGGCGCGGCCAGCGGAGACGCTGCGTACTCAGTGGCGATCGACGGGACGCTGCGCACGTACTCGTTTACGATGACCGGCGCGGCGGGCTTCGACACGGTGCTGCACATGCACTCGGCCAACGCGTGCGCGGTGGGCGACGAGCTGGTGTGCACGGACGACTCGGGGTCGACCAACGTGAGCACGATCAGCGTCGCGACGCTGCCGCAGGGGACGTACTTCTTGGTGGCGGACGGCTTTTCGACGTCGAATCGCGGCGCATTTACGCTGACCTCGTCGGCCGGCGCCGAGGCCAACAACGACACGTGCGCGGCGCCCACCGCGCCCTTCGCCATCACCCGCAACGGAACGTACCGCGGCGTCACCACGGGCAAGGCTGCGAACTTCACGGGCTCGTGCGGCTCGGGCACGGACACTGCGCCTGACGTGGTCTTCTCGATCAGCGTTGCTGCGGGGCGCTCGGTGACCGTGACCACCGCGGGAAGCTCGTTCGACACCGTGCTCTACGCGGGCACGACCTGCGGCCAGTCCACCTCGGCCTGCAACGACGACTCGGTGGGGCTTCAGTCCTCGATCACGCTCCCGACGCCCGCCGTGACCACGACGTACTTCGTCGTCGTCGACGGCTACAGCAGCTCGAGCGGAACGTGGGTGCTCAACGTCTCGGGCCTCTGAGCCTCGGCCCCGTCAGCCGTTGCGCTTCGCGAAGTCGCCGACGAAATCCGCGAGGGTTTTTACAGTCTCGACGTCGACGGCGTTGTAGATGCTGGCGCGCAAGCCGCCCACGGATCGGTGGCCCTTGAGCCCGACCATGTTGTGCTTCTTGGCCTCGGCGACGAACTGCTCTTCTAGCGCTTCGCTCGCGAGCTTCCACACGACGTTCATGGTCGAGCGCGAGCCCTCTTCGACGGGGCAGTGATAGAAGCCCTTGTGCGCGTCGAGCGCGCCGTACAAGAGCGCTGCCTTCTGGCGGTTGCGCGCTTCGATCACGGGCAGTCCGCCGATCGAGTCGAGCCACGCGAGGACGTTGCGGACCATGTAGATCGCAAACGTCGGGGGCGTGTTGTAGAGCGAGTCGTTCTTCGCGTGCGTCGCGTAGCGAAAGATCACGGGGATGTCCGCGCGCGCGCGCTCGATCATGGACTTGTGCACGAGCGCGATGAGCACGCCCGATGGCCCGAGGTTCTTCTGCGCGCCCGCGTAGATCATCGCGTAGCGCGTGACGTCGAAGGGCTTCCACAGAAAATCGCTGGACATGTCGCTGATCAGCGGGCGCCCCTGCGGGTCGAGCTCGTGGTGCCACTGCGTCCCGTACAGCGTGTTGTTGCTGGTCACGTGCACGTACGCAGCGGCCGGATCCACGGCCACTTCTCCCTGCGCAGGGACGCGGCTGAACGTCCCGTCGCGCTTCGTGTCGCACGCGACCCGCGCCGAGCCCACGCGCTGCGCTTCTTCGTAGGCCTTCTCGCTCCATCCGCCGGTGATCACGTAGTCCGCCGACTCGCCGGGGCGCAGAAAATTCATCGGGATCTGCGCGAACTGCTGGCTCGCGCCGCCCGTGAGAAACAGCACGTGAAAGTCTTCGGGCACCGAGAGCAGCTTGCGCAAGAGCGCTGATGCCTCGCGGTGGACGGACTCGTAGTCCTTTCCTCGGTGCGAGTGCTCCATGATGGACATGCCCGAGCCGTTGAAATCGAGCAGCTCGTCGCGAGCGCGTTCGAGGGCGGGCAGCGGGATCGCCGCGGGACCAGCGTTGAAATTGAGTGCGCGTGCCATTGCGCGCGCGAGTGTGCGGCAACTGCGCGCGAGGGTCGAGCCTCAGCCGAGCCGAGCCCGCGCGCGGCGCGCCTCGTCGCGCACATCGTCGCTCTCGTCGTCGACGAAGCGCTCGACGCACTCCCTCCACGCCGCGCGGGCTTCTTCTTCGCGCCCGAGCAGCGAGAGCGCCTCTCCCTTCACGCGCAGCGCTGCGGCGTGGGCTCCTCGCGCGCCGCTGTCGTCTCCGACGCGCGAGGCGAGCGCGACGGCCTCGTCGCACGCGGCGATGGCTCGGTCGGTCTCGGCCTTCAACGAGAAGCACCGGGCCTCCATCGAGACGGCGTAGGCGAGCTCGGCGATCACCTCGTGGTCGGTCTGCTCGTCGATCGCGCCCACTTGTTCTCGCAGCGCGCTCACGAAGCGCAGGCCTGCGTCCGCATCGGCGACGCGCTCGGCCGCGATGAACGCGCCTTCGCACAGGGCCCACGCGAGGCTGACCGCGGCGTTCTCCGAGCGCACGTTGGCAGAGAGCTCGACGGTGCGCGCGCAGGCGTCGAGCGCCTCGCGGTCTCGGCCGAGCCTGCGCAGGGCGAGGGCCTCGCCGTTGCTGCACTCGAGCAAGACCTCCCACATGAGGCGTGTGGCGTCTGCGCGGTCGAGCCCGCGGGCGCGCTGGCAGAGCGCGACGACGTCGCTCGGGCGTCGGTCGAGCAAGTGGTCGACGAGCTGCGCGCACGTCTCGATGGCGCGGGTGCGCTGCGAGGGCTCTCTCGTCTGCTCGGCGATCGCGGTGATCTTGTCGAGGCGCTCGATGGCCGAGTCGGGCTCGGTCGGCGCGAGGGCGAGCGCGTGGTACTTGAGCGCGACGGTGTAGCGGTTGCGTCCCGCGCTGTCGTCGAAGCGCGCGAGCAGCTCTTCAGCGCGGTCGAGCGCTGAGATCGCCGGAGAAAACGCAGCGCTGAAGTAGCGTTCGCGGCCGACGAGGGCCCAGGCCCAACCCGCCGCGCGCGCGACGGGGTCGAGGGCGTTGGCGCAGGGGTCGAGGGCGAGGGCGAGCGCTTCGAAGCGGGCGGTCTTGTGCGCCTCGAGGGCGCGCAAGAGGTCGTCGAGAGACTCGCACACGGAATCAAGATCGCCCGCTTTTGCTGCGGATGCGACCGCTTCGAGCTGCGCGGTGAACGCGCGCATGTCCCGGGCGCTGACCGCGTCGATGCGGACCGAAGAGAGTTCGACCAGCGATGCGAGGGCTTGCTTGGGTGAGTCGTCGCCGTGCGCGATGGGCATGCGACGGGTGGTGCCTTCGTTCGGTGCTGATAGGCAATTTCTCGGGTAAGGTTCGGCGGTGTTTTGTCCGGCGTGTGGAACGCAGCTCCCCGAGAGCGCGAAGTTCTGTCTCGAGTGCGGCGTGAAATTGTCTTCGTTTGCACCGGGCGTCGGGCCGGACGCGGCGGGGGCGAACAAGACCGCGCCGATCGGGTCGGCGGTCGCGGCCGCGCCGAGCGGCACGGCGGTGACGGCTTCGCCGGCGAGCACGGTGAGCAACGCGGGGCCGGCGTTTGCGTCGACGGTGCCGACCGCTGCAGGCACGTTGCACGGGACGGGTGGCGCGGTCGCTGCTGCGCCGAGCGCGGTGCGCGCGAGCAAGACCGGGACGACGGCGCACGGGGCGCAGGTGTTTGTGGACGTGGGGGACGATCGCGTGGAGGTTCCGATGACGGGGCCGTCGCGCAAGACGATCGCGCTCGGGGCGGTGGCGATCGCGCTGGTGAGCGTGTCCGTGGGTGCCGTCGGGGCGTGGCGCGCGGTGAAGGCGTCGAGGCCGCAGACGACCGTCGCGCCGCCGCTGCAAGAGAACACGGTGGCGCTGCTCGAGACGCCCCGCTCGGTTCCGCGCGAGATCGATGTGGGCCCGCAGCGAGGGGCGGGCGGCGCTCGCGCGGGCTCGAACGGCCAGCGAAACGCCGGGTCGAACGGCAGCAGCCCCAGCGCGAACCCCACGAACAACGGCGCGTCGACGGCGCCCGCCGGCAACGGCGCCGAGCCCGCCGCGAACAACGGCAATAGCGCAGGGTCGAGCGTGAACAACGGCGCGTCGACAGCGCCCGCCGGCAACACGGCGAGCACAGGCAACGCTGCGACGCGGCCTGTCGCGGGCAACACGGCGAGCGCGGGCAGCGGGACGCGGCCGAGCGCAGGCAACACGGCGAGCGCAGGCAACACCGCGGGCAACACCGCGGGCAACACTGCGGGCAACACCGCGGGCAACACTGCGGGCAACGCTGCGGGCAACACTGCGGGCAACACCGCGGGCAACACTGCGAGCGCGGGCGCGGGCTCGAGCGGCGTCGAGGGCCCAGGGCTCTCGGGGCCGCGCGCTCCAGCGCAGGGCGGCTACGTCGAAGGCGAGTCGACGGACGCCACGGGGACGCTCAGCCCCTCCGCGTTCACCTTTGTGTACAGGCACTACCGCGCGCAGATTTCGAGCTGTCACTCGAGCGTCACGCGCGGAGGCCAAGACGTGAGCGGAATCATCCGCGTGCGCGTGCGCATCGGCGCCGACGGTCACGTCGTGCGCACCCGCGTCCTCGAAAACACCACGCGCAGCGAGCCGCTCGCGACCTGCGTGCAGAACCAGATTCGTACCTGGAGGTACCCTGCGCCCGAGGGCGGCGAAGTCGAGGTCGACTATCCGCTCGGCTTCGGCAATTGATCGCCGATTGACCCGCAATTTTCGCGCGGATTGCGCCCTCGACGCGCGGCGTTTCTCAGCGGTACAACGCCGGCGACATGAAGCTCGAAGACCTCAAGATCGTCGTCACGGGTTCGGCCCGTGGCATGGGCCGTCACTTCTGCGTTCGCCTCGCTGAGGCCGGCGCGCAGGTCGCCGCGGGCGACGTCGACGAAGCGGGCCTCGCCTCGCTGGTCGAAGAGACCAAGGGACTCAAGGGCAAGGTCCACACGCGCAAGCTCAACGTCGCGGACGAAGCCGAAATCGGCGCGTTCGTGGATTGGGCCAACACGGCGATGGGCGGGCTCAACGGGCTCATCAACAACGCGGGCATCCTGCGAGACGGCCTGCTCGTGAAGAAGTCGCGCGACACGGGCGAGGTCACCAAGCTCACGAAAGAGCAGTGGGACGCGGTCATCGGCGTCAACCTCACGGGCGCGACGTTCATGGTGCGCGACGTGGTGGCCAAGATGGTCCAGACCGGCCAGAAGCCGGGCGTCGTGGTCAACATCTCGTCCGTCGCGCGCCACGGCAACCGCGGCCAGTCCAACTACTCGGCGGCGAAGGCCGCCCTCGCGGCCAACACGTTCACGTGGGCCCGCGAGTTCGCGGCGTTCGGCGTGCGCGTCGCGGCGATCGCCCCCGGCATGATCGAGACCCCGATGACCCAGGGGATGAACCAGAAGGCGCGCGACGCGCTCGTGGCCGCGATCCCCGTGGGCCGCATCGGACTGCCCGAGGACATCTGGCTCGGCGTGAAGTTCTGCCTCGAGTGCGACTACGCCAACGGCCGCACGTACGACGTCGACGGCGGACTCACGATGTGATCGCGTGCCGCGCGGTCTGAAGCGCGGTTGATCTGTCTTTTTGCAGGGGATTTCGAGGTTGTCCGTGCTTCATCCCTCGCTCGCGTTGCCGACGCTCTCGCAGCTCGAAGCTGAAGTGATCGTGCGCGAGCCGGTGTTCGCGGTGACCTCGCTCGGCCAGGGGGCGCGCTCGCGCGTGTACCGGGTCGAGACCGAAGAGGGCGTCGTGCGGGTCGTGCGGCTCACCCGCGCGGGCTCTGGGCGCATCGAGCGCGAGGCGTTCGTCGCGGACGCGGTCGATCGCGCGGGGCGCAAGGCGCACGTCCCCGTGGTGACCGCCGCGCGGGTGACGCACGGCTCGCTCGCGCGCGAGTGCGACGTGGTCACGATGCGCGAGGTCAAAGGCTCTCCGCTCGGCGCGGTCCTGCGCAACGCGCTCGGCGCCGATCGCGAGCGGATGTTCGAGCGCATGGGCGAGGGCCTCGCTGCGGTTCACTCGATCGCGGTCGAGGGATTCGGGCTGCTCGATCCGAGCGGAAGAGGGCCCTTCGCGCGCTGGTCGCAGTGCTTCGAAGCGACCGCGCGCGCCGCGCTCGAAGAGCTCAGGGTCTCGCCCTTGTCCGAGCTGTACGACCGCGCCGAGGACAAGCTCCGCGCCCTGGTCGAGCGCGCGCAGCACGACGCGCCTGCGACGCTGGCGCACGGCGACGCGCAGCCGATGAACGTGCTCGTTCACAACGGGGCGATCGTGGCGTGGCTCGATTGGGAGTTCGCGAGCGGTGCGGACCCTCGCTACGAGCTTGCGTACGTCGAGACCGTGTTCGAGCGAGGCTACGCGCCGTGGGCGGACGAGGCCGAGCGCGGACGATGGCGCGCGGCGTTCTACCGCGGGTACGGGGGCGATCCGTTCGCGAGCGACCCCGAGCGGCTGAGCGCCTACGCGCTGGTGCACGCGCTTCGGTCCACGGAGTTCTCGAGCGTGATGGCGCCGACGCTCGGGCCCGCGCTGCGCGAGGCGACCGTGCGGGGAATGCGCTCGCGGGTGCTCGAGCTGCTCGGCGACGAGTAGCGCCCGGGGGGAGGGCAACGCTCAGGGGGCCAGTTCTGGCTGGAGAAACAGCGGCGAAGCGGCCCGGAGCTCAAGGGGATATGGATGCCGAGATTCCGCCTGGAGAAACAGCGGCAAACAGGCCCGCAGCCCAAGGGGGCGGGCATCAGTGCCTATTTCTTGGACTGCGCGACGCTTCGCCTGTGATTCGCGAGACAGGTCTTGGGCAACCATCAGCCCGGCGGTGATTGGAGATCGTGCGGGTCAGCGGGCGAGCGAACGACCCAATGAAACGCAGTGTCCTCCACGGCGGGTTGACAAACCCGCCGTGGAGAACACCGCGTTTCATTGG
>JAAFIF010000224.1 GCA_013298625.1 Myxococcales bacterium
ATGGGCGCTAGAGCCTGAAGAGGTGCTGGTGTTTCAGCGGGAGAAAACCGGTAACCGTGCGGGCGCTGATGCCCGCCCCCTTGGGCTGCGGGCCGTTCGCCGCTGTTTCTCCACACAAGATTTGGGCAACCATGAGCCCTTGGGCTCCGGGCACTTTCGCCGCTGTTTCTCCAGCCAAGATTTGGGCAACGATGAGCCCTTGGGCTGCGGGCCGCTTCGCCTGTGATTTTCCAGGCGGAATCTGGCTAACCATGAGTCTCTTTGCGCAGCTCGGTCCGGTTCTGAAACCAGCCCTTACTTCTTCTCGATGCGCGCCTGCAGCGCCCCGAGCGCCTCGCGCGCGGAGTCCAGCGCCGCGACCAGCGCCTCCCGCTGCTCGTCGTCGAGCTTCTTCGCGGCGGACTCGAGCTGACGCGCGTACGCCTTCGCGCTCACGCGCTCGGTCATGCGATCGAGCTGCCCCAGCAGCGCGGTCACGCTCGCTCGCACTGCGGGCGCTTCGGATTGCTCGGCCAACAGGTTGCGCACGTACGCCTCGGTCTGCCGCGTGTCCAAGTTCGCCGAGAGCACGTGCGTCGCAGCTTTGCGAAGCAGCTTGTCGTCGGCGAGGCGAAGCAGGCGCCACTTGCGGCCGAAGTCGAGCGCGCGCCAGCCGTCGCTGTTCAATCGCTTGTCGTACGCCGCGGTGAGCACGGCGCGGTCGAGCTCGTCGTGGCGAACGCGGACCTTGGGGCTGTCGGCGAGGGCGTAGAGGGCGTTCCAGATCGGGTGGTCCTCGCGGTGGTCGATCGCAGAGGCCGTGTCTTCGCCGAACACGTGCGCGAAGAGCCAGCGGCCGAGCTCGACCCACTGCGAGTCGATCGCGCTGTGCGCGGCGTCCGCGCGGCTGACCGCTTCGGCCAGCACCGCCCGGTCCTCGGGCGACAGCTTCGGCGCATCGAAAACAGACGACTTGGGAGCGACCGGCGCGAGCGCCTTCGGTTTGTGTCGGGTAGCCACAGTGCGCGAGAGCATCGCGCACCACGCACGGCCGCGGCGAGCGGGACGATGCAGCCAAAAATGACGCGCTGCGGTGCAAAATCCTTACAGCGCTTGAAGAGATCTACCGCAGCCCCGCGCTGGTGAGTTGCTGGTCGCGTCAAAGCAATTTGCGCCCCTCCGGGGCCCCTCTCGGTCAGCGCTCGCCGTCGTCCACCGTGGCCGTCTCGGGCACGCCCCGCTCGTCGCGGCGGCGCTGCGCGCGAGGCGAAATCTCGTCGAGCACCCACGCTCCCTTCGTCTCCGCAGCGCGCCTTCGCGGCGAAGCGACGAGCTTGATCTTGCCCTCTTCTTCGTACGCACGCCGCGCGTCGGCCACGTCGAGCTGCCAGCCGCGCTCGGCGTACGAACGAAGCAGCTTTCGATACGCGATCGAGAGCGCGTCGGACTTCGTGCTGAGCTCGGCGCCGAGGTCCATCGGCACCGACGGCGGCCGCTGCGACTCGACCGTCGCCAGATCTTCACTCAGGATCTGCCGCGACAAGCGCCGCGCGATCCCGTCGCCAAGCGGGCTTCGAAGAAAATTGCGCGCCTGGATGAAGCGCGTGAGCGTCGTCCCCTCGTCCACGGGCAGGTTGCTCAGGTACAGCCGCATGTGCCAACCGTTGGCGAAGGTCGAGTCCAAGCACGTGATGTTCGGCATGAACAATCGCAGCAGCAGCGTGTTGGTGCTCGCGCCGCCCATGACCAGCCGAGAGAGCCCTCGCGGCTTCGGCGCCGCGAGCACGACCGTCGACGAGAGCGCGTGCGGCGTCGACACGACCTCGTACGGCGGCATCACGGGGTCGTCGGCGTTGCCGAAGGACGCCTGGTGCAGAAACGGCGTGTGCGCCACGTCGACCGCGTTTTCGACGACGCGCGTGTACCCCGCGCGCCACGAAAACTCGCCGCGCACCGAGCGCCACCCGGGCTCGTCGAGCCCGTCGAGCTGCGGAATCGCCGGGCGCTCGTCCTCCGGCAAATCACCGACGAACACCCACACCCAGCCGTAGCGCTCTTGCACGGGATAGCTGTCCACCTGCGCGCGGCGCGGCACCGGCGAGCCCGGCGGGTTGGCCGGGATGTGCGTGCACGCGCCGTCCGCTCCGTAACGCCAGCCGTGGTACGGGCAGCGGAGGCAGTCGCCTTCGACCTTTCCTTCGGAGAGCGACGCCATGCGGTGAACGCACACGTCGCTGAGCGCCACGACCGCGCCGTCCGACGCGCGACGGTACAGCGCGAAATCCTGCGCGAGCGCTCGCACTTTGACCGGCGTCGCCTTCACTGAAGCGCTCTCGGCGAGGACGTACCAGAAGTTCTTCAGCAGCAAAGGCGTTCTCCGTTCAACGACGGTTTCGATGCGCGCCGCGCGCACCGGTCGCGCTCGACGATCGAGCGCCCCGCGACGGGCATAGAGGTTCCCACGCGGATCAGAACGAGACGAAGCGTCGCGGAGCGGCCAAGGCGTTCGCCGGGGTGTGGTTGCCGTTCGTGTGGCGCGAGCGCCGATTGCGCGGCCCCCCCACCCGCGCTTCCGTCCACGCGATGGGCAGCGGCAAGCCCGCTGAACGCGCGGTCAGAGGACGAGCCCTCATGGTTACCCGAGTTCTGCGTGGAGAAACCGTGGCGAAAGTGCCCGCAGCCCAAGGGCTCATGGTTGCCCAAGTCTTGTGTGGAGAATCACAGGCGAACGGCCCGGAGCCCAAGGGGGCGTGCTCTCATCTCGCAGCTGCGTCTCTACGTCGAACTTGGGCAACGATGAGTTCCTCAGCCCAGGCTGTTGCCTGGGCGCACGTTGGCTGTGCCACGCGCAAGCGCGCCATCTTGATGGCGCGCGGAGGTCACGCGTGCGGCGCGCCATCAAGATGGCG
>JAAFIF010000131.1 GCA_013298625.1 Myxococcales bacterium
GCTGCAGCGAAACCACCGCCGCGACGGGGTTCGCGGTTTTCCCCGTGCGCGCCAGTGGTTTGCCTTGATTTCAACGGTCGTTCCATCGCCCGATCCGCGTTGGTCATCTGCGATGCACGTCCCGGGCGAAGTGTCGTGCGCTACGCAGGCCAATCGGGCGGCGCGCAGGGGCCAACCGCGACGTTGTACTGACCGAGGCACACCCACGAGAGGCGCTGCGGAGCCGTACGAACGCAGCGACAGTACACGTCGAGCTCGTTGCCGCGCGTGATGGTTCGTCGCTCGTCGAGCTGCGCGCACGATTGTCCCTCGAGCGCTCCGCGCATGCGCGGGATGTCTTCGCACGACCAGGTGCGTCGCACAGGCTCGTTGGGGATCTCGATCTGACGGCACTCGCAGTCGCGAAGCTGCGTTTCGCGAAGCTGCGTCCTGCGCTCGCCGGGCGACGAGCAGTTGAGATTGCTTCCGTAACCGAGGTCCGTCGGGTCTCGACCGGCTGCGTCTCTCGGAGCGCCCGCCGTGGCGAGCGCAGGCCGCGCGACTGCGCTCCCTGCCGGGTCCGCGGTGGCGCTGCCTTGCGGCGGGCTGTCGATCTGCTGCGGTGATTGCACGATCACGCCGTTGCTTCCGGCGGAAGGCTCGACGACGACGCGATTGTCCGGCGCAGGCGTGCAAGCCGCGGTCGAGCCGACAGCGATCACGCCGAGCGCGAGCGTCCGAGTGACGCGGAGAAAGTGGGGAGTCTCGGTCATTTCGCTGCGTATACGCCGGTCGCGCTCCAACCTTACGCGCCCAATCAACAACCGAGCGCCGCGAGCGACCGCTGCCCCTCACACTCGAGCCGCCAACGCGACATCGCGAAACGCCGCCGCGCGCGCCGGGAGCTTCGGCCCCGCGGCGTAGACCAGGTAGATCGGCATCCGCATCGCGCGCTGAGCCGCGAGCCGCACGAGGCGCCCCACGCGAACATCCTCGGCCGCCGCGAAGGTCGGCAGCGTGGCGACGCCTCCGTTCGCGCACGCCACAGCCCGCGCAAACGCGAAGCTGTCCGCCTCGATCCTCGCGTCGCGCGGCGCCACGTTGGGCAGCGATGGGTCGCTCGAGCCCACCAGCGAGCGCATCCTCGTCGGCGTAATGTTGGCCGGGCGGGCGACGATCCAATCGAGCCCCGACAGGTCGTCGCCTGCCGCCACGCCGCGTCGCTCGAGGTAGCCGGGCGCAGCGTAGACGCCGAGCTCGAAGTGGCCGAGGGGACGGGCGACGAGCGCGTCGTCCTGCGGTTTTCCGACGCGAATCGCGAAGTCGAAGCGCTCTTCGACGAGGTCCACCACGCGCCAGGTCTGCAGCACCCGCAGCCGCACGTGCGGGTGCGCTGCGATAAACGCCGCAGCGATCGGCGCGAGCACCCCTTCAGCGAGCTCGCTCGTGGTCGTGATCGACACTTCGCCAGCGAGCTCGCTGCGCTCGCGCTCGACTTCAGCTCTGGCTGCGCCCAACACCTTCAACGGCCCGGCGACGCGCTCGTACAGCGAGAGCCCCTCGCGCGTGGGAGCGACGCGCCGCGTGGTTCGCT
Organism: Myxococcales bacterium; assembly: GCA_013298625.1. Taxonomy (GTDB): domain Bacteria; phylum Myxococcota_A; class Polyangia; order Polyangiales. The sequence continues at coordinate 1,574 of JAAFIF010000131.1, forward strand.
GCAGCAGCCGCATCCCCAGCTCGGCCTCGAGCGCGGCGATCACCTGGCTCGCGTGCGAGCGAGTCACGCTCAGCGAACGGGCGGCGGACGCAAAGCTTCGATGTTCGACGACCGCGCAGAAGAGCCGCAGATGCTCGAAGTTCATTGTTCACAATGGTGAACAGACTGTCGCTGATTGTCGACCACTGTCTCCGCGCGGCGCGTGCCACGATCAGGGCGATGACCCGATCATGGCTGCTGCGCGCAACGCTCGTGACGCTCGTGACGAGCGCGTCGATCCCCGCCAGCGCCGACGCGCCGCTCAGCGTGCAGGTCAGCGCGCTGCGCAACGATCGGGGGCGCGTCGGATGCGCGCTCTACAGCCGCGAACGGGGATTTCCGACAGAGCCCGCGGCCGCCGCGCAGCTTCGCTGGTGCACGATCGCCAACAGGGCAGCGCGCTGCGAGTTCGCGCCCATCGCCGCGGGCGTCTACGCCGTCGCGTGCTTTCACGACGAGAACGCCAACAACACCCTCGACCGTGGCCTCTTCGGAATCCCGATCGAAGGCACGGTGGTCTCCAACCACGCGCGCGGCTTCATGGGCCCTCCCCCCTACTCAGGGGCGCGCTTCACGTTCGCCGGCCAACCAGCGGCGATGTCTCTTCGCATGTCCTACTGACGAGGCCGCGATCAACATGCGCTTCGGGCTCGATCCGCCGGTCATCTTCGCGCTGCAAGTGACCTTCATGAACGTGGTGAACGTGCTCGTGGCGCGCCGCTACGTCGTCCCGTGGCTCGCGCGACGACCGCTCGCCGAAGCGCTCTCGCCGCTGTTGCTCTTGCACGCGACCCGGGTCATCGGGCTGGGATTTCTCACGGCGAACGTCACCGATCCCAACCTGCCCGCGGTGATCGCCGTGCCCGCAGCGTACGGCGACCTGCTCGCGGCGACGCTCGCGCTCGTCGCGTACGCGGCGCTCCGGTACGAGCTTCGCAGCGCACGCGCCCTCGTCTGGGTCATGAACGTCGTCGGCCTCGCGGACCTCGTGCACGCCGCGGGGCGCGGGATCGCGCTCGGCTTCGCGGACTATCGCCTGGGGCCGATGTGGTTCGTCCCGACTTTTATCGGTCCGACGATGATCGTGACCCACGTGCTGATGTTCTGGTTGCTCGTGCGCCGCGCGTAACACGAGCTGTGCGCCGGTGACTCGCACTCAAGACGCGGTGCGCCGCGCAGCGAGCCGCTCGCCGAGGCGTTGCGATCCGCCCTGCACGGCGTATGCGGCCAGGGCGAGGAGCATGGGGTACAGAGGTTGCGAATACCGATTCTCGAAGCTGTTGAGCGGCAGATACACGAGCACCGCGAACGCTAGAGGAACGAGCAACCAACGCAGCTCCGATCGTCGACGCCACGCGAGCGCGCCTCCCACGAGCGCAAGCGCGACGAACAGCGCGTTGAGGCCGAAGAGAGCGACCTTCACGAGCTTCCACTGGATCGAGCCGTACGGCAGAGCGCGCGGGTGCAGATCGAAGATGTCGAACCGCGTGCCCATCCAGAGCAGCGGAACCCTCACGAACCAGCGCCCGACCACCTTCGCAGGCTCCGCGCGGAGACGCTCGATGAACAGTCGCTTGTAGACTGGGTCGGACACCGCGGGGACCGCGCTGCTAACCGCGGCGATCTGCGCTCGTTCGGCGTCGTTGCGGTACGCGCGCGGGTCGAACACTCGCTCTCCGCTCGGCAGGTCTCGGATCTGCGATGCGCTTGTGAGCCAACCGCCTGTCCACAGCGAAAACCCCAGGCGGCCTTCGCTGACGGGGACGAGTTTGTGCGCGATCGACGCGTTGCGCACGGTCCACGGCGCGATCACCAGCGCTGCGCAGAGGCCGAGCACCGTGGACTCGACGAAGCGTCGCTTCACAGCGCCAGCGCCAAAAGCGAGCCAGGCCGCTGCGAAGAACGGGATCAACGCGAGGTGGACGTCGCGCACCAGGGTCGCGAGACCAAAGAGCGCGCCAGTGATGACGAAGCGCTTCCATCGGTCGAACGCGAGCCACGCACACAGCGCTGCGGTGAGCAGAATCGCGCAGAGGTTCTCGGACAAGATCGCGATTGCGTACACAGCGTCGAAAGGACAGAGCGCGAACGCAGCGAGCACCCAGCGCCCGACACCCTTGTGATGACGCTCGACGGTGCGCGCGAGCAGCACCGCAGACAGGGCACTGAACCCGTGCTGCACGAGCCTCACCGCAGCGAAGTGGTGACCGGCCACTGCGTAGACCGTCGCGAGAAACGCCGGGTATCCTGGCGGACGATACATCGTAGGCTCGAACGGCGGCGAATCGGACAGCGAGAACGTCCCTGTCGAGAGCAGACGGGTCGCCATCTCGTCGTACCGCGCGGCGTCAGCACGCACGTGGTAGTCGACGATGACCCACACGAGCACGCGCACGACGATCGCGGTCACCGCGACCCACGCGAACCAGCGTCGACTCGCCCCCGTGCCGAACACGTCCCGAACGCTCGTGTCGGTCGCGTCGCTCATCGGGTCGCCGCCGCGAGAAAGGCGTCGTAGTCGCGAAAGTAGTCCGCTGGGTCGTACGCGTGCGATGCAAACACCAGCAGGACCGCGCCCGGCGAGTGGTCGAACTGCGAGGCCCACACCATCGGCGGCACGTACAGGCCTACGTTGGGCGCGTCGAGCAGCACCTCGTCGCGATGCGCGCCGTCGTCGAGCGCGACCCGCATCGCGCCGTGGGTACAGAGCAAGAACTGCTTGCACTCGCGGTGGGCGTGTTCACCGCGGACCTTTCCTGCGGGAGCGCCGTAGACCAGAAAATACCGCATCGGAACGAACGGCAGGTCTTTGTTGAAGTCTCCGACGCTCAGCGCTCCGCGCGCGTCTCCGTGCTCGGACAGCGTCACGATCGTCGCGCCTGGCACAGAAGGCTGCGCGCGCTCAGCTCGAGCGCTCGTCGGCCTCGCTTTGGCCTGCGCGCGACCGGGCTCAGTGCTCGTGTAGCCCGTGACGCGCGCGGGGTTGCCCATCACGATCGCGTGAGGAGGAACAGAGCGGGTCACAACCGCGCCCGCGCCGACCATCGCGCCGAGCCCGATCGTCACGCCCGGCAGGATCGTCGCGTTCGCGCCGATCGACGCGCCCTTGCGAACGACGGTCTTCGAAAATGACTCAGGATACTGCTTGCTGCGCGGAAATCGGTCGTTGGTAAACGTCGCATTGGGCCCGACGAACACGTCGTCTTCGAGTCGCACGCCGTCCCACACTTGCACGCCGCACTTGATCGTGACCCGATCGCCGATCACGACGTCGTTCTCGATGAAGACCCCGTCGCAGAGATTGCAGTCTGCGCCGATCGTGGCCTTGGGCAAGACGTGCGCGAACGCCCAGACGCGCGTGCCCGCGCCGACCGTCTTGGACTCGCAGATTCCCTGCGGGTGAACGAACACTCCCTCACTCATGGCCACCTCTCTCTGCGCGCTCACTCTGCTCGGCGACCGGACCGAAGCGCCGCTTGGCGCGTACGATCGACACGGGTCTGCGCTTGGTGTTCTCGTACGCACGCCACACGTACCCGCCGAGGATCCCGAGCCCGAGCGAGTTGAACCCTCCGAAGAACATGATCGCCAGCACGATGATCGTGTAGCCCTGCACTGGGATCTGATCGCGAAGTCGCTGCACGAGCACGACGATCGCGGTGACGATCGAGACGATCATCGCCGCGGCCCCCGTGCGCGTCAGCAACCGAATGGGGAGGTCGCTGAAGGCGTACAGGCTGTCGAACATGTATTTGACCTTCTTCGCGAAGGTCCACGCGGACACGCCGTGCTCGCGCGCGCGGCGCGCGTACGGCACCAGGGCGCGACGAAACCCCACCCACAGAAGCAGCGCTACGAGCGAGCTGTTGTTCTCTTCGAGCGCCACGAGCTGGTCACGACAGAGCGCGTTGCAGCCGAACACATCGATGCCACCTGCTGGCACCTCGGGTTGAACCCATCGTCGGTATGCCCACCAGTACAGCCTCGACGCGAGCGACGAGAGCGCGGGGTCCTCGCGGCTGTCGCGCACGCCGAGCGTCACGTCGCACTCGTCCCGCGCGAGCCGCTCGAAGAACTCTGCCACGAGCTCGGGGGGCTCTTGCAGGTCCGCCGCCATCACCGCGAAGTGCTCGCCGCGCGCGGCGATCAGCCCCGTGCGAATCGCGGCAAACGAGCCAAAATTGCGCGAGTGCGCGATGAGCTGCGAGCGAAACGGCTGCATGGGCAGCTCTTCGGCGAGCACCGCCGCAGACCGATCGGGACCGCCGTCGTCAACGAACACGACCTCGAAACCGTCGCCGAGCTTCTCGTGCAGGCCGCGCATCGCGGCGAGCAACGACGGGATGGACCCCTCGTTGCGATACACTGGAATCACCAGCGAATAGCGTACGCCCGCGTCGGCCTTCCGTTGGCTCATGGTCGCTCCGCTCACTCGAACGAGTTGCAAGCAGCGATCACTCGGCTCACATGTCCGTCGCTGAGATAGCGGTGGATCGGCAAGGACACCTCTCGATCGGCGAAGTCTTGCGCGACCGTCAACGCGCCGAAGCGCTCGTGCGCAACGCCGTCGAGCGCGCGCTGCGCGCTTGTGAGCGTGGGGTAGTGAATCGCGCTCTGGATCTGATGCCGCTGCAAATGGTCGCGAAAACGCTCACGATTCCCGCGCACGAGCACCGGAAACAAGTGCCACACCGACTCGCTCGCGGCTGGCTCGGGAACCAACTCGATGGCGTTCGAACGGAGCTCGCTGCGATATCGAGCCGCGATCTGCCGTCGTCGCTCGGTCGCCGCGCTCAAGTCCGGCAGCAGCGCCGAGCGCAGCAGCGCTGCCTGCACTTCGTCGAGCCTGCTGTTCATCCCCAGACGGTCGTGCACGTACCGCGAACTCTGCCCGTAGTCTCGCAACGACGCTGCGTGCGCGCGCGAGGGCTCGCTCTTGGCGAACAGCGCGCCGCCGTCGCCGAGCGCGCCGAGGTTCTTCGTCGGGTAGAAGCTCGTGCAAGACAGCTCGGAGGCGTCGCCCACAGGACGGCCATGTGAGCGAGCGCCGATCGCCTGCGCGCAGTCTTCGATCACAATCACGCCGTGTTCTCGAGAGATCGCCTCGAGCCGAACGACGTCCACAGCGTGGCCGAACAAGTGCACCGGCATCACCGCGCGCACGCGACCCCGTCGCTCACGCAGCGCCGATTCGACCGCGTCGAGATCGATCAGCCCCGAGCGATCGACGTCCACGAAGCAGGGCTTGGCTCCGGCGCGCAGGATCGCCAGCGTCGTGGCAAACGCCGTCAGCGGCGTCGTGAGCACCTCTGCGCCTTCTCCCACGCCGTGCACGCGCATTGCGATCTCGAGCGCGTCCAGACCGTTGGCCACCCCCACGGCGAACGGCAATCCCACGTGCGCCGCCAGCGCGCGCTCGAAGGACGCGACTTCTTGCCCGAGCACGAGCCATCCGCTCTCTCCGACACGCGTAAACGCCTCGGTGAGCGCCGCGCCGTGCGCGGCCCACTGCGATCGAAAGTCGTTGAGCAACACCGGCTCGACGGGGTTCGTGTCCGTTGGTTCAGTCATCGATCCATCACTCGCGCGGGCCGCGCGCCTCTTCGTCGTGCAGGCGCAGCAGGTACTGGCCGTAGGTGCTCTTGTGCAGCTCTCGCCCCAGCGAAGCCAGCTGTTCTGCGTCGATGAACCCCATGCGCCACGCGATCTCTTCGATGCACGCGACCTTCATCCCTTGCCGCTCTTCGAGCACGTGGATGAAGTTCGACGCCTGCAACATCGATTCGGGGGTGCCCGTGTCGAGCCACGCCGTTCCGCGGCCGAGGCGTTCGACCTGGAGCTTGCCCATCTCGAGGTACAAGCGGTTGAGGTCCGTGATCTCGAGCTCTCCGCGCGGCGAGGGCTTGAGCGTCGCCGCGAGCTCGCTGACGCGTCCGTCGTAGAAGTACAAGCCAGTTACCGCCCAGTTCGACCGAGGCTCCTTGGGCTTCTCTTCGAGCGCCACGGGCCGGTCGCGCTCGTCGAACGTCACGACGCCATACCGCTCCGGGTCTCGCACGCGCGACGCGAACACCGTCGCGCCGTCCTGTTGGGCGATCGTCTTGCGAAGCGTCAGCGACAGCTGCTGCGCGTAGAAGATATTGTCGCCGAGCACGAGCGCGACCGGCTCACCGTTGATGAATTCAGGGTCGAGCAAAAACGCCTGCGCCAGGCCGTCGGGCCTCGGCTGCGCGACATACTTGAACTTCATCCCAAGCCGAGCACCATCGCCCAGCAGCCCGCGAAACGCTGCTTGCTCGTGCGGCGTCGTGATGATCATCACCTCGCGAATGCCCGCGAGCATCAGCGTCGAGAGCGGGTAGTAGATCAGCGGCTTGTCGTAGATGGGGGTGAGCTGCTTGCTCACAGCCAACGTGATCGGATGGAGCCGTGTGCCCGAGCCCCCCGCCAGAATAATGCCCCTCATGCCGATTGCTCCGTTCTCTCACCGAGGCCAATTCGCTTGCGAAATGACTGGTCGCGCGCGACGGTGTCGCACCACGCGCGGTTCTCGACGTACCACCGGACGGTGCGCTCGATACCCTCTTCGAAGTGATGCTTCGGCGTCCAGCGCAGCTCGTCGCGAATCTTGCTCGCATCGATCGCGTACCGTCGATCGTGCCCGGGACGATCCGCGACGAAGTGCTTGAGCTCCGCGTATGCGCCGAAGCCCGCGCGCTGCATCGCCGCGTTTTCTCGGGCCGGCACGAGCTTCTCGAGGCTCGCGCAGATCGCGTCGACCACTTGGAGATTGTTGCGCTCTCCGTGTCCGCCGATATTGTACTTCTCGCCGACGCGCCCGTGCTCGAGCGCCAACGCGATCCCATCACAGTGGTCGTCGACGTACAGCCAGTCGCGCACGTTGCCGCCGTCGCCGTAGATCGGCAGCCGTTGCGCGTGCAGCGCGTTGAGCACCATCACCGGGATCAGCTTCTCGGGAAACTGATAGGGTCCGTAGTTGTTCGAGCAGTTGGTGATCAGCGCCGGGACGTTGAACGTGTGCACGTACGCATGCACGAGGTGGTCGGCGCTCGCCTTGCTCGCGGAGTACGGCGAACTGGGCGCGTACGGCGTCTGCTCGGTGAAAGCGCCCGTCGGGCCGAGCGTGCCGTACACTTCATCGGTCGAGACGTGCAAGAAGCGAAACGCCTCGCGCGCGGAAGGGTCCGACTGCAACAACGCGCGGGCGGCCTCGAGCAACTCGAACGTCCCGACGATGTTGGTCTCAATAAACGCCGAGGGGCCGTCGATCGATCGATCCACGTGGGTTTCGGCCGCAAAGTTCACGATGCGGGTGATGCCCTTGTCGCGCAGGACCGCGCTCACCGCGGTGCGATCGGCGATGTCTCCCTGCACAAACTCGAAGCGAGCATGTGAACGAACATCGTCGAGCGTCGCCAGATGGCCGGCATACGTGAGCTTGTCGAACACCACGATGCGCACGTCCGTCGTGGCCAACGCGCGGCGAACGTAGTTCGAACCGATGAAGCCAGCTCCGCCTGTGACGAGTACGTTGTGTTGCACGATGGTCCTGACTCGATTTGTCCTCGCGCAGGGTGGCGAAGTTGCCCGCCGCGCTTCTGTCGAAGCCACCGAGAGAGCGGCGCCGCCGCGCTCGCGTCCGACGCCGAGCACCGGCCGTGTTGGTGGTCGCTCGTCAGCCGCTCGAACGAACGACTCCCTCATCTTCAACGGTGAGTTTTGCGATTGGTGGCACGAAGTGCGCCCGAAATTCAACGTTCAACGGCAAGCTCGCACCGCGTCGTCGCCGCGACGCGCGCTTCGCTCCGCGACGCCCGCTGCGCGAGGAGGAGGAACGACATTGCACCGCCTCACGCCCACAAACACATCCGTCCAATGCCTGCGCGCGCCAAGCGATTGGCCGCGGCACACGCAGCCGCAGTTTCCACCCTACGCGTGTCCTGGGCCGCGCGTTCGGTCGGGCGTCCCTTGCACGGCATCGGACCCCACCTCCCGCAACCCACTGTGACTGGCCGTCGGTCCGTTCCCCGCGCCCAGCACGTCCGGTCGCTCACCGTCCGGACGTGGCGATGACGAAGTCCGTCTCGCATTGGGGCCGTCTCCCGTTCGTCCGCGTGGACGCGAACCAGCGCGCTCAGCGTCCTCGCCGCTGCCTACGCAGCTGTTGATCAAACGAAGATCAAGCCGCCCTGCGCCCGCCACGCGCTCGAGACATCGCCGGCCCTGACCTGCGAGGTCATGGTCCCGACCAGCGAGCGCCCTTAACGATCGAACGCATGAGCTCCAACGATCCATGGCGCTGGGTCGCCCGCGCTGGCGCGGTCTACGTGTTCGTCGGCGTGGCGTTCGTCGCCGCGTCGTTCTTCGATCCAGCGCTGCGCGCGCTCGACGCGCTGCTCGTGCCCGATCGGGCCGAGATCACGCAGTCGGTTCGCATGTACGCCGCGGTCATGGGCGCGGTGGTCGTCGGGTTCGGCGCGATGCTCGGCCGGGTCGCTGCGTCGATCGAGCGAGGCCCCATCGCCATCGGAGCCGCCCTGCGCGACGCCGTGCTGCTGTGGTTCGTCGTCGACACGAGCGCGTCGCTGCTGCACGGATCGTGGCAGAACGCGCTCTTCAACGCCGGCAGCCTCGCGCTCGGACTCGGCCCGATCATCGTCGCGATGCGCGCGCGGGAGACAGCGGCTCGCCCGGCGTGAGCGCTGTCCGATCGCAGCGCCGACCCGCGCGATCAGAACCCGAACTTACCGTTGTCGTTTCTCCACTCGGCGCGCGGAGCGATCTCTTCGATCGTGTCCCAGTGCTCGGCGATCTTGCCGCCCTCGACGCGAAACAAGTCGTAGAACGCGACGTGCTTTCCAGCGAAGCGCCCTTCGCTCACCGAGAGCACGAAGCTGCCCTCGCCCAGGACGAGGTGATTGCGCTCGTAGACCATCGCGACGCCTTGCTCTGCCATGGCTTTCAGCGCTGCGCCGAGCCCCGACAGCCCGTCGGCAACCTGCGGGTTGTGCTGCGCGTAGCGGTCGCCGTCGAAGTAGCCGGCCAGCCGATCCATCCTTCCGGCGATCAGGATGTCGTCGACGAACGCGCGGACGAGGGCCTTGTTCGCTTCGGTGCGATCGAGGTCGGTCGCCTCCGTCGGCCCGTCGATCATCGTGCGTCCGCTCGCGTTGGGACCCGCCGTCTGCTGCAGGTTGTCCCAGTGCTCGACGATGCGGCCGCCGTCGAAGCGAAAGATGTCGAAGCCCACCTTCGGGCCGAAGAAGTTGTAGTCCGTGTGCGCGAACACGAAGGGTCCGTCCTCGAACACCCTGACCGTCTTCGCGCGCGCCGAGCCCGGGGGAAGCGCCTTCAGCACCGCGCCGAAGCCCGCGAGCCCGTCGGCCACCGCGAGGTTGTGCTGGGTGTATCGATCGGGGTCGATGCTGGCGACGGGCTCGGTCGCCCCCGTCTCGATGGAGCTGAGAAGAGCGACGACCTGCTGCTTGGGAGACGCGTGAGACATGCGATGAACTCCGAGAAATGAGCGATGGATCGCGTCCGCGCACCGCGCGTCGACGCCGCCGAGCGGCCGCTCTGCTGCTCTGCGTCCGGAGGTGTACGGCCGCTCGCGCGCTGCAACAATCCGCGCTGGACCCAACACATTGTTGGGTAACTTCGAACAGTGTTCGACCATCGCGACCTGCCGCTGCTGGTGACCTTCGCGCGCGTGTGTCGCGAGGGATCGATCACCGCCGCGGCGCGCACATTGGGCCTCTCGAAGAGCGTCGTCAGCACGCAGCTCAAGGCCCTCGAGGCCGCGCTCGGCGGACGACTGCTGCACCGCACGACCCGCAGCCTCGAGCCCACGCAAGCGGGCTTCGACCTGCTCGCCGTCGCCGAGCGCGTCGCCGCGGCCACCGACGAAGCGCGCGCGATCGTCGAAGCGCAACGCGGCACTCCGACAGGAACGCTCCGCGTCGCGTCAACCCACGACCTCGGCGCGCGCTTCGTCGCCCCGGCCATCGCGCGAATGTGCGCGGCGCACGCGGAGTTGCGCGCAGAGATCGTCCTCGACGACGCCATCATCGACCCCGTCGCGCACCGACTCGACGCCATGGTGCGACTCGGGGTGCCCGCAGACTCGAGCCTCGTCGCAAAGCGACTCGCGGACGACGTCGAGGTCGTCGTGGCCGCGCCCGCGCTCGCCGAGCGATGGCGACGCGCCGACGAACCGCGCGCGCTCGCGGCCGCGCCGTGGGTCGCGCACGCGAGCTTCGTTCAGACCAAGCGGTACCGATTTCGCCGCACGGACGGCACGACGCAAGAGCTCTCCATCCCGCTGCCGCGAGCCGTCGCCAACACCACGGCCGCGCTGCGCGAGCTGATCGTCGGCGGCGTGGGCCTCGGAATCCTCCCCAGCCATCGCCTCGTCGACGACCTCGCAGCGAAGCGCGTCGAGCGACTGGCTACATCGTGGAGCGGCCGCGCGATCGGCGTGTATTTGCTCTACGAATCCGCGCGCAACCCCGCGCGTCGCATCACCCTCTTCGCCGAAGAGCTGCAGCGCGGATTCGCAGCAGAAGGCTTCGCTCCACGCCGCGGCGCGCGGTGATCCAGCGCCCCGAACGCTCGCCGCGCGCTACGGGCTCGCCGCGGTGCGAATCATCTCGGCAGCAGCCGCCCGCGTGCGGTCGGTCACGCGCAGGCCGCCCAACATGCGCGCGATCTCTTCGGTCCGCTCGGCCTCGCTCAGCGCCCGCACTTCGCTCACCGTGCGCTCGCCCTCGATGCGCTTGCTCACGACGTAGTGCTTGTCTGCGTACGCAGCGATCTGCGGCAAGTGCGTGATCACCAGCGTCTGATTGCGCCTCGAAATCGCCCGCAGCTTCTGTCCGATCACCTCGGCCACCGCGCCGCCGACGCCCGTGTCCACCTCGTCGAAGACGTACAGCCCCGCGCTGCCCACCTCGGTGAGCACGCGCTTGATCGCGAGCAACGCGCGAGAGAGCTCTCCGCCCGAGGCGATCTTGCGCAGCGGCTTCGGCTCTTCGCCCTTGTTCGGCGCGATCAAGAACTCGACCCGATCGATCCCCGTCGGAAGCAGCCGAACCCCGTCGATCGCCAGCTCGCCCGACGACGGCGACGTCAGCGTCACGTCCACGATCACCCGCGCCCCGCCCATCCCGAGCGACTCGAGCTCTCGCGAGATCGCCTCGCCGAGCGCGTTGGCAGCGCCCTTGCGCGCGATGGACAGCTTGCGCGCGGCCTTGGCGGCGGTCTCGCGCGCGGCTTCGGCCACGCGCTCGAGCTCTGCGACCCGCGACTCGCCCTGCTCGAGGTTGTCGAGCTCTTCGCCCACCTTGCGGCGGTGCTCGAGGATCGACTCGACGCTGCCGCCGTACTTGCGCTTCAACCGCGAGAGCTTCTGCAGGCGATCGTCGAGGTCCGAGAGCTTCTCGGGGTCCGCGTGCACCGAGCGCGAATAGCGCCCGAGCGTGCGCGCGGCTTCGTCCACTTGCGCCTTCGCGCTCTCGACCAGCTCGAGCACCGGAGCGAGCTCGCTGTCGAGCTTCGCCAGCTCTTCGAGCACGCCCAGCACCGCGCCCAGCTGATCGACCGCCGCGCCGTCGCGCGCGTACAGCACGTCTTCAGCTTCGGCCGTCCCGTCAGCGAGCTTGGTCGCGTGCTTCAGCCGGTCACGCTCGGTGATCCAGTGCGCTTCGTCCCCAGGAGAGAGCGGCAGATCGTCGATCTCTTTCTTCTGAAAGCGCAACAGATCCTCGCGGTCCGTCCGCTGACGGAGCTCGCGCAAGAGCGACTCGAGCTGCCCGCTCGCCTCAGCGTACGCCCCTTGCGCAGCGGCCACCTCGCGACGAAGCGGCTCGAGCTTCGCAGACGAGTCCAAGAGCTCGAGGTGCGTCGTCGGGTCCGTGAGCGACTGCGCTTCGTGCTGCGACGTGACGTCGCCCAGGCCCGCGGTGAGCTGCCCGAGCTGCGTCAGCGAGACGAGCCGCCCGTTGAGATACGCGCGCGATCGGCCGCTGCCGGTCTTGTCCGAGGCGACCACGCGGCGCACCACGAGCTCGTGGTTTTCGCACTCGATGCCCGCGTCGATCAGGCGCGCGCGCACCTGCGGCAACGCTTCGATGTCGAACAGCGCGCTCACCTCCGCTTGGGCGGCGCCCAGCCGAACCATGTCCGGCATCGCGCGCCCACCGAGCGCGAGCAAGAGTGCGTCGATCAAAATGGACTTACCCGCGCCCGTTTCACCGGTCACGATGTTCATCCCCGGACCGAAGCTCACTTCGGTCGCGTCGATGATGGCGAGGTCACGAACCTGCAACGAAAGCAGCACGGCAGCGCTCACGTTCTGTACTCGCGCGGACATCGTTGAGCAAGGTCGCACGCACCCACGAACGTCGCCGAGTGACGTTGTCTGTCACAGGCCCGAACAGCCGGGGTTTCTTCGCGGCTCGACCCGGCATTCGCGGCGATGGTAGGCTCTTTCTGTTGACGCGCGCGATGAACGTCGGTCCGTTCGGGGCCGAGGGGCACTCCGCGCCGCGCTGACGCTCTACCGCCGTGCTCGCAGTGAATCTCTCAAGGTCTCGTCGCAGTCCCCTCACCAACGGGGGCCGGTCGTGACAACGTGGCTCTCGCTTGCGGTCGCGATGGGATGCGTCCTCGCAGGATCGCTCGTCGCCGGCGCCGAAGCGTCCATCGCCAGCATGCCGGACCCGCGCCTGCGCGCCCTCGCCGACGAGCTCGGCGAGCCCCGCGCGCGGCACATCCATCGCTATCTCGGCGACCCGCACACGCTGCTGTCCCGCTGGTTGACGTTCAGGATCTTGATGCTCGTGGTGGCGTCGCAGCTCGTCGCGCGAGCGCTCGTGCCCGACGCCAAGCCCCTGGCATCAGCGTTGGTGCTCTTCGCCTTCGTCGCCGTGTGGGCCGCGATCGTCGAGATCTTCTCGTCCATCGGCCGCGCGCGCGCCGCCAAGCTCACCCCCATCGCGCTCGAGATCACCCGCCCCGTCGAGTGGCTCATGGCTCCTATCGCGGCGCCGGTCGCAGCGCTCGCGCGAAGAGCCACCAAGCGCGCCAGCGCCGAGCCCGAAGAGAGCGACCGCAGCGTGATCGAGCGCGAGGTCGAGTACGTCGTCGAGGCCGCTGAGAACCAAGGCGCCCTCGACCCACGCCGCGGCGAAATGCTGCAAAACGTGCTCGAGTTCAAGGACGTCACGGTGCGCGACGTGATGGTCCCGCGCACGAAGATCAACGCGTTGCCCGCGCGCACGCCCTGCGTCGAAGCGCTCGTGCTCGTCTCGGACGAGGCGCACTCGCGCGTCCCTGTGTACGACGGCGCGATCGACAACGTCGTCGGCATCCTCCACGTCAAAGACCTGTTTCGCCAGGTCGGCGCGCAGCTCGCCAAGGGCACTGCCCCCGCGGACATCAAGGGAACGCTGCTCAACGTGATCCGAAAGCCCGTGCTGCAAGTGCCGCCCACGCAGAGCGCGATGCAGCTGCTGCGGGACATGCAGTCGCGGCGCACGCACATGGCCGTGGTCATCGACGAGTTCGGCGCAGTCGCAGGGCTCGTCACGCTCGAAGACGTGCTCGAAGAGCTCGTCGGAGACATCGCTGACGAGCACGACGACGTCGAGGACGCCGAGTTCGTCGAGCAAGCCACGGGGCAGTACGTCGCCGCGGCGGCGATCGCGATCGGCGAGCTCAGCGAGCGGCTCGGCGTGGAGTTTCCCGACGACGAAGGCTACGCGTCGCTCGGAGGATTTCTCGCAGAGCGCGCGGGCAGAGTGCCCGTGCCCGGCACGGTCGTGCAGTGGGAAGGGTTCACCTTCACCGTGCGCGAAGGCGACGCGCGACGCGCGACGAAGGTCGAGATCGTCGTCGAGAGCAAGCAGCGCGCTGCCACGGAGACGCACTGAGCCTCGCGCCGATCGCGCGCGAGCAATGCGCTACCGCGATCGTCGGTCGTGTGTGTAGGGTGCGCGCACAATCGACATGACCGCAGGCGGAGAGAAGAAGACCGAGCGCTTCGATGGCCCCATCGCAGTGCTCGCGGACGTTGCAGCAAACATCGAGGCGCTCGAAGCGACGCTCACCGCGTGTCGTCAGGCCGGCGCGTCTGCGATCTTCGTCGCAGGCGGATTGCTGCATCGAGGATCGAGCCCCCTCGCGGTCTGGCAGCGCCTGCAAGAGTACGAGGCCCGCTGCACGCGAGGGACGCCGGACCTCGCTGTCGCCACGCTCACGACCCGCGACGTGCAGCCCAAGGACGATCACCAGCGCGCCGCGCTCGAGCGCCTCGCGAAGACGCGCGAAAAAGTGGGCGAGCTGATCCTGGCGAAGCTGCGTCGGCTGCCGGACACGTTTCGCGTCGAGCTCGCGTCGGGCGCTGAGCTCGCGGTGATGTACGGCTCGCCGCGCGATCCGATGACGCCCATCACGATCGAGCTGACCGACGACGAAGCGCTGACGCTGGTCGGCGACGACACGGCCGACGTGATCGTCTCGGGGGGCGCGGGGGTTCCCTTCGTGCGACCGATGGACGGGCTCACGTTGGTGGGCGCCGGCAGCGTCGGCGACGCGCCAGAGAACAAGGGAAAGACCGCGCAAAGGTCCGCCCACTTCGTGCTCATCTCGCCCGCCGACGAGGGCCTGCGCATCGAGCCGCGCTGGGTCACGTACTGAGCCGCGGCCCGACTCGGGACAAGCGCTCACCGCCGAAAATGCGGGGAATCCCTCGCTCGAGCGCTACCATCGCCCGCACTGACCGCCGATGGCCTGCGAGCGTTTCGACTCCGTCAAAGTGTTCTCCGCCACGACCGGCGGCGAGCGCGAGCGGCTGGGCGAGCGCATCACCGCGTGGCTCGCAGCACAGCAGCGCCCCATCGTCCTGGTGGACCGCGCCGTCGTTCAATCGAGCGACCATCGCTTTCACTGCGTGACGATCGTGCTCTTCTACCGCGAAGGCACCGCCGACGAGTGAGCGCGCCGCGGGCTATTTCGCTGCTTTCTTCGCAGCGGGCTTCTTCGCAGCGGGCTCTGCCGAGCCGCCAGCGAGCGCGGTGACCGCAGCGAGCACGCTCTCGGCGTGGCCGTCGACCTTCACGCTCTTCCACACGCGCAGGACCTTGCGCGCGTCGTCGATGACGAAGGTCGAGCGAAGGGTGCCTTCGATGACCTTTCCGTAGTTCTTCTTCTCGCCCCACGCGCCGAACGCGCGGTGCGCGACCTTCTCGGGGTCCGAGAGCAGCCGCACCGAGAGGTCGAACTTCTCTTTGAAGCTGCAGTGGCTCTTCACCGAGTCGCGAGAGATCCCCACGACCTTCGTGTTGGCCTTCGCAAACTGCGCCTCGAGCGCGCTAAACGCCTGCCCCTCGCGGGTGCACCCCGGCGTCGAGTCCTTTGGATAGAAGTACACGACGAGCATCCCGCCCTTGTCCGCGCGAAGCGCGTGCTTCGCTCCGTCGTCACCTTCGAGCTCGATCGCCTCGATCACTGCGCCTTCGTCGACCATGAGATTCGTTCGCGTTGCCTCCGTCACAGCGTTTTCGCACAGCGCCGCGCGGTCACGCACGAAACCCACCAACGATCGCGCTGCGCTCGAAGCGCTCGACGCTCAGCGCTTCGAGCGGCGTCGCGCGAGCCCCACCATCGACGCAGCCGCGAGCAACGCGCCCCACGCGCCCGCGACTGGCACCTCGCCTACGAGCCCCACAGAGCACCGCGAGCGCTCGCGCACCTGCGGCATCGGCGGCATCGGCGCGCTCGAACCCGTCGGCTGCGTGGGCGTGGGCGTGGGCGCGCTCGCCTGCGAAGCGTCGTTGAGCGCCGCGTACGAAGTGGGATCCGCGACGCACATGCGAAACGGCCTGTGCGTCTGGTCGTCGACGATCTCTCGGCAGTGCGCTGGGCGATCGCCGAACCCGTGACACGCGCCCCCCACCGGCACCACGTCGCACTCGGGAATCGCCTCGCACCGCGTATACCGACGGTTGCGCCGGCTATCCACGTCCACGCGGCACACGCCCGGTCCGCCGTTGGGCAGAATGCACGCCGATCCCGCGTCCTGCGTCGCGCACCCCGAAGTGTCCGGCGGCGGCAACATATCCGCACGCGCCTCGCGCGCCCCGAGCGCGATCACCGCGCCAAACGCCAACGCCGCCCACCCCTGCCTCTGCCACACCGTGCTCGTGCTCATCGTGTCGATTGTCGCTGTAGACACGACGCAGCACCAACGCATTGGCTCGTCCGTCACGCTCAGCGCAGCCCGCTCGCCATCGCCTCACGCTGCACGTCCGCGGGCCACGTTCGCGTGATCGCCCGAAGCACACGGGCCGTTCGCTCGCGCTGCGCTCCCGCGGCGCCGAGCAGCGCGTCCCGCACCGCCTGCGCGTCGCGCCACCGCCGCTGACGACCGCGCAGGTCGAACAGGTCCGCGCGCAGCCGCACTGACAGCGCGCCGTCGGTCTGTCTCGCGCGATCGATGACGCGCTCAGCGAGCGCGAGATCACCCAGCGAAAATGCTAGCAGAACCACTCGATGCGCCTGCACCGACACGACGCGCTGCCGCTCGGTGCGCGCGAGCAGCGAGCGGGCTTCGACCGGGTCTTGATCGAGCAACGCGACGCGCGCGCCGACGATGTAGCCCGTGGGATCGTCGGGACGGGCGTCCCTCATGCGCCCCGCGAACCACGCTTCGCTCTGGTACGCCACCGCGCTCAGCGCCGTGAGCGCCGCGAAGAGCAGGACGAACGCCACCGACAAGAGCGGGGAGAATCGTCGTTCGACGGCGTCGCTGCGCGCTGGATCCACGGTGAGCAGCGCGATCACCAGCAGCACCGCGGGCTGATAGAGATAGCGGTCGCTGCCGAGCCAGAAGGCGTTGGCGACGGCCATCGCGGGCGTGACCGTGACGATCGCGCCGAGCAGCAGCCACCGAGCTCTCGCGGTGCGAAGCGAGAGCATCACGAGCGCGATCACGAGCGGCCAGAGCGCGATCGACCACGTCCACGGAGCGCTCAGCTCCCACGCGAGCAGCCGCATCGAGCGCACGTTGACGAGCACCAGCGACTCGGCCGAGAGCGCGACGAGCCGCAGCCACTGGCTGAGCAGCGCGCTCACCGTGACGTCCGTGTGAATGGTGCCTTGCGTCGAGACGATCGCGAAGCGGGCGGCGACGGCGATCGCCGCGGACGCTGCCCACGCGAGCGAGCTCCAGCGCCGGTGCGCGCGCGGCGCGAGCGCGAGCACGACGAAGAGCGAAGCGATGACGAAGGTCTCTTTCGAGCACACGCCCATGGCCAGGGAAGCGACGAACCACCAGCGTTTTTCGCGCTGGATCGCGAGGGCGAGCAGCGCCAACGCGCAGCCCGCGAGCGCGTCGGAGCGACCGTTGATGTACGCGTACGCCTCGACCATCGCGGGGTGCAGCGCGAAGAGCGCGACGACGAGGGCCTTCCATCGCGCGACGCGGCGATGATCGCTGACCATGGCGAGCAGCGCCGCCACGGTCGCGAGGTGCATCGCGAGAGACACCAGGTGATGCCCCAGCGCGCTCGCCCCCACGGTGCCGTGAACGAGCGCGAAGAGCGCCATCGGAAGGGGCCTCCACGTGTGCCCTCCGGTGGCGAGGGGCTCATCGGGGCGCAGGGCACGAAAGTACGCGTCGCTCCCGCGAACGAACGCGCGCGCGACGTCGCCCCAGCCCGCGAGCAGCGGGTGTCCAGGCAGCATGGCGTCGTCGTACACCCACGTTCCGAACAGCGCGGGGCTGACGGCGACGGTCACGCAGAGGGCGATGACGGCCCACGCGATGGCGGCGCGAACGCCGCTCGAACGATCGACACTCGCTTCGACCAACGCCTCGATCGTGCGTCACGTCGCGGCCCGAGCCCAAGCGCGATCACCATCGAGCCGCACGGGATCGTGACGGCATGGATTCTCGTTGATTTACACACTGATCTATCAATCGAGGCATGATTTTGCGTTAACTGACAGAACGAAGCACCAATCGAGGCGTGATTTGCTGTTGATCAACAGTCTTGATGTCCCATTCGCCGCGTTGAATACTCTTCAATAACCGCCCTCATCCCGATGCGCGTCCTGAACCATGACAAGAAGGCTGTCATTCAGGCGACGAGGTCGTGCAACGCTGAACACTCAACGCTCTCTTGATCGGTCGAAGGACGAAACCATGACACGCACACGGAGCAAGGCGAAGGCGGACGAGACGCACGTGCACCCGAGCGCGACGCTGCGCGCGGCCGCGAAGGTGGGCGAACGCGAGTTCGCGCGGTGGCTCGCGGAGGGGGTGCTCGATCGCGTTCCGTTTCGGGGAAGGGCGACGCGGTACAGCGAGCGCAACTTGCTGCAAGCGAAGGCGGCGCGCGTGCTGATCGACCGGGGTCGCACGGTGCGGGAGTGCGCGGCGATCACTGGCGCGGTGTCCAACGACGAGCTCGCGCGCATCATCGGCGCGAGCGCGCCGAGCGCAGAAGCGCCCACGGCGACGACGGATGCCACAGAGCCCCCCTCGAGATCGGAAG
>JAAFIF010000076.1 GCA_013298625.1 Myxococcales bacterium
GCCCACCGCGATCTCGACCACGTTGCTGAGTGAAGGAACGACCGTGGGGATCAGGCGCTGCGTTGTCGTGCCGTCGCCGAGCTGGCCGTTGGCGTTGTATCCCCAGCAGAGCACGGTGCCATCGTTGCGCCGAGCGCACGTGTGCGATAGGCCCGCCGCAATCTCGACCACGTTGCTGAGTGAAGGAACGACCGTGGGGACCAAACGGCCGGCTGCCCCCATCCCCGTGGCCGTACCGTCGCCGAGCTGGCCGTTGGCGTTGTATCCCCAGCAGAGCACGGTGCCATCGTTGCGCCGAGCGCACGTGTGTCTGTCGCCCGCCTCGATTTCGCCCACGGGGCCTCGACTGCACACCCCCCCGACGACACACGTACCGCTCCCCATGCACGGCCGACTCAACTCACTCGTCGCCGCGTTGCAATCACTGTCGACCCCATCGCACACGCTGAGATCCTCGGTCACGCCGGGATTCACGCTCGCTCGGCTGTCATCGCAATCACCCCGCGGCAGCGCGCCGCTCGACGCGCCCGCTTCGCCGCGCGCGAGGCACGTCGACGCCGTTGGCGCGTACCCATCGTTGTCCGCGTCCTCTTCCGCCGCGAGCCCACCCGACGAGCAATTCGAATCCACCCGATCGCAGCTCTCCGCCGCTCCAGGAAACACCGTCGCGACGGTGTCGTTGCAGTCGTCCTTCGCGAACGCGCTTCCCACCGCGCCGACCTCCCCTCGGCCGAGGCACATCGCGCTCAGAGGTGAGTGACGATCGCCGTCAGCGTCTTCAGCGCTGTCCACGCCGCCCGCCATCGGTCCCGCCAGCGAGCAGTCGTTGTCGCGGCCGTCGCACTGCTCGCGCGCGCCTGCGTAGGTCTCGCTGCGCGTATCGTCGCAGTCGTCGTTGTTGGCGACCCAGCCAGGCATCATCCGGCAGACGTTGGTGACCATCGTCGTGCCCGCAGCGCCAGAGCGGTCTCCGCGCCCATCGTTGTCGACGTCGCGAAACAAGCTCCCGATGAGCTCGTCCGTTTCTCCGTTGCAGTTGTCATCGAGCGAGTTGCAGTTCTCTACGGCGCCGGGAAATCGCGTTCCACCGCCGGTCGCAGGGTCGTCGGCGCAGTCCGTTCCGGTGACGCGACCGTTGGCCACGGTGACGGCAACGACGCGCGCTCCGCCGTCCACGCCCGCGTCCGTGGGCACGACCGCAGCCGCGCACGTCACGCTCGCGCCAGCGGCGATCACGTTGAAGCACGCTGTCGACGGAAACCCGTCCTGGTCGACATCCCCATCGCCCCCTCGGCCGCCGGGCAACACCTGAGCGACCGTGCACGGGTCGCAGTCTTCGTCGACGCCGAGGTTGTCGCACACCTCGCGAACGCCTGGGTTTCGCCTGGGATTGTTGTCGTCGCAGTCGTCCCCGCCACACGCGGCGCTCGGGTGTCCGTCGTTGTCCAGGTCCTCGCACACGCCCGTGTCCGGCCGCGGTTGCACTGCGTCCATGGGCTCGGCGTCCATCGACGCATCGGGCATCGGAGCGGGCGGGCTCGCGCAGCCCACGCTCACAACCATCCCCGCCATGAGCACTCCAAGCCATCGTCGCGTTCGCATCGATTCTCCTCCAGCAGCGCGCTGTGCAGAGCCTCGCGACGCGCCCTCGACGACGCCGAAACTCCCGCTCTCTCGCTACCACTTTCGCGCTCACGGCGGAATCGCTGCGAGGTCCGATTTCACCGGCCCAACAGATCGCGATCGCGGGGCCGAGCAGACGCGATCGAAGCGGCGTCGAAGCGATTGGGGCTCTCGAACGCGGCGTCGAGCAAAGGCGTGGCTCGATCTGCGGTGCTGCTCGTTTCCCTCGCTGAACTACGGAAACGATAACGGCTTGTCCTCTGGCGGTGTGCCCTCCCTGCGACCATCGCGCTGTGCAGTGACGACTGCGGCTCATCCCGTGGGCGGAGCATCATAGCGGCACGACCACGGGGGAGAGGCCGTCCGCTTGGCCGCCGTCGCTGAGATCAGCAGCGGCGTTGCGTCCCCAACAAAGCACGGTGCCGTCGGCTCGCCGCGCGCAGCTATGCACCTCGCCAATCGCAATCTCGACGACGTCGCTGAGCGCAGACACCGCCGCCGGCAGTGCGCGATGCGTGCGCGTGCCGTCACCAAGCTGGCCCTGCATGTTGTATCCCCAGCACAGCGCTGTGCCGTCGGCGCGCCGGCCGCAGGAGTGATAGGAGGCCGTTGCAATCTCGAGCACGTTGTCGAGCGTCGAGACAGCCTCGGGACGCGTCCGTGGCGAGCTCGTTCCGTCGCCGAGCGAGTGCGCTATGTTACGGCCCCAGGCGAACACAACACCATCGGTGCGTAGAGCGAACGAATTGCTGCCGCCTATCGCAATTCCGACCACATTGCTGAGCGATGGAACTGCGTTGGGCGTCAGGCGCGCCGTGTTCGTGCCGTCCCCGAGCTGGCCGTAGAAGTTGTCTCCCCAGCAGAGCATCGTGCCATCGTTGCGCAGGGCGCAGGTGTGCGCCCACCCCGCCGCGATCTTGACCACGTTGCGCAATGAGAACACCGCCGTGGCATGCGAGCGATTGACCAGCGTCCCATCACCGAGCTGGCCACCGGTGTTGGCTCCCCAGCAAAACACCGTGCCATCGTTTCGGTGAGCGCACGTGTGCCGGCCGCCGGCGGCGATCTCGACCACGTTGCTCAACGCTGGAACGATCGCGGGGCTCGAACGGGTCGTCGTCGTGCCGTCGCCAAGCTGACCCGAGGAGTTGTTTCCCCAGCAGAGCACCATACCGTCGTCGCGACGAGCACACGTGTGCGCCCACCCCGCCGCGACTTCGACCACGTTGGTGAGCCCTGGAACAAGTGCGGGCCTCGTCCGGGATGTACGCGCGCCGCCACCAAGCACGCCATCGGTGTTATCTCCCCAGCAGAACACCGTCGCATCGACGCGGACAACGCAGGTGTGCGCAGAACCCGCTGCGATCGAAATCGCTGCGTTCGTCGCGAGCGTTGGAGCAGCGTTCATCGTGCAGCCCGCGCTCGCCACCATCGCCGCCATCAGCACTGTCAGCAGTCGTCGCGTTCGCATCGATTCTCCTCCAGCAGCGCGCTGTGCAGAGCCTCGCGAAGCGCCCTCGACGCCGCCGAAACTCCCGCTCTCTCGCTACCACCTTCGCGCGCGCTGCGACATCCCCGCCCTCCCCCCAATTGCGCGGCGCACCTCACTCGTTGCGTGGGCGCCGCGTGTCGCGAGCGATGGCTTGCGTCTCGGCGAAGGCCAGCTGTTCGAGCTCGACGCGACACGCGCGAAACACTTCGTCGGCGAACGCGCGCATCCCGTCGAACCGCGCCTCGGGACGCTTCTCGAGCGCGCGATACACCGCCGCCGCGAGCGCAGGGCTGACCTTCGCGCCGGTGGCTTCGAAGCGCAGCGGCTCGTCGTGCAGCACCGCGGCGACCACCTCGGGAACGCTCGTCCCTTCGAACGGAAGCCGCCCCGTGAGGCACTCGAAGAGCACGACGCCTGCGGACCACACGTCCGCGCGGTGATCGAGGGCGCGATCGCCCCGCGTTTGCTCGGGGGACATGAACGAGACCGTCCCCAAGATCGAGCCTGTCTTGGTGCGCACGATCGCGGCGCTCGAGCCGACCTTCGAGATTCCGAAGTCGAGCAGCTTGGCGACGGTGCTCCCGTCGGTCTGGCGCGCGAGAAACACGTTCTCGGATTTGAAGTCTCGGTGGATCACCGCGCGATCGTGCGCGGCGGCGAGCGCGTTCATCACCGGAACAATCCAGCGCACGACCTCGGACACTTCGAGCGGCCCGCGCGCCTCGACGCGCTCGTAGAGGGTCTGTCCGAAGAGGCGCTCGAAGACCGTGAAGACGCCGAAGCGAGGGTCCGTTCCGCCGTCGAGCACGTGCGCGATGTTCGGGTGCGCGAGCTCGGCGACGATCCGCGCTTCTTGCACGAACCGCTGCACCGCGGTGTCGTTCGACGACCACTCTGCGTTGAGCACTTTGACCGCCACGCGCTGGTTCGTAAACGCCTGCGTGGCTTCGAACACCGAGCCCATCCCGCCCTGCCCGAGCAGCTGCGTGACGGTGTACTTGCCCGCGATCACCGCGCCAGGGACGATAGGACGACGGAGCATGGATGGCGTGAAAGTCTCGCCGATGCGCCGCGCGCCGTCGCGCTTAAACGCAACAGACACCAGTGTGGCGATCCCCGCGACGCCCGTTCGCTCCGCCAGCGATTCAGAGCGGGAGGATCCCCGGCGAAACGCGGTTCACCGTGGTGCCGTCGCCGAGTTGGCCGAAGCCGTTGTCTCCCCAGCAGAACACCGCAGCGTCGCTGCGACGCGCGCAGGAAAAGTCGCCGCCCGCTGCGATCTCGGTCACGTTGCTCAAGCCGGGCACTGGTTGCGGATTCGGGCGAATCATCAGCATGGGATCCGCGATTTGGCCAAGGTTGTTTAGCCCCCAGCACAGTACGGATCCGTCGCGGCGGCGCGCGCAGGTGTGCGCGTTGCCCGCTGCGATCTCGACGACGTTGCTGAGCATCGGGACGATCAACGCGTTCGAACGACTCGTCCGGGTGCCATCGCCAAGCTGCCCCGCACTGTTGAGTCCCCAGCAGAAAACGGTGTCGTCGCTGCGACGCGCGCAGGTGTGGACGCCCCCCGCGGAGAGCTCGACCACGTTCGACAGCATCGGAACCAGCACCGGGCTCGAGCGATCGGTGGTCGTGCCATCGCCGAGCTGACCGCCACTGTTGCCTCCCCAGCACAGGACAGTGCCGTCGCTTCGACGCGCGCAAGTGTGGGTGGTTCCTACCACCAGCCCCACCACGTTGGTGAGCGTCGACAGCCGCGTCGGAGACGGTCGATTCGTCATCGTGCCATCGCCGAGCTGGCCGTTGAAGTTGTAACCCCAGCAAAAGACCGCGCCATCCCCCTGGCGCGCGCAGGCGTGCGCGCCGCTCGCGACCACCTCGACCACGTTCGACAGCGTCGTAACCCGCGTCGGAGCGGACCGATTCGTCGTTGTACCATCACCGAGCTGACCCGCCGCATTCGATCCCCAGGCGAACAACGAGTTGTCCCCGAGGCGCGCATAGGAGCTGGACGCGCCCATCGCGAGCGAGGCAACGTTGCTGAACATCGGGACGAGCGTCGGGGACGATTGATTCGTCGTCGTGCCGTCGCCGAGCCGACCATCCGTGTTTCGCCCGCCGCAGAGCACAGTGCCATCGTTGCGACGTACGCACAGGTGATTGTATCCTGCGGCCATTTCGACGACGTCGTGCGACATCACTACGCTCGTCGGCCTCGGTTGATTCGTCATCGTCCCGTCGCCCAGCTGGCCATAGTCGTTGATTCCCCAGCAAAGGACGCTCGCATCGCTGCGCAGCGCGCAAGAGAAGAGCGCACCAGTTGCGATTTGCACTACGTCGGCGAGCATCGGGACAGGCGTAGGAAGCAATCGATTCGCCGTCGTGCCGTCGCCGAGCTGGCCTGTGCTGTTAAGCCCCCAGCAAACAACAGTTCGATCACTGCGTCGCGCGCAGACGTGAGAGCTGCCCGAGGCGATTGCGACAGCGGTCGTGAGCGATGACACGGGCGCCGGGGTCGGGCGGCTCATCATGGTGCCTTCACCGAGCTGACCAACGTCATTTCGACCCCAGCACGAGACGGTTCCGTCGCTTCGACGCGCACACGTTTGACCGGCACCAGCCGCGAGTTCGACGACGTTAGTGACCAGCGACGCGCGCACTGGGCTGGACCGATCCGTCATGGTGCCATCACCCAGTTGACCGACGTCGTTGCGTCCCCAGCACCACACAGCGCCGTCAGCGAGGTGCGCGCAGGTGTGGAGCTGGCCCGCGCTCAAGCCAACGACGTTCGAGAGTCCCGGCACCAACGTCGGAGCGCTTCGATTCGCTGCGCTCCCGTCGCCGACCTGGCCGTGGAAGTTGTACCCCCAGCAATACACCGTTCGATCGCTGCGGAGGGCGCATGTATGCGCGCCGCCCGCCGCCAGCGCGACGACGTTCGACAGCGTCGAGACGAGCGTCGGACGGACCGCGGACACGAGGGAACCAATGCCGAGCTGGCCCGCGCTGTTCAGTCCCCAACAAAGAACCGTCCCATCGTTGCGCAGCGCGCAGGTGTGCGTGCCGCCCGCGGCGAGGTCCACCACGTTGCTGAGCATCGGCACGCTCGTCGACCTTGAACGATTCATCGTGGTGCCGTCGCCGAGCTGGCCGTCGTTGTTTCGTCCCCAGCAAACGACAGATCCATCATTGCGGCGAGCGCACGTATGGTAGTAGCCAGCGGCGATTCCGGCGATCGCTGGTCCTCGTCCGCACACTCCGCCCGCGCCGCAGGCACCGACCCCCATGCACGGCCTGGTCAATTCATTGGTGAGCGGGTTGCAGTCGTTGTCGACTCCGTCGCACACCGAGAGGACTTCAGTCACGCTGGGGTTCGCCGTATTGCGCGTGTCGTCGCAGTCCCCCCGAGGCAGCGCGGTGCTCGTCGCGCCCGTTTCGCCGCGCGCGAGACAAATGGCCGAACTCGCAACGAAGCCGTCGTTGTCGACGTCTTCTTCTGCCGCGACTCCGCCGCCCGATGAGCAATTCGAATCCACCCGATCGCAGCTCTCTGCCGCGCCAGGAAACGTCGTTCGAACGCTGTCGTCGCAATCCGTCCGAGGAAACGCCGTCGCGGGCGCGCCGGCTTCTCCGCGCCCGACGCACGTTACGCTGCTCGGCGCGTACCCGTCGTTGTCTGTGTCTTCTTCGAGCGCGTCCCGCGTGCCCGGCGTAGAGCAATCGTTATCCACCCGATCGCACACCTCGCGATTGCCCGGAAATCTCCGGGCCCCCGTCGCCACGCTGTCGTCGCAGTCGTCGCACAACGTCACCGTCCCCGCTGGGATCATGCAGCTCATCACCGGGCGCACCGTGCTCGGGTCGCCGTGCCCGTCACCGTCGCGGTCGTCGCACACGCGCTGCATGGGGTTGTCGACCACGCGATCGCAGTCTTCGTCCACCCCGTTGCCGCAGATCTCCGTCGCGCCTGGTCGCACCGTCGCAGCCACGTCGTTGCAGTCGGTCTTCGCGAACGCGAACGGCGGCGCCCCCGCCTCGCCGAAGCCCAGGCACATCGCGCTCAGCGGAGAGTACCCGTCGTCGTCGTTGTCCTCTGCGACGTCCACGCCGCCCGCCATCGCGCCCGGTAGCGAGCAGTCGTTGTCGCGGCGATCGCAGAGCTCGCGCGCGCCGCGGTACGTCTCCTGGCGCGTGTCGTCGCAGTCGTCGTTGTTGGCGACCCAGCCCGGCACCG
This sequence comes from Myxococcales bacterium, assembly GCA_013298625.1. Lineage (GTDB taxonomy): Bacteria > Myxococcota_A > Polyangia > Polyangiales. Next base: position 7,353 of record JAAFIF010000076.1, read on the forward strand.
TGGTGCAGACGTTGGCGGCCATCGTGGTGCCCGCTGCTCCCGAGCGATCTCCGCGGCCGTCGTTATCGACGTCGCGGTAGAGCGTTCCCATCACGGCCTCGTCGACGGTGCCGTTGCAGTTGTCGTCGACCACGTTGTTGCAGACCTCGGGCAACCCCGGGCTCTGCTGCGCGCCCATCATCGCAGGGACGTCGTTGCAATCGGTCCCGCGCACGGTCCGCGTCATCGCGTCCACGTTGAGCCGCGCGTTGCAGCCCATTGGGGCAGTCATCCCCAGCCACGGATTCGTGCACGTCGCGCGCTCGTAGCCGTCCGCGTCCTGGTCCCCGTCCGCAGCTCCACCGCTCACCGTGCACGGGTCGCAGTCTTCGTCGACGCCGTTGGAGTCACACACCTCGCGAATGCCTGGATTTCGCCTGGGATTATTGTCGTCGCAGTCGTCCCCGCCGCACGCCGCCGACGGGTGACCGTCGTTGTCCATGTCCTCGCACACGCCCGTATCTGTTCGCGGCTGCATCGAGTCCACGGGCTCTGCGTCCAGCGAGCCGTCCATCGAAGCATCGGGCATCGGGGCGGGCGGGCTCGTGCAGCCTACGCTCGCGAACAGCCCCGCCATGAGCACTCCGAGCAGTCGTCGCGTTCGCATCGCTCTTCTCCAATGTGACTCGTCACGTTCGGCGACGCGCAGCTCCCGTGCGACGGCCCGAACACGATGGGCATCGCTACCACCCTCTCGCGACCGCCGTTAGGACCCCACGCCGTTTCAACCGCGCCGCGCATCGCGCGCTCGTCCGCTGGGTGCGCGAATTCTCGAGCGATTGCGGGCCCTCCCAGCGGCGCGTCACCGACGCGTCACCTCCGCGCGCGCCGAGCAACGCCGTGAAATCCCTTCGCCGCCCGCGCCTCCCGCCGCCCTTCGCCTTCGCGTACACTCTTCACGCGCGTCGCTCGCCTGACACGCGCACTCCACCGATGAACCTTCGCCCTCGCTTCGCATCGCCCTTCACCCTCGCCGCTGCCCTCTCGCTCGCGAGCGCTTCGGCGCGCGCGCAGACCGCCACGCCCACCGCAGAACAACCGGTCAGCGCCACGCCGGCGGCCGAAGAGTTTCAGCTCACCGACGCGCAGCGCGCGGAGGCCGCGGCCGCCCTCGAGCGCGGCAACGCCCAGTTTCGTCGCAACAACTACGAAGCAGCGCTCACCGAGTTTCTTCGCGTGTACGAGATCGCCCAGCGCAGGCCCAACTCGTTTGTGTATCTCTTCAACATCGCGCGCTGCTACGAGCGGCTCTTTCGCTACGACCAGGCCATCGAGTTCTACCAGCGCTACCTCGACCGCGCGCCGCAGGATGACCGCGATCGCGCGCAGGCTGCTGCCACTGTCGGCGCGCTCGACGGGCTGCTCGGGACGCTCGAAGTGCAGTCCAACGTCGCCGACGCGCAGGTGTGGGTCGACGATCGGCAAGTGGCCGAGCGAGTGAGGACCGTGAGGATTCCGGGCGGCGTTCACGTGGTCGAGCTGCGCGCGCGAGGGTATGCGCCGTCGCGGCAGCAAGTGCAGCTGCCCGCGCGAACCACGCAGTCGATCTCGTTTCGCATGGAGCGGCTCAACGTCCGTCGCGGATTGCACCCGGCGTTCTTCGTCTCCGTCGCGAGCTTGGGCGGAGCGACCGCGTTGACCGCGGCCATCGTCGCCCCCCAAGTGCTCGTCGCGCGCGCCGAGGTCGACGCGCTTCGCAATGCGCCCGCGACCATGAGCAGCGTCGGGCAAGACCAGAAAGACCGCATCCGAACGCTCGCCATCGTCACCGACGTCATGCTCGGCGTCACGATCGCCTCCGCCATCGGCGCGACCTTGCTCGGCGTCGCGACGGAGTGGCGCAGACCCACCGAAGCCGAGCTCAACGCGCCGCGAACCGCCGCACGGCCCGCGGTGACCACGGTGGCTCCCATCGCGAGCCAGAGCGCCGTTGGACTCAGCATCGGAGGATCGCTGTGATCCGCGCGAGGCGCTCGCTGTCGCTCGCGTTGCTCAGCCTCGTCAGCGGCTGCTCGCTGCTCGGCTACGACACCTTTCGACTGCCGACGTGCAGGACGGACCTCGACTGCAAGCCCGTCAACGATCGCAATCGACTCAGCGACACGGCCTGCGATCGGTACGTGTGCGAAGAGAGCACGCGCACGTGCCAGCGTCGCGTGCGAGGCGTCGAGATCTGCGACGGCATCGACAACGACTGCGATGGCATCGTCGACGAGGACGCGCTGCAGCTGCAGACGCCGCAGGCGCTGGCCATGGGTGGATTTGCTTCTGCCGCCCTCACCGCAGGCGCTGACGGAGTCACGGGAATCGCCGCGCCGACCGAAGGGATCGAAGGCGCCTCGACGTTTATTCGCACCAACGGTGACCGCACCGCGGCGGCCTCGAGCACCATCGCGATGCAGACGCGCATCGTCACCGCCATGAATCGCTTGAACAGCTGGACTCAGTGGGCCGAGACGACCCCCCTCTGCTCGTCCGCGGACTTGACCACCGCGACGTCGTGCAACATCCGCGAAGGCGTCGTCACGCCGACGGACGCCGACAACGAGTGGCTCGCGCTCGTGATCGACACGCGGCAATGCGGCTCCGGCGGAGTGCGCGCCGGGCTGCTCAGCACCGCGAGCGGAACAGCGGTCTTCGAGAGCCGCGGCCCCGCGGTGGTCTCCAACGCGTTTACGGTCATCGACGAGAGCACGTCGCAGCCGAGTTGCACGGGCGGCACGCGCTCGCCGGCGATCATCGGCGCGGCGCGCCCCAGTATTCAACGCTCGCTCACCGCGGCCAACACCGCGCTGTCTGTGTGGATCGGCGACTCGATCACGCGCGCGCAGTGCGGGGGCGCGGCGGCGCCGGTCGAAGCGATGGGGCTCACCGTCGAGCGCACGGTCAGCGTGCGCGGGGTGTTCGCGAGCAACGCGCCCACGGGACAGCCGCGGCCGGAGGCGCTGGGGCGCACCACGGGCGGAGGCGCTCCCGCGATCCTCGCGCTGCCAGGCGGCGGGTGGATCGTGGCGTTCGGCGACGAGTCCGGCGCGATCACGCTGCGCACGGTGGGCGCGCTGGGCGCGGTCGCGGCGCTTCCGGTGGGGATGACGCTCGCGCCGCCGAACACCGTTCGCGCGACGCCGCCGCTCACGCTGGGCGCGACCAACACCATCGCGCGCACGGGGGCGAGCGGCAACGCCGACCACGTCTCGCTGGCGACCCGCGTGATCGCTGGGCAGACGGTGGTGGGCGTCGCGTGGGTGGAGGGCTGCGCGAGCGCCAGCGGCAGCGTGCACTTCGCGCAGTTTACGCTCGAGGGCGCGACGTTGACCGAGCGCAACCGCACGGTGATCGCGAGCAACACGAGCGCCGCGTCGACGAGCGTCGTGGCCCTCGCAGACCGAGTGCTCGACCTGGCGAACCCGGCAGGGTCGAGCGGAGACCTTGGCGGTTGGCTCGTCTCGTACGTCTCCGACGGCAGCCTGATGGCGACGCGCGTGTCGTCGGCGCTTGGGCGATCCGTGGACGCTGCGCCGAAGTCGCTCGCGCCAGCGATCACTTCGGCGCGTCGCGCGCCGGTGTTGGTCACGAGCCCCACCGCGCCAGCGGCGGCGAGCTGGCACTCGGACGCCGAGCAGGTGATTCGCTACGCCAATGTGTGCGGCTGGGACCCAACGAAAGTGACTCCGTGAGCATCCCTCGAGCACCGACACTTCTGCTCGAGACGGCAACGCTGACCTTCGACCACGCGACGAGAGCACCACGATGAGCGAGACTGACTTCGGAGAGACTCAGGTCGCGGACCCGTACATCGGGACCGTCGTGCAGGGAAAATACCGCTTCGTTCGCAAGCTCGGCGAGGGCGGGATGGGCGCCGTGTACGAAGCCGAGAACATCGCGATCCGGCGCAAGGTCGCGATCAAGTGCCTGCACCAGCAGCTCGCGCGCAACGCGAACGTCGTGGCCCGGTTTCGCAACGAGGCGCTCGCGGCCACGCAGATCGGCAACGAGCACATCGTCGACGTGCTCGACATGGGGCAGATGCCGGACGGGGCGTTCTTTCTCGTCTTGGAGTTTCTCGAAGGGACCGACCTCGCGGGGCTGCTCGAGAAAGAGCGGGTGCTCTCTGTCGGGCGCGCGGTGAAGATCACGCAGCAGGTGCTCGCCGCGCTCGGCGCTGCGCATCGAGCGGGGATCATTCACCGCGACATCAAGCCCGAGAACGTCTTTCTCGTGAAGCGCAGCGCGAACAGCGAGTTCGTCAAGCTGCTCGATTTCGGCATCGCCAAGGTCACGACCGAAGAGCCCAGCGTGCGCACCGCCACCGGCTCGCAGCTCGGGACGCCCTATTACATGCCGCCCGAGCAGGCGATGGGGCACAAGGACATCGACGCGCGCGCGGACCTCTACGCCACCGCGGTGATGCTCTTTCATGCGCTGTCGGAGCGGTTTCCTTTCGAAGGGGACTCGCTTCCGATGCTCATGTACAACATTTGCCACACCGAGGCGCTGCAGCTCGCTGCGTTGAGCCCCAATCTGCCGTCCGATCTGTGCGCCGTCATCATGGGCGCCCTCTCGAAGAATCGCGACGAGCGCCCGCGCACGGCTGAAGATTTCGCGCAGCAGCTCGAGCCGTTTTCCGCGCTCGCGCTGGTGCCCGCAGGCCCCGCGGCGCCATCGAGCCCCCCTGAGGCGGCATCGAAGCCCGTCGTCGCGCCAGCGAAGAGCAAGCAGGGTTCGAACACGACGCTCGGCGCCAGCGCCAGCGCCGTAGACCTTCGCCCGACGCCCGCGCGCAGCAGCAACAACAAGCTATCGATCCTGCTCGGCGGCATCGCGGTCGCGTCGATCGCGGTCGCGGGCACGACCGTGGCCATCACGCGAAAGCCCGCTGCGCCTGCGGTCGACGGCGCGCGACGCGCGACCGAGCCGACGACGCTCGCGGCGCAAGAGCCCAACGCAGCGCGCACCGCGCAGCGACAGGACAACAACGTCGCTGCGCCATCGACGCCGAGCGCGCAGCGCGTGCAGGTGCAGATCTCGACGACGCCTGCAGCGGCGTTGATCGTCCTCGACGGGCGGCCGCTGAACAATCCGTACGACGGGGATCTCCCCGTCAGTGACACTGTGCACCAGCTCGCGGTCAGCGCTCCGGGCTATCGCACGGAGCTGCGCACGATCATGCTCACCGAATCGCAGCGGGTCCGCGTCACGCTCGAGCGCGGCAGCGGCAGCGTCGTCGTGCAGAGCAACGGGCAGCGCGTCCGCGGCAACGGACCCGCCGCTGTGCCGAGCGCAAACCCACCCGCGCAACAAACAACGCCGCAGGGCGGGCCAGACACCACCGGGGCTCAGCCCGCGCACACGCAGCCCGCGAACACGCAGCCTGCGAACACGCAGCCTGCGAACACTCAGCCTACGAATACCCAGCCCGCGAATGCTCAGCCTGCGAGCACGGTCACGCCCGAGAACGAGCTTCGCTCGCAAGGCGCGATCTAGCGCTGCCTCGTTGGCAGCGCCGAGCGTCACCGCGCGAAGAACGCGACCACCGCGACCACCACCAACGCCGCGACCACGGCGAGCGCCGTCGCGGCCAGCGGCGTCTTGCGCACCGGAACCTCGACCGGCTCGTCGTCCACCTTCACGGCCGGCAGCGGCGCCGTAGGCTCTTCGATCTTCGCCGCGGCGAGCACTTGCTTGCGCACCACCGCAGGGATCGCGATGGTCGAGGCGCCGATGGGCTTCGGCGTGTGTTCGCTCACGGACTGCGCGGGGGGAGCGCCGTTGTTCACCGCGGCGAGCGCGGCGCTGATCGCGTCGGTGAGCGCGGGGCTGCTCGCGGCGGTCGCGGCGAACGCGCGCGGGTCCTGCGCGTTGCGCACGGCGCGAGAGACTTCATCGGCGAGCAAGCGCATCGAGGCCATGCGCTGATCGCGGTCTTTCTCGAGCGTGTGCGCGACGATGTCCACGAGCGCCTTCGGGAGCCCTCGTCGGTGCTGCTCGATCGGGACGGGCTGCGCCGTCAGGACGCCGGCGACGATCGAGGGAATGTTCGTTCCCTCGAACGGGAGCGCGCAGGTGAGCGACTGGTACAGCACGACGCCCATCGACCAGACGTCGCTGCGCGCGTCGATCTCTTGCTCGCCCCGCGTCTGCTCGGGGGACATGTACGAGGGCGTCCCGACGAGCGAGCCCGACTTCGTACGGTCCAACAACGTGTTGGTCCCGAGCTTGGCGAGCCCGAAGTCGAGCAGCTTGGGCAGCGTGGTCCCGTCGCTCTGCCGCGCGAGAAAGATGTTGTCCGGCTTGATGTCCCGGTGAAGCACCGCGTGGTCGTGCGCGACGGCGACGGCGTTCATCACCGGGACGAGCAGCCGCTCGACCGAGCGGAGGTCCATCGCCCCGTGCTCGTCCAGCCACTGTTGCAGCGTCTGGCCGTCGAGCCGCTCCATCACGATGAACACGCCGTGCTGCGGATCCACGCCGCCGTCGAGCACCTGCGCGATGTTCGGATGCGAGAGCGTCGCGACGACCCGCGCTTCTTGCACGAAGCGCTGCACGGCGGTCTCGTTCTTCGCTGCGAAATCGTGCAGCACTTTGATCGCGACCTTGCGTTCGGTGAACGCCTGGGTCGCCGAGAAGACCGTGCCCATGCCTCCCTCGCCGAGGATCGATTCGATCGTATACCGCCCTGCGAGCTGCACGCCGGGCTTCAAGGCAACTTTGGACACGAGTGTGAATCGGACCATACCGCAACCCGCGCAGGGTTTTGGTGCGTTCTGCGCCGATCGCGAGAGGGATCCAAAGTGCTACACATGGCGGCACTGCCTTGAAGCGCTCGACGATATTCTCTGCTTCGGTGCTCTTTGCGCTCACCGCGCTCACCCTGACCGCGTGCACACCCACGGGGCCCGGCGCGATCGCCGTGGCGCCTTCGGCCGCGCGCGACGGCACGAACGGCGGTGACGGTCCGTTCGGCGCCGCGCGCACCACGTTGGCGACGCAGGCGCGCGTGAACGAACGGGTCTCGTTCGACGTGACGTTTCCCTGTGATGCGACCGGAGCGCTTCGACGGGACCGCGGCCCCTTCGCCACGGTGGTCTTCGTCAGCGGTGGGCTGGTCGCGCCCGAGCGGTACCGCTGGATCGCCGAGCACATCGCGACGCGTGGGTTCGTGGTGGTCTCGTCGGCGTACGTGCTCAACCTCGCGCTCTTTCAAGCAGACAACGCCCACGCGGCGCTTCGGGCCGTGCGCGACGCAGCGACGGTCCCCGGTCACACGCTCGAAGGCGCCGTCAGCCCCACGGGGCGCGTGATCGCCGTCGGGCACTCGCTCGGCGGAATCGTGGCCACGTACCAATGGCTCGATCACCGCTACAACGGCGTCGCGTTGATCGCTAGCTATCCCGCGGACACCTCGCGGCTGCTCGGCGACGACACGACTCGCACGCTCTTCATCAGCGGCGCCGAGGACGGACTCGTGACCCGCGCCGACCTCGACCGGGGCTTCGGCGCGTTTCGCGGGCGCAAGCTGCTCGCCCTCGTCGACGGGATGAATCACTTCGATTGGACCGACCAGGCGCAGCCGAGCGAGCTCGCGCGGGACGGGACGCCCACGCGCCCGCAAGCGGCCTCGCGGCGCGACGCGCTGCGGGTGATCGACGCGTTTACCGACGCCGTGCTCAACCAAGACCCCGCGGCGGTCACGCAGCTCGACACCGGGACGTTCTCCGGCGTAACGGTGCAGCGATGAGCCGCGCTCGTCTCGCTTCGATCGCCGCGGCGTGCGCGCTCTCGCTCTCGCTCGCTTCTCAGAGCGCAGCAGCAGAAGGGCTCGCCGTTCGCGGGCCGAACCTCGGGCAGAGCGTCGTGTTCGTCGAGGGCGCTCCTGAGTCTTCGCGCGCCGTGTGGATTCGCCCGTGGCTCGCGATCACGCAAGAGTGGCGATCGCCCTACGACGCCGTAGGGTTGGGCTTGGGGTTGCGTCACACGATCGTGGGAGGCCCGCGAGGATGGGGCCTCGAGGCGCAGATGGCCGCAGGGTGGCTCGTGACCACGCTGCTGCCCGGCGTGGCGTTTACGCTCGCGCCGAGCACGCACGTGCGCGCGCGCACCGAGGGCTTCTGGTTCTCGATGGGCATCGCCGCGCCGATGGCAGTGCGGCTCAACGCGCCGCAAGCGCTGAAGGTGCCCGTGCAGGGGGAGCTCTGGCTCGCGTTTCGCGCGGGGCCCGTGTGGCTCGGCGCGATGACCGCGATCGGCGCGAGCTTCTCCGAGACGGGCGCGGCGTCGCTGGTGATGCAGGGCGCGGGCTACATCGCGATCCCCTTCGGCGACGGCCACGAGCGACGGTAGCGCCCTACGCTCCGTCCTCTTTGACAGCGCTCGTTCGCAGCACCGCGCCGGTGTTGAAGTACGGAAGCGCGGCGCGAAGCGCGTCCCCCTTCCCAACGAAGTACACGATGTCGCCCTCTTCGAAGACCGACGTCGAGTCCATGCGATCGATGAGCTTCTTGCCCCGCGACACACCCACCACGAGCGCGCCCGTCTCGCTGCGCAGCCGCAGCGTCACTGGCGATTGCCCGACGGCCTTGCTGCCCTTCTGCACGAGGGCCGTCTCGATGCGCATCTCGGCCAGCCCGGGGACGGACATCATTTTGGCCGGCGGGATCGAGAGCCGTCGCTCGGTCGGCTGCGTCTCTGCTCGCACCTCGTGCACGCGGTCGTCGATCACGTTGCGCGGGATCTCGATGCGCCGGAGCATCCGAGAGATCACTTCGACCGCGCCTTCAACTTCTTCGGCCACGACGTCGTGCGCGCCGAGCGAGACGAGGACCTCGCGCTCAGAGAGGAACCTCGTGCGCATGAGCACGGGCGTCGCGGGGCTGACGCGACGAAGGGTGTCGACGATGCGCAGCGCTGCGGGCGGGTCGTTCATGAGCAGCACGACCAGCGAAGCGTTCTCGATGTGCGCGTGGCGCAGCGCTTCTTCGCTGGTGGCGTCGCCGTAGTAGACGGGCAGGTCGAGCTCGCGGCCCTTGCGGACGTTTTCGGCGTTGAGCTCGAGGACGACGAAGTCGCGGCCGCACTGCCGCAAGCTCTCGGCTGCGTAGCGTCCGGCGAGGCCGAAGCCCACGATCACGACGTGGTCGCGGAGCACTTCGGTGTCGCGATCGGCCTCGTCGATCGAGCGGACGCCCAGCAAGCGCTCGAGCGGCGCGAGCAAGCGCTCTCCCGCGCGGATGTGCGGCGCGGCGCGGACGAGCAGCGGCGTCACGAACATGCTGATGATTCCCGCGGCGAGCAGCGGCGCGATGGCGTGGTCGTCGATCACGTGGGACTGCCTGGCCAGGCGCGTGAGCACGAAGCCGAACTCGCCGAACTGCGCGAGCCCCACGCCCGCGAGCCACGCCGCCCTCGGAGGAAACCGCATCACGGCCGCGGCGAGCGTCGCGATCACGCCTTTGGCGACGAGGAAGCCCAAGAGCAGAGAGAGGACGATGAGTGGGTGGGCGATCACCACGCGGACGTCGAAGAGCATTCCGAGCGAGACGAAGAAGATGCTCACGAAGGCGTCGCGCAGCGGCAGGATGTCCCCCATCGCGCGGTGGCCGTACTCGGTGTCGGCGACGACCATTCCCCCCAAGAACGCGCCGAGCGCGAGCGAGAGCCCGACGAGCGACGTGAGCCACGCGGTGCCGATGCAGATCCCGAGGATCGCCAGCAAGAACACCTCGCGGCTGCGGCTCGCGTCGACCCACTTGAGCGCGCGAGGGACGATCACGCGCGCGATCACGATGGTGGCCACCACGACGAGCGTCGCCTTCGCCAGCGCGAGGCCGAGCTCTGCGGCGATCACCCCCGCGCTCGCGGTGCGCCCCAAGTACGGAACGGCCAAGACCATCGGCACCACGCAGAGGTCTTGAAAAATGAGCGTTCCGACGATGAAGCGGCCGTGCGGGGCGTCGAGCTCGCGGCGCTCGCCGAGGGCGCGCAGCACGATGGCCGTGCTCGAGAGCGCGAAGACGAAGCCGTAGAAGATCGAGCGCCCCATCGGCTGCCCGAGAGCGCGCGCGACGGCCGCGATGACCACGGTCGTCCCGACGACTTGAAGCGCTCCTCCGAGCGCCACTTGCTTGAAGATGTTCTTCAGTCGTTCGAGCGAAAACTCGAGGCCGATCGAGAAGAGCAAGAGCACCACGCCCACTTCAGCGAGCACTTCGATCGAGTGCACCGAGCGCGTGAGGCGCAGACCAAATGGACCGAGCAGCGCTCCTGCGGCGAGCAGCCCAGCGACGGTGGGCAGCTTCCATCGCGACAGGATGACGGTGACCAACACCCCGAGGGCCGCGATCACCGCGAGCTCGTCGAGCAGAGGGACGTGTCCCATGCGGCGAGTTCTCCGGTTGCCCCTGAATTGGGGAAATTTTGCCTAGCAGGCCACGGGCCGCGGCGCCAGCGGAGTTCGTACAAGTGTTTGAAAGGTTTTGGATTTCGGGGGGCGATGCGACGCCAGTCAGCGCCCACCGTCGCTCAGCGCTCCGCAGCGAGGCCCGGCGTCGCGCTCTGATCGCCCGCGAGCGCGGTCTGCCCGGCGCTCTCGACGGCGATCAACGCCCTCGCCGCGCGCTCGTCGAGCGAGAGCGCCGCCCGCAGCGAAGCGTCCATGCGCTGCACCGCGCGGTCGAGCAGCGCCCGGTTCTCTTCGCTTCGCAAGCGATCGAGCGCGCGCAGCGACGGGCCCGTGTGCAGCTGTCGCGATCGAGCGAAGTGCGCCGCGGCGACGAAGCCCTGCACCGCCAACACGCGCTCGGCCTCGGCCTCGCGGTCGAACCGCGCCTGCACCGCGCTCAACACCGACTCGCGCTGCCCGCGAACGCGCTCGCGAATCGCTTCAGCCTGAGCCCGAAGCCGCTCGGCCTGCGCTCGGTCTCGCGCATCGAGCTGCGTCGCGAGCCGGTCGAGCCGCGCCGCCTGCGCTTCGACCGCCGCGAGCGATCGCTCTTGCGCGGGGCTCAGCCGCACCAGCGCCCCCACCCGCGCGAGCTGCGTCGCGAGCCACTCGTGCGCGCGTCCGCCCGCTTCGAGCGCAGCCACCGACGGCTCTGCCGCGCGCAGCGCCACGATGGCCCGCGCGTCGTCGTCGATGCTCGTCAGCGCTCGGGCCCGCGCGCGCAGCTGTTCGGCCAGCGATTCTGCGGTCGCTTCGCGCAGCGGCTCGCGCTCGACCGCTTCGACGCGCGCGGACAACGGAGCCACCAGCGCCTCGGCGACGATGGCGGCGGCCATTGTTCCTGCGGGCTGCGACGAGCCGCGGTAGAGGGCGACGAGCGCCGATCGTTCGCGCTCTGCGCCGCGTACGTCGCGCGAAGCCGTGAGCGCGTCGACGATCGCTCGCTGCGCGCGCAGGTGCCACTCGATCGACTCGCGGTCCACCGCGACGCGCGTACGAAACGCGCGCCACTCGACGATCGCCCGCGCGCTCTCGCCTGCCCTCGCCCTCGCCTCGCTGCTGCGATAGAGCGCCTCGGCCCGCACGCGCGCGTCCGCGGCTTGCGTGGCGTACTGCTCCCACGCCCGCGCAGCGCGCTCCCACTCGTGACGATGCCCGTGGATCGTCGCGATCGCGACGAGCGATGCCCTCACGCGCTCGCCATCATCGACGCGCGCGCTCGACGGCTCGCGCAGCGCGCGCTCGTACAACGCGAGCGCCGCGTCGTCATCGAGCGCGCGCCGACGCGCATCGGCGAGCGCCAACACCGTGTGAATCACCACCGCGCGGAGCTCTTCTCGATCCTCTACGCCCAGCGCAGCAAACGCATGGGTCCCGAGCGCGTCGAGCGCGCGGAGGTTCTGCTCGTGCAGCGGCGCGGCGCGCTCGGGCATCGATGACCGTTCGAGCGAGAGCGCCTGGAGGTACGTCGCGATGAAGCGCACGGGCGTCGGTCCCCTCGCTCGCGCCGCCCTCGCGAACAGCCGCGCAGCCTCTGCGTACTGCGATCGCTCGAAGGCCTGTCGACCGAGGCGCAGCGCGACCTCGCTCTGCGCGCTCGACGTCGGCGCAACAGAGGCCGGGCACGCGCGCTCGTCGCGATCGAGCCGCTGCAAGAGCGCCTCGCGCGAGCTGTTGTCGCCCCGGCGCTGGAGGCTGTCGGCCAGCGCGGCGACGGCCATCGCGCGCACGTCGAAGGGGGACTCGCAGCCGGACTCGACGATCGCCCGCAGCGCGCGCTCTCCGTCGGCAACCTGCCCGAACCACAGCGACGCGACGGCGTTTCGATAGGCAAACACCGCGCGAAATGGCGGAGCGTGGCCGGGTCCATCTCTCTCGAAGACGACCTCCGAGAGCCCTGCGCGCGAGTCGTCGGCGCGGCTCACCACCCGCGCGTACGCGGCGCGCGCGTCGAGCAGCGCGGTGATGGCAGCGTCCATCCTCGGGCTCGCCGCGCCACCGACGAACGAGCACGAAGTCCCGCGCGCATCCTCGACGCCCGCATAACGCGCGTCGCACTCGGTGATCGCTCCCCGTTCGCGCGCCGCGAGCACCAGCCGCGCTCGCGCGACGGTGCTCATGTACGCGGCAGAAGCGACGAAGCGACTCCCGTCGGTGCGCTCGCGAACGCGCTCGTACTGCGCCGCGGCCTCTGCGTAGCGCCCCTGCCAGAACAGCGCGTCCGCGCGGTTGAACGAGAGCTCGCCTACTTCATCACCGTCCTCAGCACCCGCGAAGCGCTCGATGTACGCGCGGTACATCTCTGCCGCAGAGCCGTACGCCATCGACGCCGCAGGGTCCGCGCGAAGCCGCAGCGCGCGCGCCCGCTGGTGCTCATCGAGCGCTGCGGTTCGCACGGCTTCGCGCGAGAGCCGCTCGGCCGCGGCGAGCGCGCGATGGTCCCCGGCGTTGGCCGTCGCCCACGCAGAGCCCTCTGCGAACGCGCGAAACTGCTCGCTCGTCGCGTTGGCCTGCGCGCGCAAGCCGAGGCGACGCTGGCACTCGGCGATGCGCGAGAGCGCGAGCGGCGCCTGCGGATGCGCCGCAAACGAGCGAAGAAACAAGCGATACACCGCGATGGCTTCGTAGTGCTTCGTCTGCTGCGCGTAGTCGCTGGCGAGCTCGAGCCACGCGTCCGCGGTCCACGGACGGTCCTGCGCGATCGCGCTCTGCACACGAAGCACACCGGCACAGTCGAAGGGACGGACGGCGTCGGGCGTGGGCTGCGCGACGCGCTCGACGACAGACTGACAGAGCTGGCGCTCGGGGTCGGCGAGGGGGGCGTTCCACTCGGACTCCGAGAGGATGACGCCGATCCAGCGGATCGCGTCCGATCGCATGCCCTGTGATGCGGGGTCTGCCACGGCCGAGAGGTGATCGAGCAGCGTCGCAAACGCAGCGAGCGCCTGCGCGTAGCCGCGCTGCGTTCGAAAGTGCGACCACGCGAGCTTGTACTGCGCTCGCTGCCAAAACGGCCCCCGTTGCGCGGGCGCGCTGGCCTCGCTCGCGCGCACGGACTGCGCGTACGCCGCGATCGCCGACGCCGCGTTGCGATCGACGTCACCGCTGTCGTCGAAGTGCTGATCGCCGAGCGCGTACCAGACCTCGGCCGTGTACCGAGAGCGCTGCCCGTCTGCGCCAGAGAGCGAAACGCACTGCGAATACAGCGTCGGATCGAGGTTGCTCGGCGCCGTCTCGCGGCCGCCCGTGAGCCAATGCGCCCCGTGCTCGCGAAGGGTTCGAGCGAGCGCCGCGCAGCGCAGCGGGGCGCGGTCCCCCTCGACGAGCGGGCGCGTAAGGTCGAGCTGCGGCGCGTACGTCACGCGCGAAGGGCACACGAGCGCGCGGTAGGCAGCGAGCGACTCGGGCTCGCGACCGAGCTCGCGCAAGACCCATCCGAGCAGGTAGAGCGCGGCGTCGCGTCGCGGATAGCCAGCGAATCGCCCGACGATGTGACGGTACGCCAAGATCGAGCAGCGGTAGTCCGGCGGCGGAGGCGCGCGCAGGTCGTCCGTCGAGAGGCCCGCGCGCTCGCGCTCGGATCGCGCGCGGTCGAGCGCTTCATCGGCTTCGAGGCGCTGCCAGCGGGCCTCGTCGAAGTAGAGCTCCGCGAGGCGCAGCAAGACGTCGGGCGTGTGCTGCTCTTCGCTCGGGTGGTCGTGGACGAAGCGCTCGAACACGGCGATGGCGCGGGACCGAGCGCGGGCTTCGAGCGAGCGCTCTGCGGCGATCTGCCGCTCGAATCGCTGGCGAACCGCGGCGAGGTCCCGCTCGTGCGCGCCCTCGAGCGCGCGCTCGAGCGAGCGACGATAGCCCTCGGCGCGCTGGGCGAACGCGGCGACTTCGGACTCGACCGTGCGCAGCGCTTCGAGCTGCGCGGGCGTGGGTTGCGCGCGCGAACGTTGAGCGAGCGAGGGGCGCGCAAGAGAGAGCAGCGCGCACGCGACGAGCAGCGCGACAGAGAGACGATGAGCAGCGGACACCGCGAGGACCTCCCGACCCGCGCGCTATCGGGCCGTCGGCGCGCAGTGTGACAGCGCGCTCAGAGGTGCGCGGTCACTCGGTGACTTCGACTTCTTCGGGCATGCGCACGCGGAAGTTCTGCTCGATGTAGTCGTACACATCGAGGAAGAACTGCTCCATTTGCACGGCGCTCGAGTAGGGCGAGTCGGCGTAGAAGGTCCCGCGCACGCAGCCGTCGCCGTCGCGGCAGCGGCCGTCGGGGAAGACCAAGATGACCTTTCCGGGGCGCTGCCAGCTGGCGTAGTTGGGGTCGGCCATGTAGCCGCGGAGGATCACGCCGCTGGCGACGAGGGACTCGGGGTCCATTCCGTAGCCGTGGAGCAAGAAGATCACGGGGTAGCGCTCGCCGGCGTTTTGGGGGCTGTGATAGCCGGGCGGGAGCGCGATCCCGATGGGCGCGGTGCGACGCGCGCGCATCGACGTAAACTCGAACGCGCACGAGTAGCCCATCGCGCAGCGCCCTGCGTTGTCCGTGGTGTTCACGACCGGGCCCGTTGCGCGGTTCAGGTTGGGCCAGTCGGCCTGCGCGCGCCAGATGCCCGCGAACAAGCGATTGGTGACCTGCGGAACGGTCCCCACGTGCCCTCCGTCGCCGTCGAGCAACATCTGCGGCGTCGCGTCTTCGAAGCCGTAGCGCAACATCGCGAAGCGCGGCACGCGCGGCCAATCGATCTCGAGCGGGTCGTACCCGTTGTCGTCGAGCGCGTTGATCGGCCGATGCGTGTCGAGCGAGAGAAAGTTGTTGTAGTAGTGCAGCGGCTGTCCCGCTTGCGCTGCGCCGCCGACGAAGTGGTTGGCGACCGCGCCGAAGTTGAACAGGTCGCGCGTGCCGCCGTCGGCCCACACGCCGACGCGCGCTCCGGCGTCGCCTGTCATGCGAGAGAGCGCGGTGCGCGGGTTGCGCTCGAGAAAGCGCGCGACGCCAGAGGTGGTATCGAAGCGACCGTTGCCCTCTCCCTGGTCGTGCGGGCACATGCGTCCCGCGGGGCACGCGACGCCGTCGAGGCCGAGGTCGCGATAGGGCTCTCCCTCTTCGCGAACGAAGTTGCCTTCGGTCCCGCCCGGGTTGAACTGACGATCGTAGTCGTCGCCCGCGGGGTCGGGGTTGGTGCTGGCGTTGTAGCCGGGCTCCATCGCGCTGGGGACTGCGTCGGTGCCCCAGTCGTCGAAGGGCTCGGTGAACGCGCGGATCACGGGCTCGCCGCGGTCGCGCACGCCGTTGCTGTTGCGATCGACGGCGAGCGAGATCGCGAAGGGCTGCGAGCCTTGTCCGCCGGCCCACTCGCCTGCGTGCTCGGGCGTGCGATTTCCGTCGCAGAACGTGATGACCGGGTACTGCCCGTCGGGGTTGAACTCGTCGTCGTAGTACCTGTTGTTCATGTCCGCGGGGTTGCCGACGCGCACGGGCGTCGCGCAGCGCTCTGCGTCGGTGCGGGCCATCTCTGTCGGCGGAACGCCGAGCGGCAGCGAGTTGGTCGTGTTGGACTGCAACACGGCGTTGCCGAAGGACTGCGAGAGGTCGCGAAAGATGTTCGTGTACGAGCCGCGCGCGAAGGTGCCGCCCTGCCCGCCGCGGCCGTCGGGGTAGTTGAAGAACTCGAAGTTCTGATCGACGGTCCACAGGTCGTTGGGCTCGGGCGTGCGGTCGTTGCTCGCGCGATCACAGGCGGCGCCGAGGCGGGCGCGCTCGGCCTCGGTGCAGAACCCTCCGAGCTGAAAATCCCTGAAATACTGGCCGAACCAGTGCCAGTCCGCCGGCCCGCCGAGCGGCCCGATGTAGTCGAACTTCTCGGGGTAGCGCGTGCCGAGCACAGACGTGCCGATCGCGCCCATCGAGACGCCCATGATCGCGCGGTACGTCATGCGACGACGGACGGTGCGCGCGCCGAGGCGCTGACGAATCACCGCCTGGTACGTGCCCATGCGCGGGGTGTCGAAGGTGATCGCGGTTCCGTCTTGCTTGAAGCGGAGGTTGGCGACGGGGACGACGCGCGCCGTGCGCAGGCCGGGCGCCGTGTACGACACCTCGACCTGCAATTCGTACCGCGGCGGAACGAGCCCCGGATTCACCGGGATCGTCACCGGCAGCTCGCGCGAAAACTTCCGCATGCTCGGCCCAAACGACACCGCGGGTCCGACCGCCTCGAAGCCCGCGGGAATCTGATCGGCCGCGCACGCCACGGTCACCGGCGTGCTCGCGATCGTCGCGGTCATCGGGGCCGCGATGCTCGCCGCGGCCAACGCCGATCCAGCCGCTCCTGCGACGCGCGCGCCGGGCGCGAGCATGCCCGACGCCGTGGTGGCGGGCGGACACGCGGGCCGCTCGGGCGCGGTCACGATCACGTCGAATTCGCCCTGCCCCGCCATCGCGACGGCGTCCGTCTGCGCGACGCGGATCTTCGTGCGACCAGGGGTCATCCCCGCGGTGATCGCGATGTCCATCGCGCCGTTGTTGATCGGCATCGCCACAGTGTCGCGCGCAGGTCGAGCGACGGCGCTGTCCATGCTGGTGACAGCGAAGTTCATCGGGCAGCCGCGCGCGTCGCGGCGCAAGCGGAGCTGCACGTTGACGGTCGCGCCGGGGCGCACGTAGAGGGGGCTCGGGTTGAACGAGTGGATCTGCGCCGCGGTGATGTTGCACGCGAACCCATCGGCGGGCGTCGCGTCCGCGCCCCCTTCTGCGCTCGCGGCGTCCCCGCCGTCGTCCGTCGGACGCACCGGCGGATTGCTACAGTGAACGAGCGCGACAGAGAGGCAAAGCCCAAGCGTTCTTCGTAGAACCATCGGGCTGATGCTACACCGACCGTGACCGGTCGAGCGCCCTTCAGAGCTCGTCGGCGCCGATGTCCGCAGGAGCGAGCGGCCCCCGCAGCTGGCCGTCGAAGTCTCGGACCTCGGTCTCGAGCGCCGCTGGCGAGCCCTGATTGATCGCAGGAGACGACCGAGTGAGCTTCCAGCCCGTCATCGGGTCGATGGCGAGCGTCTCCGATGAGATCTTCAGCGGTCCCGCCCCAGCCGCGAGGTTCATCCAGAGCCTGCTCTGCGCGATCGCCGGATCGACGATCGGTTGATCCGCCATCACCACGGGCTGCTGGCAGCCGCCGATCATGTTGTAGCCGAAGTAGCGAAACGGGCTCGTCCCGTCGATCCTCAGCCCGACCGTCGGGACCGCGATCGGCGGCGACATCGGGAGGTTCGAGCACGCGAGCAGGTTGTTCTCGAAGCGAATCGACGCAGGGTTGTGCGCGCCGCGGACCACCACGAGCTGCGAGGGGGCGACGTTCGGATCGTTTGTGACGGCGGTCACCGTGTTCGAGAAGAACAGCAGATCGTCGATGGCGCCTGCCTCGATCGAGGCGCCGATCCCGCGCGCCGCGCGCAGCACCGACGTGATCACGCCGGCGACCGCGGCCCGCTTGATCTGCAGCGCGCGCGATCCATCGGGGCTGATCGAGGCGCCGCCGATGAACGTGCTGTGCGTCGCGATCAAGAACTGCCCGTCCATCTCGAAGCCCGTCGAGCTCACGATCGACCCGGTTGCATCGAACGTGGTGCCCGCGACGATCGCCGACGCGCGGTCGACGATCGCCGCCCCCTGCGTCGCGCCGATGCTGCCGCTGCGGGACAGCGCACGAAACTCGAGCTTGCGCGCGCCGCCGAGCGTGATGCACCGGGCGCCGAGCTCGCAGCGAAGCCCGACCGCGACGCTGTCGCTAGCGCCTTCGCTGATGCTCGACGAGGACGCGATGAGCGAGTCGCGAGTGGGCGCAGAGAATTCTGCGTGGCACCCCCGCACCAGGGCGCCGATCGAGTCGCCCGAGAGCGAACCCTCCCAGTTTGCGTCGGCCACCTGCACGACCGACGTGGATCCATCGCGGCAATCGATGGTCACCCCGCGCCCGACGTCCGCGCGTCCCGCCGTGCCGTTGAGGGTCCTGAGCGCTACGTACGACTGCGGATCGGCCATGTGCACAGCCTCTGTGAGCTGGGCGCCGTTGAGGGTCGCGATGTTGATGATGTCGAACACCGACGGGGCGATTTGGTCGAGGTCGATCGCGACGCTCCGCTGGCCGCTCTGGATATCCACCCGAAGATTGTCGACCCAAATGCGACCGCGCGACGCGAAGAGGCCGGTCACTTCGGCGTTGCCCTGCATGACGACGTTGACGTTGCGCACGACCCGGTGCAGCGCGTTGCCCGCGGCCTCGATGCCGACGATGTTCGGCGATGCAGTGGGCGCCCTGCCCTCGACGCCGCTTTCGACGAACCATCCGTCGCCCGGCATCGAGACGGCGCTGCCGGGGGCAGCGAACTGCTTGAACACGTGGACGTTGGTCACGACGCTGTTCACGTTGGAGGCGACGAACTCGATGGTTCCGCGGATCTCCGTTCGACACCGCGGCGTGAGCTCGGGGGTGTTGTTCAGAATCGAAGCAGGCACGTACCCGCCGCGGATCGTCACGTTGGCGGGGACGCGAATGTTGTACTCGTGCAGGATTGGGATCGAGCAGTCACGCAGCGCCGACGAGAGCAGGCAGATCGTCCGCTGAGGCGCGGCAGGAATGCGCATGAGCGCGTCCTCGACCGAGGCGTAGACGCGAAACGCGCCGAGGACTGTCCGCGGAAACCCTGTGACCGTCGTCGGCACCACGATCCCGTCGCATCCGCAGCCCTCGTCGGCGCTGCCGTTGCCGTTGTCGTCCAGGCCGTTGCCGCAGATCTCGGGGCTGGCCGCCACCGGTTCGCATCGGCAGCCTCGAAATGTGCCGAGCCGCGGTGGCCCGCCCATCACGAGCGGAGGCGCCGCGCAGTCGAGCGGCGTCGGCAGCGTCTGCACGTTGTCCACCCTGCCGTCGCAGTCGTCATCGAGCCCGTTGCAGAGCTCGGGACCGAAGGGGACGCACGTGTCGCCGCCGTCGGGGCCGCCTTCGCGCGGAGCGTCCGTCACAGCCCCGTCCGTCGCGACGACGTCCGGCCCTTCACCGTCGTTCACCACGGCGCCGTCGCTCACCGCGACGTCGCTCGACGGCAACGGGCGATAGAACTTCGGCTCTCCTGCGAGAGAACACCCCGCGAGCCCCACGAACACAAGCAACCAAAGCAACGATCGCATCGCACGATCGTACCGTGATCAGCGCGCGCGCGCCTCACTCTGCCGAGTCGCTCACCGTCACGACGTACGCGAGGCCCGTGGAAGGGTCCCTCGCGACCCTCGCGTCCACGTCGAACACCGCCGCCAACGAATCGCTCGTGATCACTTCGGCCACGGCTCCCGCGCGGACGATCGCGCCGTCGCGCATGAGCGCCGCGTGCGTCGCGAAGCGCAGCGCCATCGCAGGGTCGTGCAGCACCATCGCCGCGGCGCGCCCTTCGTCTCTCGTCATGCGCGCGATCGCGTCGGCGACCCACCACTGTTGCTTCGGGTCCAAGAACGCCGTCGGCTCGTCGAACAAGAGCACGCCCGCGCCCTGCGCCCGCAGCCGCGCGAGCGCCGCGCGACGACGCTCGCCGCCCGAGAGCTCGCTCACCGAGCGATGCGAAAGACCCTGCAAATTCGCCCACGCAATGGCGCTCTCGACCGCGTCTTGGTCTCGACGAGAGAGCGCTCCGTGCCAAGGCGTGTGCGGCGCGCGACCGAGCGCGACGAGCTGCGCGACGCTGATCCCTTCGGGCGCGGCGTCCTCTTGCGAGAGCCACGCGATCTGCTGCGCGCGCGCGCGGGGCGCGAGAGAAGACAGCGCGACGTCGCCCAGCGAGACCCTGCCGTCGCGAGCGGGAAGCAGCCCGGCGAGCCCGCGGATGAGCGTGCTCTTTCCGGCGCCGTTGGGGCCGAGCAGCGCCCAGAGCTGCCCGCGCTCGATCGAGAGCGTGGCGTCGCGCACGATGGGCTCGTCGCCGTACCCGAAGCTCGCGCGCTCGCACGAGAGCGCCGCGGTCATCGCAGCGCTTCCGTGCGTCCTTGCGCGATGTACGCGCGGGCCTTGGCGGCTTCGACCTGCCAACGCGCGCGAGCGAGCGAGGCCCGCGCTTGCGCGTCCTGCACCTGCGCGTCGACGAGCTCGATCATCGTGCTCGCTCCGGCCTCGTAGCGGCCCTGCGCTTGCGCGAGGTTCGCCGCTGCGCCGCGCGCGAGCGCCTCGGTCTGCTCGAGCGCCTGCTGCGCCGAGCGCGCCGCGACGACGGCCTGCACGGCCTCGGTGCGCACCGACACGATCGACTGTTGCTCTTGCATGCGCGCGGTGGCCGCGTTGACCTCGGCGAGGCGAATGTTGGCCCGCACCGTGGGGTCGAACACCGCCCACGAGAGCGAGACGCCCGCGCTCACGGACTCGGACGGACCGTTGGTGTCGGTCCACATGGGCTCGGTGTAGCGCCAGTTTTGCGAGAAGCGCACGCCGGCGTTGGCGCTGGCCGAGAGCGTCGGGAGCAGCCCGCGGCGCGCGTTCTCGACCTGTTGATCAGCTTGCTGCGTGCGAACTCGGCTCGCGAGCACCTCTGGGCGGTCGACCGCTGCGCGCTGCGCGGCGAGCGAGACGTCCTCGACGGGGGCCAGCGGCGCGGGGACGAGCACGTCGAGCTCGCCGAGCGCGTCGATTCCCAGGGCGCCTGCGAGCGCGACGAGGTCCGAGCGAAACGCGACCTCTGCGTTGGCCACGTCGAGCCGCGCGGACGCGAGCGAGACCTCCGCCCGGGTGCGCTCGATGGGCGGGCGCGCGCCGGCGTCGGTGTAGCCTCGGGCGACCTCGAGCGAGCGCTCGCGAAACGAGACCGTCACGCGCGAGGTCTCGATGCCCTCTTTGTCGAGCACGACCGTGTAGAACGCGCTCACCGCAGAAGAGATCGCGCTTCTGCGCGCGGCTTCGAGGTCGATGGTCGCGGCGCGCGCGCCGATCTCTGCGGCTTCGACGGACCCCGAGGTGCGGCCGAAGTCCCAGAGCGTCCAGCGCAAGCTCGCCGTGGCGTCGATCTGCAGGGTGATGTTGGTGTTGTTGAGGGTGACGGGACCGACGACCTGCGTTCCGTTGGAGATCGAGAACTGCGGGCTCGACGAGACCGAGACCGAGGGGAGAAACCCAGCGCGGGACACGTCTGCCTGCGCGGAGGCGGCGCGCGCTCGCTCGACGGCGACGAGCACCGCGGGGGCGTTGTCCCTGGCCCGCTGCACGACCGAGGCGAGCGAGAGGACCACCCGCGCTCGCGGAGCGATCGTGGCGTTGAGCGGGCGCTCGCCTCGAGGCTGCGGGTCATTTTGCCGCTGCTGCGCGTGCGCCGCGATGCTCGCCGTCGAGCAGACCAGGGCCCCGAGCACGCCGAGCGCGCGCAGCGCCGGGACGTGGACCGTCGTGCCGCGGCGACGCGCGTGTGCGTTGGGCGAAGCAGAGCGGTCGAGCGAGCAGTGACGAAACGTATCTCGGATCATTGAGTGCAATCTCCCAGTGCTGCGAGCGCGTCACTCGTGGCGCAGGGCCACGATGGGATCGAGCCGCGCCGCGCGCCTCGCGGGAAAGAACCCGAACACCACGCCGATGCCTCCCGAGACGAGCACCGCGAGCAGGGCGGTCTCGGCCTGGAGGCTCACCTTCCACTCTGTCGTCTTGCCGACGATGTAGCTCGCGCCCGCGCCGAGGCCGAGCCCCGCGAGCCCGCCGATCGCCGCGAGCACGACGGCCTCGACGAGAAACTGCGCGAGGATGTCCCGCGCGCGCGCGCCGATCGCCAGGCGAATCCCGATCTCTCTCGTGCGCTCGGTCACGCTGACCAGCATGATGTTCATCACGCCGATACCGCCGACGAGCAACGAGATCGAGGCCACGACGAGCAGCAGCGTGGTGATCGCAGCGCGCTGCGCGTCGAAGCTCTTGACCACGTCCGCCATGTTGCGGACGGTGAAATCGTTTTCGTCTGCGCCGACAAGCCGATGTCGCTGGCGCAAGAGCGTGGTGATCGAGGCCTCTGCGTGGCTCGTGACAGCGGGGTCGCGCGCGCTGACCATCACCTGCCCGACCTCGCGGCCGGGCCTGCGCGCGACGCGCGTGCGAAAGGTGCTCATGGGGACAACGACGATGTCGTCCTGGTCCTGGCCGAAGCCCGACTGCCCCTTGGTCTCGAGGATGCCCACGATGGTGCAGGGCATGCGGCCGACGCGGAGGCTCGAACCGAGCGCGTTTTCGCCGCCGAAGAGCTCGCGAACGATGGTGGTCCCGACGACGCAGACCTTGGCGGACGTGCGCATGTCGGACTCGGTGAAGGGGGCGCCGTCGGTGGTGTTCCAGCTGCGGACGCGAAAGTAGTCCGGCGTGGTGCCGTACACGCGCGTCGACCAGTTGCGGCCACCGGCGACGAGCTGCGCGCTCGCGGTCAACGTCGGCGCCGCCGCGCTCACCGTGGGAACCTCCACCAAGATCGCCCGCGCGTCGTCCTCGGTCAGACCGCTGCCCGAGCCCGCCGCGCCCCTCGCCCCGCCCGCAGCGCTCGCTCCAGGAAACACCATGATCACGTTCACGCCCAGCGACGCGAACTGACTCTCGATGCGCTCCTTCGCGCCCGCTCCGATGGCAGAGCTCGCCACGACCGCGGCCACGCCGATCAAGATCCCGAGCACCGTGAGCAGCGCGCGGATCTTGTTGCGCATCAACGAGAAGAGCGCGAGCCGCATGGCCATCCAGATCATGACGGTCGACCTCCTGTCGGTCCGCTCTTGAGCGCGTGCTCGGGCGCGTCGACCCCGGCTTGCCGCGGGTGCGGCAGCCGCTCGTCCGAGACGATCAGCCCGTCGCGCACCGTCACGATTCGCTTCGTGCACGCTGCCACGTCGGGCTCGTGCGTCACCATCACGATGGTGAGCCCCCGCTCGCGGTTGAGCCACTGCAACAGCGCGAGGATCTCTTCAGTGGTCTTGCTGTCGAGGTTTCCGGTCGGCTCGTCGGCGAGCAAGACCTTCGGCTCGGTCACCAGCGCGCGCGCGATCGCCACGCGCTGCTGCTGGCCGCCCGAGAGCTGCGCGGGCGTGTTGCGAAGGCGCTCGCGAAGGCCCACCAGCGTGAGCGCGCGCGCCGCGCGCAGGGCGCGCTCTTGCGACGAGATGCCTCGGTACACGAGCGGCAGCTCGACGTTCTCGAGCGCCGTCGTGCGCGCCAAGAGGTTGAAGCCCTGAAACACGAACCCGAGCAGGCGGTTGCGCACCAGCGCGCGCTCGTCGGAGTTGAGCTTCGAGACGTCGTGGCCCGCGAGCCGATACGAGCCGCGCGAGGGAGTGTCCAGGCAGCCGATGGAGTTCATCAGCGTGGATTTTCCCGATCCAGAGGGGCCGACGATCGCGACGAAATCACCCGCGTCGATGCGCAGCGACACCCCGCGCAGCGCGCGGTGAACCACCTCGCCTTGCGCGTAGACCTTCTCGATTCCCTCGAGCTCGATGACCGGGGTGCCTTCGCTCATGGTGGTCCTCTAGAACATCCTCGGACCGCGGCTGCCGCCGCCGCTGCCGCTGCGAGAACCGCCACCGGCGCTCGCCGCAGGCGCCGCAGCGGTGCGCGACGCGCTCTCGTCGACCTCGTCGGTCACCACTTCGGCGCCGTCGAGCAGCTCGCTCGACTCGACGGCGGTGTTCGCCCCGTCCGTCGCGACGATGCGCACACGAACGGGCGCAGGCCTCCCGTCACGAAGCACGTACACGCGACCGACACGCGCCGCGTTGAACTCGCGGTCCGAAGAAGCACCGCCGTCTGCGCCGTTCGCGCCGCTCGCGCCATTGTTGGCCTCGACGCCCGCGTCGCGACGGCGTCGTCCCGTCCCGTTGGTCCCGTCCGCGCTCGCCGCCGGCCGGTAGCGGAGGGCTGCGTTGGGAACGCGCAGCACGTTCTCGAGCCGCGCGGTCGTCACGGTCACCGTCGCCGTCATCCCCGGCCGCAGCTTCGCCTCGGGGTTGGGAACCTCGATCACCGCCGGGTACGTCACCACGCCCGCCGTCGTCGTCGAGCCGTAGCGCAGCTGCGTGATCGTCCCCCGAAATCGCTCGCCCTGAAACGCCTCGACCCGCGCCTCGACCGTCATCCCCTCGCGCAGCCGTCCCACGTCCGCCTCGTCGATGTCCGCGATGATCCGCATGCGAACGAGGTCCTGCGCGATCACGAACAGCGTCGGCGCCTGCAAGCTCGACGCGACCGTCTGCCCAGGATCCACCTGCCGAGAGATCACCAGCCCCGAGATCGGCGAGAAGATCCTCGCTTGGGTCAGCTGCGTCCGCACGCTCGCGAGGCTCGCTTGCGTGCGCGCCACGTCCGCTTGCGACACGGCGATGCTCGCCCGCGACAGGTCCCGCGCGCCGAGCGCCGTATCGAGGTCCGCTTGCGCGTTGAGCCCGCGCGCGCGCAAATCTCGCGCCCTCGCGAGGTCGCGCTCTCGGATCACCAGGTCCGCCCGCGCACGAGCGAGCGAAGCCCGCGCCGAAGCCTCGGAGGCTCGCGCCTCGTTGACCCTCGTCTGAAAGGGATCCGGGTCGAGCTCGGCCAGAAGATCGCCTTCGCGCACGGTCTGGTTGAAGTCCGTGTGCACGCGAAGGACGCGCCCCGAGACCTGCGCGCCGACCTGCACCGAGAGCAGCGGCTGCACGGTCCCCGTGGCCTCGATCGACTCGACGATCTCGCCCATCGTCGCGCGCGTCGTCACGTAGCGAACGCCCGCTTTCTTCGCGGTCTGCGAGCGCCACACGAGCCCGCCCACCACCGCCGCCGCCAGCACCGCGAGCACGATCCAGCCCCAAGGACGGCGCCGCTTGGTGATCTCTGCGAGCAGCTCGGCGTCGGTGACGTTGGAGCCGGGCATCGGCCCGGACGCGGGCACGGTCGGCGCGGGCGAACCAGGAGCGTTCGGAGTGGCTGCGGTTGTCATGGTGTCGGGCTCTGCTTCAACGCGGTGATACGCCCCTGAATTCTCGAATGCTCTCGAAGAAGCCCCGGCGCAACACTTCTTAAGTCACGGCGCAACCCGCGACCAACCTGCGGATAATTTGCGTTGAGTGCCCGCGCTCTGCTTCACCCTTCGCCGTGCGTCGAACATTGCTCTCGCTGACGGTCGTGGCTTGCTTGTGTGTCCCTGCGGTTGCGGGCGTCGCGCGCGTGCGGGACGCGCGGCGATCGACGGCCGAGCTCACCGAGGGAGCGTCGCTGCTCGAACGACCGCTCTCGCAAGCGGCAGAGCTCGGGGATTTGCCCACGAGCGACGCGCGCGCGAAGCTCCACAGCGCGCGCGACGGCGCCGCGGACGAGCAGCAGTCGCGCAGAGCGCGCGCGCTCGGCCAGGTGTGCGACGCGATCGAAGCGCTGCGCCGAGGAGAGCACTCCACCGCCGCGCAGTCCGCGGACGGCGCGATTCGCCTCGCGCCCGACGAGCCCATCGCGCTGCTCGTGCACGCCGCTGCCGCCGCTGGACGCGGGGATCGCGGCGCCGCAGAGCGCTCGCTCGACCGCGTCACGCGCAACCGCAACGCCCCTCCGTCGTTGCGCGAACGGGCAGCGTTTATGCGCGCAGAGTGGATGCTCGACGCGGGCCGCTCGCACGAGGCCCTCGATCTGCTCGAGGCGCTCGACCGAGATCGCCCGCGCGGCGGCTCGGTGCTCAACCTCCTCGGCCTCGCGCGCAGCGCGGTGGGCGATCGCGTGGGCGCGCTGCGAGCGTTCGAGCAGGCGATCGAGACGCACCCGCACAAGGAGGTTCCGCTGTTGAACCTCGCGAGGGCGTATCGAGAGCAGGGGCAGCTCGATCGCGCGCGCAGCACGCTCGAGCGCGCGCTGGGCCACTCGCAGGACTACGCCGACGCGTGGGTGGCGTACGGCGTCGTGCTCGCGGACCTTCACGCGCCCAACGCGCGGCACGTGCTCGTGCGCGCAGCGCAGCTCGCGCCCAACGACGC
The DNA here is from genome assembly GCA_013298625.1 of Myxococcales bacterium. Taxonomy (GTDB): domain Bacteria; phylum Myxococcota_A; class Polyangia; order Polyangiales. Next base: position 33,803 of record JAAFIF010000076.1, read on the forward strand.
GACGCCGCTGGCCGCGCAGGGCGCGCTCGACCTCGCTGAACACCACTACGAAGACGCGGCGGAGTCCTTTCGCAAGGCGCTCGAGCGAGACCCCGACCACGCCATCGCGCGCACCAACCTCGGGATCACGCTGGCGCATCTCGGGCGCAACGACCTCGCCCTGCGCGCGTTCGAGCAGGCCACGCAGCGCGCCCCTCACGTCGGCGAAGCGTGGAACGGCCTCGGCTCGATGCGCCTCGCCTCCGGCGACGCCTCTGGCGCAGTCGCTGCGCTGCGACAAGCCATGACGCTCTTGCCCGACGACGCGAACCCCGCGATCAACCTCGGCCGCGCGCTCGAGGCGCTGCAACAGTGGGACGCCGCGTCGCGCGCCTACCGCGAGGCCCTTCGCAGGCAGCCGATGCACCAGGGCGCCGTCGATCGGCTGCTCGCCATCACCCGGCCCGAAGAGCGCGCGCACGAGCGAGCTCGGCTCGGCCTCGCGAGCGAAGCGCGACACAACGGCCGCGCGGGGCGTACCCTGGCGAGCCGAAGGTAACCAGAGTGACCCCGATGAGCGACGAGAGAACCGCGAGATTGATCCGTGCCACTGTTGCGAGCGTCGACGAAGGCCGCGTCGTGCTCGACGCCGACGGAGAGGTCATCAAGCTGCCTGCGTCGCTGCTGCCCGCGCCTCCGCGAGAGGGCGACGCGTTCGTCCTCACGATCACCGCGGCGCCCGCGGAGAAGGGCTCGCTGCAGCAGCGGGTGATCGACCGTCTCGAAGCGCTCAGCGCAGGCGAGCACCTGGCCGGAGAGAAGAAGCCGTAGCTGCCGTTAACGGCTGCGTGCCCGCCGTTAACGGCTGCGTGCCCGCCGTTAACGGCTGGCGCGACGGGGGGGATTCTCCTTCCATGGCGAGCACGTCGCGACGTCACAGCCGCGCACAGGGAACACGACGTTGCTCGTCGCGGCCGTGCCTGAGCAGACCTGGTTGTCGCAGAAGCTTGGCCTTCGGTTCCTTCGAGAGTTCTCGCTCTCCCGGCGGATCGCCGCGACAAAGTCTTCGACGCGGACGATCGCGTGAGCCGTTTTCGCGGGTCGAACGACATGCTTCTTCGAGAGTCCTCTTTGTCCGAGCTCCATCGACGATCGTCTGTCTCGCCGCCAACGGATGCCGTGCTCGTCGAGGGCGCATGCGCCGGGGACGATCGGTCGAAGGAGGCCCTGTACCGCCGCTACGTGTCCTTCGCGAGCGGGCTCGCGTTTCGTTTGCTGGGAAACGACAACGACCTGGAAGACGTCGTGCAGGACAGCTTCGCGGTCGCGTTTCGCACGCTGTCGCGCTTGTTGAATCCGCAGGCGTTTCACGCGTGGTTCTCCGCGATCGTGACGAGGACCGCGATCAACACCATTCGTCGTCGCAAGCTCTTGGTGCGGTTTCGGATCGCGCACGCAGCCCCCGTTCACATCGACACGCTGGTCTCGCCGTCGGCGCCGCCCGACGTCATCTTGGAGCTTCGTCTCGTGTACGGGCTCGTCGACAAGCTCCCGACCCGCGAACGCGTCGTGCTGCTGCTTCGTCGCGTTGAACAGCTCTCGTTGGACGAGATCGCCGAACAGACAGGATGGTCGCTCGCGACGGTCAAACGTGCCCTTGCCTCCGCGACTGCATTGCTCGACGCCCATTCGCAAGAGGGAACGCGATGAAGTTGGTTCCAAAGCGTATCGCGGACTACGTCTCCGTGCCGTGGGATGAACGCCGAACAGAGAAGGTCTGGTCTTCTTTGCAGGCTCAGCCACGCGCGCGGCTCGGCCCCGCGTCGCGCGCCAGCTCGCTCGCGCGCGCGGCGCTGGTGTCGGCCGCGGCCGTGCTGCTCGTGTTCGTCGTGCTGCGCCGCTTCGGTTCTCACCGCGCCTCCGACACAGTGGCTACCGCGAACCCTCCGTCGATGCAGGGCCGCGTGATCGACACGCACGGCGCCATGCAGCCGGTTCAGCTGCCGGACGGCAGCACGCTGCTCCTCGAAGCAGAGAGTCGCCTGTGGGTTCTCTCGGCCGACGGCGACCGCGTTCGACTCCGCTTGGAGAACGGCTCTGTCGATTGCAACGTGGCACATCGCCCTGCGCGAACGTTCGTCGTCGAAGTCGGCGGTGGCGAAGTCGCGGTGCGCGGCACCCGGTTCCGAGTGACCGCCGCTCGGAATCCAATGTCTGATCACGCGGGGGGATGGCACGTGCGCGTCGAGCAGGGCTCGGTGGAGGTTCGCCGATCGGAGCGCGAACCCAGCGTCTTGCTTCGAGCTGGCGCGTTCTGGTCGAGCGAGCCACAGGATCGCCCCGCGGAGCCCGCTACGGCGCAGCCCGCGGAGGTTGCGCCGACGCTTCAGGGTGTCGCCGAACCGACTCCGCGCGCGCGCCCGTCGCAGCCCACCGCACGAGAATTGTTCTCGCGCGCGGACTCCGCGCGTTCGGCGCGGCGGCACGAGGAAGCAGCGTCGTATCTCGCGCAGCTCGTCCGCCGGTTTCCGCGGGATCCGCGCGCGCCTCTCGCGGCCTTCCAACTCGGACGCATTCGATTGCTGACGCTCCACCAACACGAGGCGGCGATCCAAGCGTTCTCGTTCGTGCTGGAGCACCGGACACGATCCCCGTTCTTCGAAGACGCCGAGGCGGCCCGCGTCGAGGCCGCGGACAAACTCGGCGACCGCGCGCGTTGCGTCGCCTGGCGAGATCAGTTCCTCGAGGCGCATCGGCGCAGCGCCTCCGCCGAACGCGTGCGCCGGATGTGCGCTCGATGACCGTGAGCCGAAGCGCGCTCTTCATCGCGTTCGCGTGCGCGCTCGCAGCGAGCCCGCCTGCAAGCGCCCAAGCGCTGTGTCCGAGCTCGCCGCGGCCCGCGCTCGAGCTCGTCCTCGACGTCACGCCGCCCGATCGATTCATCGCGACAGCGCTCGAGAACCACCTTCGCGCGGAGCTCGACGCCCGCGGAATCGACGTCTGCCAGGGGAGCGTCGCGCCGCGAACCCGCATCGCCCTGGTCCGTTTGCTCATCGAGCGCAGTCCGCAAGGCACCGTCGTCGCAACCCTGCGCGTGCGCGACGAAGTCACCGACAAGACCGTCGAGCGCACGATGGACCTCTCCCGCTTGCCCGTCGACGCTCGGCCGACGGCAGTGGCGGCTTCGACCGATGAACTGCTGCGCGCGAGCTGGGTGGAGCTCGCGATCCACGACGCTCCACCGCCGCGCACCCCCCCTCCCGCTGCGGTGTTGAACGCCGTCGCCTCGTCTCTCGCGCCCCGGGCTTCCACGGAGAGGCCAGCGACGGTCCTCTCGCGTCGCTTCGAGCTTGGCGCGCTCTTCTCGTCGACGTTCTTTGTCGGCTCACGCGAAGCGTTCGGCGGGCTGCTCACGGCGCATGTGTGGGCGCACCCCCGCGTCGCGCTCACGATCCACGCGGGCGGTCACGTGGGGTTGGCGCGCACGTCGGTCTTCGGCGAGGCTCGCGGCAACGACCTCCTGGCGGGCCTCGGCGTTGCGTTCGCCGTGACGCCGAACACGGGGCGCGTGGGTCTGCTCGTCGAGGTCGATGCGTCTGCGCTCCGAGTCACGTTCGACGCGACGCCCGTGCCCGGAGCATACGCCAGCAACGCGATCGATTGGACCATCACCCTCAACGGCAGGGGCAGGTTCTGGCTGCAAACTGGCAGGGTCCGGTGGGTCGTTGGGCTCGGCGCTCCAGCGGCCCTGCGCGCGCTGCGGGCGACGGACGGAACCGCCACCGTCACAGCACTGCAGGGGGTAGGCCTCGAGGCGACGGCGGGTGTTCACATCGGACTGTAGTGGAGAGGACGAATTCGTGAGCCGTTTTTGCTTCCCCGACGACTTGTGTTCGAACTCGCTTCTAAACCACTACCGCGACGGGGTTCGTAGTTTTCCCAGTACGCGGCAGTGGTTTGATTTGATTTCAACGGCTCGCTGAAAGAGCTGATCCGCTTGGGCATCTTCGATGCCCGTCGCGGGCGCGGTATAGACGGCCTCGCAATCAACGGGACTCCCCATGGCTGATTCCAACACACAGCAAGCGGCGCGCGCGCGTCTCTGGACGCATTGGGCGCTCCTTTTGGTCGCCAACACGCTCGGGGCTGGAGGATGCGCCAGCGACTCGAGAGTGCTCGGTCCGGACGGCAGTGCGCCAACGGACGGAGGCACAAGTTCGTCGGACGCCAACGTCCCCATCTCGACGCGGACCGCCAGCGGCAGAGTGTGCTCTGCGGGCTTCCGCTGCGTGGATGGTGCGGACCCGAACGTGGTCTGGGTGATGCGCACGGAGGGCAACATCAACGGCCCCACGTGCACCGAGGTCTGCCGCGATGCTCTGCCCAACAACTGCGCGTACTACACGTGCGCCGAGGGGACGACCGTCGCGTATCGCACCATGGAGAGCTTCGCCCCGATCGCTCGCGGTCTCGGCTTCGAGTGCCGGGCGGGCGGGTGCTGGAGCGGCGAGGCGCCGGGCGACGGCCAGTACCTGGTCTCGATCGACGTCGACGAGCGCGGCACCCGAAGCTGCTACTTCCCGAACGAGACGGTCATCAGCTGCGATACGCATCCCGGCAACGCGAACTGCTTCGGTGAGCGCTACGCGAGCGTGTGTCCGTGCTCTGTCCAGCCGCTGGACAGGGCCTGCAACTGGAGTTGCGCCCCGCACGACACCACGCGCGCCACGTGGCGCACGCAGGGCACGAGCTGCCTCGCGCGCATCAACTACTGGCGCAAGCGCGCGTGCGAAGAGGGCTGGGTCGAGTGCCCTCCCGCGGGTCTGCCGCCGATGACCGAGTGCACGGCCTGCCACGAGTGCTCGAACTCCGAATCTGAGCACGACGCGACGAACGGAGCGCACAGCTCGTTCACCCGCTGCGGCGAGAGCGCCCAGGGCCAAGGAGGCGGCGCCACGTGCGCGGATGTCATCGACGGCTTCGTGGCAGAGCGCGCGCCTGACGCGAACGGTGTGATGCGCTGCGAGGGACACTGCGGCCCGATCCTCAGGCCGGGCTGCCGAAGCTTCAGCTGGGGCAAGGACCGCGACACGGGGTTTCACACGCTCAACTGGGGCGCGTGCAACGCCGCCACTTGTTCAGCCTATTGCGCGGCAAACCCCGGCCAATGCTTCACACACGCGACCTCCCCCACGCTCGCGTGTGACGACCCGGACCAGGGCGCCGAGCCCAACCCCATGATCCACGCCTGCCGGTAGTCGGCGGCGCGTGCGCAGCGCGAGTCTGTGACGCGTTTTCGATGGAGAGAGAGGCCAAAAGAATGAAGCTCGAGCGGATGAGGAAGGTAGCCGTTGGCACCTCGTTTCTGATGGCCACCGCGTCCTGCGGCGGAGTTGCGAGCAACGACGGCGGTGTCACCGACGGCAACGGCAACTCGGGTTCGAACGACGGCGGCTCGAACGGCGGTGGTTCGAACGACGGCGGCTCGAACGGCGGTGGTTCGAACGATGGCGGCTCGAACGGCGGCTCGTCAGGGCTGATTCGATACACTCCAGAACAAGCGAACTGGAGCACCTTTGCCTCCAAGCCCCTCGCCGCAAGACACACGGCCCATGACCCGAACTCCGTGGAGTATCTCACCGCGGCTTCTTGGGATACTGCCCGATGGGATGGCACCGTTTACAATCCCTCGAGAATGTCGCGGGCAGACTTCTTTCGTGCGATATGCCCTCACGTCGATCAAGTGAGGGGCATCCGAGAGGTCTTCTACGCGCAGCGGCCCTTCGCGGATGACCGCAACCCAACCCGAGCGGAAGTCGACAATTGGCACCGAATCGCCATCAACCACGTGCGCGCCCTCGTCGGATACACAAGCCAAGATCGCCAGGTCCGGCCCGACCATTGTTTGTTTGCACGCGCGCTTTGGGGCGATCAGAGACAGCGTTCAATGATGTGGGACGCCGAATACCCCGGCGTGCTCAACTCCGCTGCGGGCCCCTGTATGGGAACGTCTAATCCTCATTGTGGTGCGACGTTCCTTCTCAGCGCGGAGGATCAGGTTCCATTTCTGCCGGAGGGGCACCCCACCTGCACCGCCGCGCCTGGCGCAGAGGGTATTTTTAGCGGCCCCAAGTCGAATATTCCCTGGTCAGTCAAATGGTCTCGAGGGCTGTGCAACACGCTCGCAGCGGAGGGCTTTTGGGGCGGACATGTGGGGCCGTGGTTTCACCGCGAGACATTCGGCTTCAGCTTCTGGGATGGCGATCCTGCCAACAACGGCAGCGTCGCCATCCTCCGAGCCAAGTGGGGAGGAAACTCGATGCCGAATCTCTACTGCAATCCCGCTGAACCGGGCTGCGATCCGGCCAACACGGGGCCTGGCGGGCGGTAGACATGCTGGTCAACCCCTGACACGTCCCTTCGAGCGAGCAGGCACCGAGGACAAAACAACCTACGGTGCTCGGTCGAGCATGGATGGGTCTCTGCGGTAGTCCGATGGCCTTCTGCCTCGGCTCCGCGCGGCCGCGGCACGACCGTCGCGGTCGTGGTTTCGATGCGAGTTTCCGTCATTGCGATCTGATCTCCAAACGGATCCCACAGAAGCAACCCATGCGATTCATTCAGACACTCCCCGTGCTGTTGTCGCTGACGTTGATGAACTCGTCGTGCGGCGGTGTCGACAGCGGTCCCGACGGCGGTGCCGACGGCGGGGTCGACAGCCGTGCCGACGGCCGCGACAGCAGCGCTGTCGACAGCGGTGTCGCGAACAGCGTCGACGTTGGCGTCGGCGGCCGCGACGGCGCTATCGGCGGGCGCGATGGCGGCGTCAGCGGCGACAGCGGCTCGAGCTTGGACGCGGCTATTTCGAGCGACGCAGCTGTCCCTCTTTCAACAGAGGCAACGACATGGCTGTCCGAGCACAATTCTCGGCGCCAGCGGTATCACACGATGTACGGCAGCTCCTACGTCCCCTTGAGATGGAGCGCTTCCCTTGCTGCGAGCGCGACGAGATACGCGGAGGAGATGGCCAGAACCGGCGCCTGGCGCCATAGCGATTCGCCTTATGGTGAGAATCTGGCATGGAATGGCGGAATCCAGTCGAGGGCCATTTCCGACATTCTGACGCGTTGGGTCGAGAACGAAGAAGCCAGCTGGGGAGGACACTTCACGCAAGTTCTGTGGCGAGGCACCAGGTACGTCGGCTGCGGAAGAGCTTCGAGCCCCCAACATGGCAGCTTTCAGGCTTGCCAGTATGCTGCCCCTGGAAACTGCGGTAACCGCAGGAGAGAAACCATGCTGGCTGACCGCACGGGGTGTTTGCCCGAGTGTCCGCCAGAGGGTTGCTTCTGAAGCGAAGGGGGGCGCGCAGGATCGCGCAGAGCGCCGTCATCGAGAGTGCGGGAGTGCCAATATTGGTGGCGCCCTACAACCCCCTCGCGCGTTTCTCTCGTACCGTCGCCGCCATGCCCATCGACGAGCGCTGGCTCCTTCCCAAACAGCCGGCCACTCAACGACCGAGCGCGAAGATCGTCGCCAAAGGATCGGCGAAGAACACAACCGACATCGTCGCGCTCTCCGATGGCAGCTACCTCGTCGCCCATCACGAAGGCTTCGCGGCGTCGCCCGGCGGCCTCGCGCACCGCAACGCCGACTGGTCCATCCGCGCCTCGCGCACGGACGCGTTCGGGCCCATCCACTGCGGGCGCTCACCGTGGATCGCCTCGGGTCCGCTCTACGAAGGCGAGCACGCGTCGCTGTGCACGATCGATCCCGAGACGCTCGACACGCGAGAGCTGTTGCCGCTCACGCGGCCCTTCTGTTGGCTCTCGGACACGGCCCTGCTCGCGCACACGCCGACGCCGAACGGAGCGTTCGACAAGAAGACCTTCGCGTACACGCGCTTGCCTGGATACAACGCGGACCCGTCGCTGCTCTCGCAGTGCAGGCTGCCCGAGACGCCCGGGCTCTTGCAGTTCGACCTCGTGTCGCGCGAAGCGCGGTTGCTCATCGAAGCGTCGCCGCACGACGGCTTTCGACACGCGGTCCTCTCCGCCGATCAGCGCGTGCTCTTCGCCGCGACGTCCTACGGACGAGTGATCGCGGTTCGACGCGAAGACGCGACGGTGCTCTGGGAGCGCCCTGCCGTAAAGAACATCACGCAGCTCTCGCTGCTCGCGTTTGCGCTGAGCCCCGACGGGTCACAGCTCGTGTGCGCGGGCTCTGGCGCTCCGCACGATTGCCTGGTGCTCGACGCTGCGACGGGCGCGGTGCGCCACGAGTACGCGCTGCGCAGCGCGGTCGATGCGGCGCGAGTCACGAGCAAACAAGCGAGCAGCCTGCGCGCGCTCGCGTTTCATCGCGACGGACATTTCGCGGTCGGGACGAGCTCGGGCGCGATCATCCTCGCCCGTCGCGACGGGAGCATCTCTGCGTTCAAAGCGGCCTCGTGCCCGGTGACGGCGCTCGCGTTCTCGCGCGATGGAAGCGAGCTCGTCTCGGGCGGCCACGAAGAGTGCCTGCGGGTGTGGGCGTTCGAGGCGTGAACGCGACGGGGGGCCCGCAATCGCATCCTGACGCGCGATGAGCTGCGAGGCGCCTCACTGCGCGGCATCGGGCAGAGGCTTCGTCGCGAGCGCTTCGAGCACCCACGGCGCAGCGGCGCGCAGTCGTGCGTGGGTCAGGGGCTCGAGCTCGATGCGGCGCAGGACGCGATCGCGTTCGGCGGGGACGAGCGCGATGGCTTGAAGAGCGTGCGCCACGAGCTCGGCGTGACGACGCAGCTCGATTTCGTCAGGGAGATCGCAGGCGATCGCGAGCGAGCGCGCACGGTCGCCCGAGGCGAGCGCGAGCGCGAGCCGCGTGTGGAAGCGGAGCGCGCCGTAGGACTCACCGCGCAGCTTCTCAGCGAGCGCGAGGAGGGCCTCGGCGCGATCGCGCCGATTGGCCCATGCGATGTGCTCGATGGCGGCCGAGAACGTTGGCCAGTCGGGGACGGGATCCTCGATGCGCTGCGACTCGAAGCTCGTGAGGACCACGGTCTCTGCGACATCCGCCGCGCGATCGAGCTGTCCGTCGAGCGCGACGTCATCTGCGATGCGGGCGGCGACGCTCGCCGCGGTCTCGCCGTCGCTTGTCGGAGTCGCCGGGCGCGGATCGCCGAGGGAGGCGCGAAGCCTTCGCAGACGTCGCCTTCCGGTGGGCGACCGCTGTTCCGCGAACCGCGTGCCGGCGAGGACGGAAGCCAAGACCAGGAGCCCAACGACGGGGATCGACCCATCGTGTCTCGGAATCAACGACAGCAGCCACGATGCCCCAGTTGCAGCCAACACGACAAAGGCCCAGCTCAACGCGATCGCGTCTGGGCTCAGCGGTCGTGGCCGACGCGCGGGGGGCGTCTCGCTCGCGTAGTCCCACGTCGCGGGATGCTCGTCGGCGCTGACGCGATACGGCGGCGGCTCGATGACCAACGCAGGGCAGAATCGCTCGAGCCACGCTCGAAACGCGTAGCGTCCCGCGGGCGTACGTTGCGCGCGGTAGGCGTTGGCTGGAGGGCGCGACAGGGCGTCGATCAGCGTGCGGAGCGCCCGTTGATCGAGCCACATCGTGTGCGCCGCCGGAAGCTCCGCGACGAAACCTCCCTCGGCTCGGATGATGGTGGCTTGGGCGAGTCTGTTCCATCCCTCATCGGGCTCGACGGTCGCGAGGAGCGCTTTGGCTTCGGTCGTGAATCCGCGAAGGGTGAGCGCGATCGCCCGAAGGCTCACGGCGAGCGGATCGGCGTTGTGGCCGGTCGCAGCGCGGCGATCGACCACTTGTTCGAACAGCGCCAGGTCGCCGGAGTCGATGGCCTCGAACAAGCGCCTGAAGTCGAGCGTGGGCAGCGCGCCCCACGAGTCGGTCACCTCGGCTCCTTCGCGGAGCGCTCGACGAGCGTCCGGTGATCCTGCGGACACGTCGCGACGAAATCGTCCGATGCGTTCTCTGTCCCAGCGCGCGCAGAGCGTGAAGACGGCGAGCGCACAGGAGAACGCGACGATCGGCGGCACGAGCGCGAGCCTCGACGCTGCGACGGCAGCTCCGAATGGCCCGAGAAGAGCGAGGCCAAACGTCACGGTGCGCCAGAGGTACCCGCGGCCCCGCCGTCGTCGCGCACGGTCGCTGCGCGCGTCGAGCTCCTCGAGTGACGCTGCGCTCGTCTTCACGAGCTCGCGTGTGCTCGGTTCGCTCGCGAGCGTGTCGCCCGTGGGTGGCTCGCGCGTCGTCGGTCCCCTGTCGCTCAACGTCGCAACTGTAGCCCGCCCGCTGGTGGTGCGGCCAGAGGGCTGCCCAGCGTTGCGCCGCGGAGGCGATTCAAAATGCTGGTCCGCACCATTGTCCACCGGGGTTGTTGGGCGCTGCCGCAAACGGAGGAGAGGGAGCCTCCTGCACGACCGTAGCGCAGTTCACATTGCAAGAGACCCCATCCCCGAATGGTTCGCATCGGATTCCGCTGAAGCCGTCGCAACGAAATCCAAACACACGCGCTCCATTGAGGCCAGGATTAATCTCAACCAACTGAAAGACTTCTATCTCGCGGTCCTGCGCTCGGCCAACAAGGAACGCTTCACCATCGCCGCGACCTGGCACGCCGACGCGAAACGGTGCGATGAATGGGCGTCGAGCCGCGACTGCGTCGCGAAGGCAGCGCTGGACTGCTTCGATCTGTTCGGGTGTGTCGTGATAGCGCTGCCCGGGACACCGCACGACGTCGCGCTGTCCCGCCATGATCATGTCCACGTGGCCCGAGGCGCTGCACACGGGCTTGCAGCCAACGAGCAGCAGGCTGCACAGCGTTGCGGCGCTCAGCGCGAGAAGAGAGGATTGAAAACGCATGAATAAAACTCCAGTTCTGCGAATCAGGGTTGCTCAGAATTGCGAGCCTTCTCGGAGGTACGCAGTCTCTTGAAACAGCGTATTGGCGCCCGAGCCCGTGTACCAGTCGTGTATACGCGGAGTCGCTCCCTCCTGATTCCACCCTGTAGCCGATGCCGCTGCGGGTCGCGACGCCGGGAATCCCGGTTGCCGGGGAGCACAGATTCCACACCGTCCCGCCGTTGCTCGACTCTGCGCAGAGCACTCGCCGCGTACCGACGAGTCGGTTGGTCTCGAGTGGATTCGAACTGAGCACCTGAGCCGTGTCCGTCCACAGGACGAACATTCGGCCGCTCGTTGTTCGTTGCGCCAACCGTTTGACGGACGCTGCCGAGCGACCGGCGCTGCCGGGCGCGCGATGGTCAGCGCTTCGGCGCGCTGGTCGAGGACGGGCTCTCCACAACTTGCAAGTCCGCTACTGAACAGCGTCAGAGCGACGGTGGCCAGCACAACGCTCGGAGCCGCGCGCAGCCCCGCTGCGCTTACCGATGTCTCCGCGTTGCGATGAACACTGGGGGGGCGAAATTTCCATCTGCTTCACCGCTTGCTTCACGACAAAGGGTTGAGAACCGACGAGAATTCTCGTTCGTGGATCAAGGGGTGCTTCGTCGAACCATCCCCCCACCACATGTTCTGAAACGATAGACCAACGCTTCTCTACCAGCCTCGCTTACGCCATGCAAGTCGCCGCGGGCAGGTGTTTCATGACACTCCACGCCACAGCAGCGTCACGCCGGGAGACGAGCGGTCCATGCGACATGAGCCCACGAGCGTGTGATCCTTGGATCTTCCCTCGCGGGTCGCATGGACCGCTCGGTGACGAATCCTGCCTCGCTGCCCCGCCCGCACTCTCTGCCGCGCCGGCTGGGCGTGATTGCGAAACGTGCGACCGCGAAGCGCGGCCCCCACCCGCGCTGCCGCGCGCCCCGCCCCCGCAGAGCGAGGGCGGCGGCTCAGCATTCTGAATCGCTGGGAAACTGACTGGCAGAGTTGATCGTGAAAGCGCTTGCTCTGCAAGCGCGAGGCTTTGGGGCAACGGTCGCTGCGCCGACGCAACGAGCGCGAGGTCGTCGCTCGCCTGTTGTCAGGCGCAGCGTCGCGAGCGGCGATTGCGTTCGATCGAGAAGCCCGAGCGCCCTCGCAGAGCGAGGGCCCTCACGATCAACTTTGCCAGAGTACATCCTGACGATTCACCATGCGGAGCCGCCGCCCTTGCGCTCTGCGCGGGGGCGGGGCGCGCGGCAGCGCGGGTGGGGGCCGCGCACAGGATGCTGCGTCGCTCGAGGCGCAAACGGAGCCGCACCCGTCGTCGTCACCATCCTTCGAGCCTGCGCGCCCATCGTCACTCCGTCAGGTCTGTCGGCTCGGGATCCCACCGCGCGCAGCGAATTCCTGCGGCAGCAAGGGGAGTATCGTCTACCCTAAACGGGCTCTGTCGCGTAGCCGCATGATCCAAGCGTTCGGCGACGACGCCCGTGTCTCGGTAGCTCAATCCACGCAGCGAGAACAATCCGTATTCGCTCGCCCACTCTCCCAAGTCGTCGCCGACGAGGCAGCCGAGCGGGGTTCGCGGGTGCTCGAGGGTGATTTCTCGAAGCCCACCCCACAAGCCAAAGACGCCGGGAGTTTCAATGGACTGCCCGAGCGGGCGCGAGTCGATCGGCAGCGGAAGTCCGGCAGTCCGAGGGCAACCCGCGACGTCCCCGAACATACACGCGTCGAACGTGCCTCGCGCTCCAGCGACGAACGGCCTTCGCGTTGTTCCACGATTCGTGGCCAATTGCTCCCACGCCGCGTCGGTGACAGGATGCTTCCCTTCCCACCAGCAAAACGCATACGCAGTCGCCTCACCAATGCAGTTCACCGGCAAACTGTCGTTTTCTCCCGGCGTGCTGCGATAGGTGCAGTTCTCCGGATCCGGCGGAGAGGAGGAACTGCAGCCGGGGTCGATCCCGATGACACAGGAGTGAACGGGCTCGCGAAAACGAACCTGCCTCCACGTGATGTCGTTTCGCCGGGTCCAGTAGCGCGAGCCGTTGCGAGGCTGTGGAAATCCAGCGCGGACCCATGCTCGAAAGCGAGCGACGCTGACTTCATAAGCGTCAACGTACCCGGCGTGCACATCGACGCGACCGATATCGCAGCCCGCCCGCTGCTGATAGGTCCCATCAACGTCGTTGTAGGTCCACGCGTCGGTTGATCCGACCGGCGTGAGACCGCCGCAATTCCACACCTCGCGGCAATGCTCAGCGGGAGCGCCGTTGGCGCCCGAGCAGCTCCGAAGCGTGCGAGCAGGACGCGGCGTCGCGGGCGCTTCGCACGCTCCCGCTTCGGGACCGGCTGCGTCCGGCCGCGCGACGTCCTGCACGTCGATCGGCGAAGGAACATCCCGCGCCGTCGCGTCCGCATCGGGAAGGATCGCCACGTCGACCTGCTGAACGTCCAGCGCAGAGCGCTCGTCCTCCCGGGCGTCCCACGATTCGCCGTCCATCGGCGCCACCCACTGCCCGCACGACGCGAGCACCAGCGATCCAACGGAATACACAACGCGCGCGGCGCGGCTCGTGCGTGGCGTCGTCATCAGAGACCTTCCTGCGGACGCGAGAGCTCGTATTGCATCCAAGCGGCCGATTCGTTGCCCAGCGTGCATTGATCGACGGGCACCGGCGGCACCGCGTTCGACGGGCTCGAGTGCGGGCGGTGCGTGGGAGCGCTGTACCAGCCATCGCCCGCGATGATCGCCGCGATACGCTCGACATCCTCGCCGGGGCGCAGCCGCGCGTTCGACGCAGCCGACGCGCCTTCAGCCGAGCAGCTTGCTACCAGGAGCGTATCGATGGCCCCGACGTGAAGCGCGTGTCGACACAGACGACTCAACATCGCAGATTTTCTGCCCCGATCGCAACGCATATGAATCGAGGCAATGTACCGGCGCGCGTCGCTGCTGTGCAACGAGAAGACATAGGCCTTCGAATTCCAAGAGCGTGCGGGTGCATCACGACGCTACGAATCGGGTCGTTGTGCGCCGCTGCCACGCCTGGCCTGCGAACGACAGCCGTTCGATGGCGCCCACGCACCCTCCGAGGGTGCTCGTCGCATCCTCATTCTCCCGGATCGCACCCTCCGAGGGTCCGTTTCGGACCAGCGCTGCTCGAAACGGCACCCTCGGAGGGTGCTTTCTCGAACGAATCATTCGTAAAAGCACCCTCCGAGGGTGCCTTTTGCACGTCCGTACCGTCGCCGGGCACCCTCGGACCCTGCGTTTCGGCAGAAAACAGCGGCACTGCGAAGCAACACCGATGCCCGAGTCCGCTGTTCGCGCGGTCAGAGGACGAGCCTCTGGTCGATCCGTGACGAAGCGTCGCGGAGTGACCGAGGCGTTCGCCTGGCCGACGAGCCTCGCCCGAGTGGACATCGAAACGCGCACGATCAGCGCGTCGATCGATCCGCGATTCACCCGTTCAATTCATGGGCCGTTCGACGCCGCGAGCCTCGGCACCAGTCACCGTGGTCGACGACGCGTACACGGATAGGCCAGGCGGACGCCTCGGCCGCTCCGCGACGCTTCGTCGCGCAAAGCCCGGGTGCTCGCCTCTCATGGTTGCCCAAGTCTTGTGAGGAGAAACAGCGGCGCAGCGACCCGCAGCCCAAGGGGGCGGGCATCAGCGCCCGCACCGTTACGAGTGTTCTCTACGGGCGAAGCGCAGCGGTCTCGCGACCGCAGCTAGCCAATGGAGCTCGGCGAGCACTCTCGTTGCCTTGCCACGGTCCTCACTGAAGACACGATCCT
>JAAFIF010000165.1 GCA_013298625.1 Myxococcales bacterium
GCGGCGCGCACGCTGCTCTCGCCGCCGCAGCCCGCGCGGTTCGGCCGCATCGCCGCCGCGGTGTTCTGCGTTCTGTTCGCCCCCGTCGCGCTCGTCAGCAGCCACGCGCTGCGCGCCGGCGCGATCGAGCGCGGGCACTTCGCGCGCGTCGTGCTCGCTCCGATCGCCGCGCGTTGGCCGGCGCCTTCGGTGGTCGATCGCGCGAATCCGGTGGCCGTTGAAGCGCGCGCGCCGGGGCCTCGAGCAACGCCGCCGCTCACGTTGGTCGTCGAGCTCGACGCGATCGCGCCCGAGACGGCGCTCGCCATGCCCTCGGCTCGGTTGATCGCGCGCAACAGCGTCGTGTTCGTCGACGCGCGCCGCGCGACGCAAGGGCGCTCGGCGCTCGGCGACTGGCGTGCGCGCTTCGAGCAATCGCCCGCAGGCGCGCTGCACGTGAAGTGCGAGTGGGCGTCGGGCCCGTCGTTCGAGTCGTGCGCCACCCGCGCGCTCTCGACGCGCGATCCCGTCGTGCTCTGGCTTCGCACCTCGGTGGCCGACCCCCTGCGGGTGGACCGCGCGCTGCGCGAGGTGCTGCGCGTCGCCCACGCACGAACGCCGCTCTCGTCGGCGATCGTCGCCCTGACGAGCCAGCGCGCGAGCAGCGATCGCAACGCCAGCACCCGCGCGCTCGTGCTGCTGTCGGAGCGATCGCTGCGGCCCTCGCTCGTGCGGGGCGCGGTGCGCGTCGACGAGCTCGCGCAGAGCATCGACGCCCTCGCATCGGCGCAACGCCACCCGATGCTCGACCTCGCGCGGCGGCGCGTTGCGTGGTTCGACCGAACGGTGACCGTCGTCGCCGATCAGGACGGCGCGCGGTCGTGGTCCGTGCACAACGGCCGTTACTCGCTGGTGCTCACGCCCGCGCGATGGGGCGTCGCGCTGTACGACCACGACCTGGACCCGGGCGAGCGCGTCAATCGGGCCGACGCGCTGCCAGGGCTCGCGCGCTCGATGGCGTCAGCGCTCGGCGCGAGGCTCTGATCCACGAAGCGCGCGCCGCGCGGCGCGCAGCTCTCGTGACAAAGTGACGGCGACTCGGCCATCGTTGCGCGCACCACCGCCGATGAAGATCGTCACCTGGAACGTCAACTCCGTCCGCGTCCGCCACGACCGACTCCTCGCCTTCGTTCAGCGCTTCGAGCCGGACGTGCTCTGCCTGCAAGAGCTCAAGTGCGTCGACGACCAGTTTCCTCGCGACGCGCTGCGCTCGAAGGGCTACTCGACCGCGCTGTTCGGGCAGAAGACGTACAACGGCGTCGCGGTCATTTCGCGTGGAGAAATCCAGTCAATCCGCAGGACCTTCGAGGACGGCGCCGACGACCCGCAGTCGCGCTTCATCGTCGTGGAGACCCTCGGGGTTCGCGTCGCGAGCGCGTACATCCCCAACGGCTCCGAGGTGGGCAGCGACAAGTGGCGCTACAAGCTCGACTGGCTCACTCGCCTGCGCGCGTGGCTCGCGTCCAACGTTCGCCCGGACGACAGCTTCGCGCTGTGCGGCGACTACAACATCGCGCCGGACGACCGCGACGTGAAGAACCCGAGCGAATGGGCGGACACGACGCTCTGCCACGAAGACGTGCGCGCACACTTTCGCGCGCTCGAAGCCGCGGGCTTCGTGGACACCGTTCGGCGATTTCACCCCGACGGCGGGCCCCTGACGTGGTGGGACTATCGCGCGGGTGGGTTTGCGAAGGACAACGGACTGCGCATCGATCACGTGCTCGCCACGGCGCCGCTCGCGCGCCGCGCGGTGGCCGCGACGGTGGATCGCGACGAGCGCAAGGGCGAGGGCGCGTCCGATCACGCGCCGGTAATCGTCACGTTCGAGTGACTCTGCCTCTCAAATCGCAGGCAGATCGAAGAGCAGCTCGAACGACGCGGTGAGCTCGGCCACCTCGCGCGCCGGCGGATGTACGCGCTCGACCGCGCCGCGGACGCACTGCCGCAGCGTCGCGTTGCGCGAGACCGCCGGGCCCGAGAGCTCGGTTACGCGCATCGCGCGTCCCTCCGCCGTGAAGAACACCCGCGCGACGCCGCGAGCGCCCGCGCCGTTTGCGCACGTGACGAGCTGCGGCCATGCGTCGCGCGCGATCGCGTGAAGCACGGCGCGCATGCGGTTTCCTTCGCTCACGCGCAGCGCCGTAAGCTGAAGCGCCACGCGGGGCGCTGGGGGTGCGGGCGCTCGTGGCGCAGAGCGCACGGTCGCCACGCGTCCAGCGCGCGAGTTGCGTCCGATGGCCTGGCTCGGAGTGCTGCTGAGAACCAGCGCGGCTGCGACGAGCGCAGCCCGTGACCACAACGACGGTCGCGAGAGACTCATACATCGCCGCTACCATCGCACCCCGCGCGCGGACCAATTTGTGACGAACCGCTGCCTACGAAGCGGCGCGACGCAGTCGATCGCGCGCGGCGTCCCACTCGCTGCTCTCGGGCACGCGCTCGCACACGATGAGCGTGCAGCCTTGCTCGTCGAGCCAGTGCAAGCGCTCGTACAGCGCTGCAGAGTACGCGCTCGCCTCGTCGCTGAGCGCGCTCACGATGACGCCGTCGCGCGAGGGGATGTCGACGGGCCCGACCGTGAGCACCCCGATGAGACCGGAGCTCTCTGTGATCTGCGCGCGGAGCCCGTCGCGCGGGCTCAGCACGAGGCGCGCGCGAGGAGCGTAGTGCTTGGCGTCCATGCCGGGCGACGCGCGGAGCTGGCCGTGCGCGACGCTCTCTGCGCGCATGCGAACGGTCGGGACGATCGCGCGAACTTGATCGATCGTGATCGTCCCCGGTCGCAAGATCACCGGAACATCTCCGCACAAATCCACCACGGTCGACTCGAGTCCGACCCTGCACGCACCTCCGTCGAGCACCATGTCGATGCGCCCGTCGAGCCCGCGCAGCACGTGCGCGGCGGTCGTGGGAGAGAGCTCGTTCGATCGATTGGCGCTCGGCGCAGCGACGGGGCGACCGACCGCGCGCAGCAGCGCGAGCGCGACGGGATGCGCGGGCACTCGGATCGCCATCGCGTCGAGTCCGCCGCAGACCGAGCGGGGGATCTTCTGCGAGCGCGGGACGACGAGCGTCAACGGTCCGGGCCAGAACTGCTCGGCGAGCTCGTCGGCGAGCTCGCTCCACACCGGGGCGAGCTCTCTGGCAGCGCGGGCGCTGGCGACGTGCGAGATGAGAGGGTTGTGCGACGGCCTTCCCTTGGCCGCGTAGATCTTCATCGCGGCCGCTTCGTCGTCCGCGAGCGCGCCGAGGCCGTAGACGGTCTCTGTGGGAAACGCCACGAGCCCGCCGCGCAGCAGCACCGCCGCGCACCGCGCGATCCGCGCGGACTCTGGTGCGTGGGGATCGACCGAGACGAGCTCTGTCATCATGGGAGAATTCACGGGTGGTGCGCGGTTCGTGCGGCGCGCGGTACGATCGCGCGGCGATGGTCGATCAGAGGCGTTGGTCGAGGCGAGAGGCGCTCGCGTCGCTCGCGGTTGCGGTCGGGACTCCGTGCATCGGACGGCCACGGATGGCAAGCGCGCAAGCGCAGTCCGGGTCGCAGAGCGGGCTGGACCCGCGCAAGACGAGGGCGCTGATCGTGGGGATCTTGTCGTGGAGGGACGCGAGGTTTCGCTCGTTTCCGACCGAGCAACGGAGGGACGCAACGCTCGCCGAACTGCTTCGCAGCAAGGGCGTACCGAGCGCGAACGTGACGGTGCTGCGCGACGCGCAGGCGACCAAGAGCGCGATCGAGGCTGCGTTTGCTGCGTCGGTTCGCGCGGTGCAGCCCGACGAGACGCTGCTCGTGTACTACGCGGGCCACGGCGCGCGGGTCGACGACGGCGGCGCGTTCTTCGTCCCGCACGACGCGGTGAGCGGCAGGGTGGACAGCACGGGCTGGTCGATGCGCTCGGTCGTCGACGCGGTCACATCGAGCACGTTTCGAGGAAAATCACTGCTCACCGCGGACTGCTGCTACTCGGGATCGCTCACGCAAGAGGCGAGGCAGCGCGCGGGCGGAAGGCCCGTGGCGACGCTCACGAGCTCGATGGCGAGCGTGGTGAGCACCGGCAATTGGACCTTCACCGAGTGCTTGATCGCGGGCCTCGAGGGCGCGGGCGTGTGCGACCTCTCGCGGGACGGACGCGTGACGCTCGAGGACCTCGGGCGCTTCACCGACGCGCAGATGGCCTTCGCCGAAGAGCAGCTCGCGACGTGGTGCGCGCACAACGGGTTCGCCGCGGGGTGGCAGCTCTCGACCGCCCGTGCGCGGGCGTGCGCTCGCGAAGGAGAGCGCGTCGAGGTGCTCTACCGAGGGCAGTGGTACCGCGCGCAGATCGAGGCCGAGCGGCCGGGCGCGGTGCGCGTTCACTACATCGGCTACAGCAGGGACTGGGACGAGTGGGTGAGCGCGGATCGTTGCCGACGTTATTCTCCGCAGAGATTCAGCGTCGGATCCAACATCGACGTCGAGTGGAACGGCGCGTGGTACCCGGCCTCGGTCCTCGCCGAGCGCGACGGGATTCATCACGTTCACTACGATGGCTACACGGCGGTGTGGGATGAGTGGGTCGCCTCCCGACGGTGCCGAGCGCGCACATCGACCGCATCGACCAGCGGCGCGCGACCGACGAGACGCGGGCGCTGAGCGCTAGACCTCCGAGCCTCGATCGCGCGATGTTTGTCCGTGATGAATCGCTCACGCGCACTCGCTCTCGCCGCGGCCACCGTCCTCGCGGGTTGCCCGCGGCCCGTTGATCCTCCCGCGGACGCCGCGCCGGACATCACTTCGATGGACGCGACGGCCGACGCCGAGGCGAGCTGCGCGGACGGCTCCTGCGCGAGCGCTGCGTTTCAGCCTGGGCCCTACGGCACCGGCGCGCGCGACCTCGCGGGTCCTTTCACCGTGCCCACGACGGCGGGCCCTTGGACGTTCGAGCAGGAATTTACCGGGCAAGATCACTACGTCTTCTTGGTCTACACCCCCGGCACGTTTCGCTTCGGCAACGGGACGGACCTGTCGCAATCGCTCTTCGAAGGCCCCGTCGACGAGCTGCTCTCGCGCTCTCCGCGCAACGTCCACTACTTCTTCTTGTGGAACCGCAACGAGGCCGGCTTCACCGAGTTTCAGACGCGCGCCAACGACGCGCTCGCGCTGCTCTCTGCGGAGGATCAAGCGCACTGGCGGCCGCGCGTTCACTTCGTCACGCAGCAGGCCAACATGATCCCGGGCTGGGTCGGCAACCTCGTCCGAACGCGCATCGCCGCGATGCTGCCCAACAAGCGCTACGACGCGTATCAGTGGGCCATCGACCGCAACCAACGCGTGCGCGAGATCGGCCAACTCGGGACGCTCACCAACGGCGGGATCGCGCCGGACCTCACGTTTCTCGCGCACGAAGCGCAGTACTACGAGCACGAGGCGCAGCGCGCAGCACGCCTCCGCGCTGAGACCGCCACGGTCGTCACGCTCGTCGACAACCAGCGCGTGGACTACTGGGAGGGCCCGCGCAACTGGCGCGACGCCGTGCAGTACGCGGACGCGATGCTGCCCGACCCCGCGACGATGGCGCGCTTCGACACGCTCGAGGTCGACTTCGAAATGCACTGCCCCTCGCACCGCGACGGCGAGTGCGGCGCGTGGGACTACATCGCTGACCTGCGCATCTGCGAGGACCCGACGCCCTCGGGCGACGCGGGCGCCGACGCTGCAGCAGACGCATCGCCCGACACCGACGCAGCGAGCGACGGGAGCGCAGGCGACGCCGCAGAAGAGACCTTTCGTCCGCGGCGCGCGGGGTGCGATCGCGAGGTCGCGCGGTGGATCACGCCGTACTGGCGCGAGGGCCGCTGGGTCACGGACATCTCGCAGATGCTGCCGCTCATCGCGCAGGGCGGTCGACGGACCTTTCGCTGGTACAGCAAGCACCAGTTCGATCCGCGCGAGGTGCCGTACTACATCTCGCTCTCGTTTCGCCTCTCGAACCGCAACCGCGGCATGCGCCCGAGCGAAGTGCGCACGCTCTGGTCGAGCGAAGGCGAGCCGTTCAACAGCACGTACGACGCGCGCCACCCGGCGCAGCGCTTCACGGTCCCCGCGGGCGTGCGCAAGGTCGAGCTGTACAGCTTGATTACTGGTCACGGCGCAGAGACCGGCCAGTGCGCGGAGTTCTGCAACCACACGCACAGCTTCGCGGTGAACGGCGCGACGCCGACCACCATCCGACACCCCGACGCGCAGAGCGGCCTCGGCTGCGCGGCGCGCGTGGGCGAAGGCGTCGTGCCCAACCAGCACGGAACCTGGTACTTCGGCCGCGGCGGCTGGTGCCCCGGCCAGGACGTGCGGCCGACGGTGACGGACATCACCGCGCAGCTGCGGATGGGCGCCGAAAACGAGCTCACGTACACGGCGCGGCTCAACAACAATCCCCTCGCCGCCGGCCGCAACTACGGCTCGATCAACCACGCGACGTACTTGATCTTCTGGCGCTGAAACGCCGCGTCGTCGCGCGCGGACGCTACCTTCGCGTCTCGGGGTACAGCACCTCGCCGAGCGTCGCCGTCAGCCACGCGTACAGCTCGGTCTGCAAGCTCATCTCGATGAAGCTCTCGTCGCTCTCGCGGTAGACGAAGCGAAACGGCCCTTCGCTCTTCTCGAGCCGCTCCCAGTGGCACACCACCGCGCCGATCGAGCGCTGCCACTCGACCGTCACGAGGCCCGGCCGGTCCTTGCGCAAGAGCTTGAGCTTCAAGCCGCCGTCGCGCTGGACGATCAAGCCCGGAGGCGCGTCGTCGCTGGTCAGGTCCGTAGCGAGATCAATCATGGCCTCGACGCCTCGCTTGTGAACGAGCTGCTCTCCGTCGTCGTTGAGCACCTCCTTCACTTGCGTCGAGAGGTTCTTCAGCAGGGTCTTTCCTTGCTCGCGTCCGCTCATGCGCTGACGGTAGCATCCGCGCCGCTCTCATGGCCCGCAACAAACCCAGCAAGAACGCACCCGATCCTGCAACCCCCGCCGCTCCCGCGAAGCCCGCGCGCGAAGAGCGCCCCAGTCGAGCGTGGCTGCGCCGCGCGCACTTCGTCGCGAAGCTCTCGCGCGCGTGGGACAACCGCTTCGAAGCGATGGCGCGATCGGGCCGCATCGGCCGCTGGTACAGCGCCGTCGGCAACGAGATGACCACCGTCGGCTCTGCGCTCTTGCTCGAGCCCAACGACGCGCTCTCGACCGTACACCGCGACCTCGGCTCGGTGCTCGCGACGTACCTCGACGTGACGCGCCTCGCGCCGACGCTCTTCGATCCGAGCGAGCGAACCGCGTGGGACGAGCGACGCGACGACCCCAAAGAGCTCGTCTACCGCCTCTGCTGCCAGCTGCTCGGCCGACGGGACGGGTTTACGCAGGGCGTAGACCGCTCGTTTCACTACGGCCAGATCTTGCCCGAGCACGGCGTGCGCCACGTCGGGATGATCTCGCACCTCGGCTCGATGCTGCCCGTTGGCGCGGGGCTCGCGATGGCCTCGACCATGGACGAGACGAAGAACCTCTGCCTCGGCTTCATCGGCGAGGGAGCCACTTCGCAGGGAGATTTTCACGAGACGCTCAACACCGTCGGCGTCGCTCGGCTGCCGTACGTGCTCGTCGTCGAGAACAACCAGTACGCGTTCTCGACGGCGATCGACGAGCAGTTCGCCTGCCGCTTCTTGGCCGATCGCGCCGCGGGCTACGGCATCGCCGGCGAGACCATCGACGGGACAGACCTCTTCGCCGTGCACGACGCCCTCTCGAAGGCCTACGAGCGCGCGCGCTCGGGGCGCGGCGCGACGCTCATCGAGGCCGTCCTCCCGCGCATGCGCGGCCACGCCGAGGGCGACGGGAGCTACGAGCTCATCCCCGAAGACGTCCGCAAGGCCTTTCTCGAGAAGGACCCGCTGCCCAAGCTCGAAGCGGCGCTCGTCCAGCGCGGCGTGATCGATCAAGCGCGCATCGACGCGGTGCAATCCGCGGTGGTCGCGATCGTCGAAGAGGCGCTCGAGCGCGCGCTCGCGTGCCCCGAGCCGGACCTGTCCAACGCGACGCGGCCGATGTTCGCGCCGGGCGACGCGGCGGACGGCGAGGCCAGGCAGTTTCGCGTCGAAGCGGGTCGCGGCGAGCGTTCCGCGCTGTGGAAGCCCGACTGGACCCCGGCGAGCGACGGCGTCGAGACCACGTACCTCGACGGCATCCGACGCGCGATCCACGAAGAGATGCTGCGCGACCGCGGCGTGATGGTGATGGGCCAGGACGTCGCGCAGTTCGGCGGGGCGTTTCGCGCGACGAAGGGGCTCTTCGATGAGTTCGGTCGGCTGCGAGTGTTCAACACGCCGCTGCAAGAGTCGGGGACCATCGGCATGGCGCTCGGGCTCGCGCTCTCGGGCAAGCGGCCGATCGTCGAGATGCAGTTCGCGGACTTCGTCTCGTGCGGCTTCAACCAGATCGTGAACAACCTGGCGAAGACGTACTACCGCTGGAAGGGCGCGGTCCCCGTGGTGATTCGCTTGCCGTACGGCGGCGGCGTGGGCGCGGGGCCGTTTCACTCGCAGTCGCCCGAGGCGTGGTTTACGCACACGCCAGGGCTCGTCGTCGCGGCGCCTTCGACCGCCGCAGACGCGTACGGAATGCTCAAGCGCGCGATCCGCGACGACAACCCGGTGATCTTTCTCGAGCACCGGTTTCTGTATCGCCGCGAGAAGGACGTGCTGCCGACGGGCGACGAGTACACCGTCGCGCTCGGCAAAGCGCGGGTGCTGCGCGAAGGCAACGAGGCCGGGGTCACGATTCTCACGTGGGGCTGGTGCGTCGGCGAGTCGCTCGCGGCCGCCGAAGAGCTCGCGAAAGAGGGCGTCGCCGTCGAGGTGGTCGACCTTCGCACGCTCGCGCCGCTCGACGAGGACACCATCTTCGCCAGCGTGCGAAAGACAGGAAAAGTCCTGGTCGTTCACGAAGCCACCATGAGCGGAGGCTTCGGCGCAGAGCTGGTCGCGCGCATCGCCGATCGCTGCTTCGAGCAGCTCGACGGCCCAGTTCGTCGCGTCGCGTACCCCGATCGCGCAGCGCCGTACAACAAGAAGCTCGAGGCGACGCTGCTGCCCGATCGCGCGCGGGTGATCGACGCGCTTCGCAAGCTCGCGCGCTACTGAGCGCTCAGCGCGCGACGCAGTGGCCCTGCTCGCAGCGGCCGCGGCGCGGCATGCAGAAGGGCGCTGGCGTCACGTGGCACTCGGGCGTCTCGAGGGCGGGATCCGCGGCGCCGATGGGCTCTCCGCAGGACTGAGCGCGGTAGCAGACGGCGCACTCGCCATCGGCCGTGCACGCGATGCTCGAGCTCGCTTGCAGCGACGCGCTCGCGCTGGAGGCCGCCGCTTGATTGGCGTTCGACGGCTGCTGGCGAGACGCGCACGAGAGCGATGCGAGGGCGACGAGAGCGAACGCGAAGATCCTCATGCGCGCGATTGCAGCACATCCCGCGCGGCGTTGTCGTGTTCGTTGCGAGGGCGCGCGGTCAGCGCAACAGCGGCGAGAACCGCAGCGGCTCGGCGACGTTCTTCACCTTCGCGTCGCGCTCTTCGCCGAACGCGAAGGGGTGTCCCGGCGCGAGCGCGTCGATGGCCTCGCGCATGACCAGGATTTCGTTGCGATCGGCGCAGCCCTGCAGGCGCGCGGTGTTGTTCATGCCCGAAGAGAAGCCGGTGAAGTTGTCGTTGGGCCCGAAGCGGCCGACGAAGAGCGGCGCGAGGTTGACGCCTGTGCTGACGGCGAGGCCCGACTCGCGCAGGTGCTCGAAGCCCGGCCGGTGCGCAAACTCATTGGTCATCGCGCGGATGTCCTTGGCGCACTCGATCGCGCGCCGCGCGCGGTCGGACTCGGGCTGGTCGTAGAAGGGCGGGCCGAAGAGGGCGATGATGCAGTCGCCTACCATCTTGTCGAACACGCCGCCGTGCTTCCACACGAGGTCGACGGCCTCGTGGGACCATCGCTCGACCAGGTCGGCCACGTTGCTCGGGGTCTTGAGCACGGTCTCGGACAGCTTGGTGAAGCCGGCGATGTCGATGAACACGATGCCGACGTTGGCTTCGCGCGGCGAGAGGTAGCGCTTCTCGTAGCCTTCTTCGATGAGCAAGCGGCCCACGTCTTCGGCCCGAAACGAGCGGTGCAGGGTGCGCCACTCTTTGTTGAAGTCGACGACCCGCTGACGGATGAAGCCCGAGAAGCCCGAGAGCAGCTCGCGGTCGTAGGTGTTGAAGGCGCTGACCGTCGAGGTGACGAGGAGCTTGCCTACGACGGTGGTGGTGGTCACGCCGTTGATGAGGACTTCTTCTTGCGCGCGTTCGAAGCCGAAGCGGCGCAGCAGCGCGTCGTCACCGGAGCGCAGGTGCGCGCGCGCCTCGGCGCGGATCGCGTCTTCGTCGGGGTGCGAGGCGAGGGCGCCCATGGTGTCGACTTGGAGCTTCGCCTTCTCGAAGACCTGCA
>JAAFIF010000204.1 GCA_013298625.1 Myxococcales bacterium
CAGCGACGTGAGCAGCAGCGTGCGCGCCAACCGCGCGCCCACCTTCGTGCGTGGCACCAAGTGCAGCAAGCTTTTGGCTCGCTTGAACCCCAGCTCGATCTCCCATCCATAACGCGGCGCAAGAGCCGACGTTTATCTCCCCCTCCGTGGAGACCGTCGCGCCCGCGGTGCCTGCGCCTTCGCCGGTGGTTCGCGCCGCAAGTCTGCTTGCGCTCGCACGGTCGTTGATACTTCGGGATGCGCCGCCGTCCCCCGTCGCCGCCCCCAAGCCCCCCTCTCCTTCTGTGTCCCCCGACGAGCCCGGCTCTGCCGAGCTGGTCGTCGCTACCACCGGCGCATCGACGTCGGCTTGTGGCGGTACTCGGCGCGATGATCGTGCAGCGTCTCGACGCCGCGCGCATCGCCTCGGAGGGGCGCGATGAACACGCCGCGCAATGAGTCTCGTGGTGACGTGTTCGCGTCGACGAAGGTCGGCGCGCACCATCACGAGCGCGTCGCCATCGTATACGTTCGTCAGTCGACCCCGCATCAGGTGCTTCATCACCAAGAGTCCACCAAGTTGCAGTACAGCTTGGTCGAGCGCGCAGTCGGTCTCGGGTGGACGCGCGAACGCGTCGTCGTCATCGACGATGACCTTGGCCAGTCCGCCTCGAGTGCCGACGCTCGCCCCGGCTTCCAGCGACTCGTCGCCGAGGTCGGCCTCGATCACGTCGGGCTCATCCTTGGCGTCGAGATGTCGCGCCTGGCGCGCAGTTGCCGCGACTGGCACCACTTGCTCGAGGTCTGCGCGCTGTTCGGCACGCTGCTGTCGGACCTGGATGGCATCTACGATCCGTCCACGTACAACGATCGCTTGCTGCTCGGGCTCAAGGGGACAATGAGCGAGGCCGAGTTGCATTTGATCAAGCAACGGATGCAGATGGGCAAGTTGAACAAGGCCAAGCGCGGCGAGTTGGGCATGCTCGTGCCGCTCGGCTACGTACGTCGACCGTCCGGAGACATCGTCAAGGACCCGGATGAGCAGGCGCAAGCGGTCGTGCGTACGGTCTTCGAGCAGTTCGAGACGCGCGCGACGGTGCACGGCGTGCTCTGCTACCTCGTCGAACACGACATCCGCCTGCCCATCCGGCAACGCACCGGCGAGGACAAGGGCGAGTTGCGGTGGCACCGCCCGAGCCGACCGACGATCCAGAACATGCTCTGCAATCCGATCTACGCGGGCGCGTACGTCTACGGCCGACGGCCGACCGACGCGCGCGCCAAGAAGCCCGGCCGGCCGAGCACGGGGCGCAAGGTCGCGCGCGCGGGCGACTGGGCCGTGTGCCTCCGCGACAAGGTGCCCGCGTACATCCCGTGGGAGCAGTACGAGCAGAACCGCCGCCAGCTCGCGAGCAACGCGCAAGCCGCGCGCGGCGTCGCGCGCACCGGCGACGCGCTGCTCGGAGGCATCGTGCTTTGTGGCCGGTGCGGCCTGCGGATGGCACCTCTCTATAGCGGCGGCTATGTGCGCTACGCGTGCTCGCAAGCGACGACGAACTACGCCGCGCCGCCGTGCCAGTCGCTCGCCGCGCGCGTCGTTGACGCGCAGCTCGCTGCGCTCGTGTTGCGTGCGCTCGAGCCGGCCGCACTCGAGGTCAGCCTCGCGGTCGCCGCCGACCTCGACGCCGAGCGGGCGCGGCTCGAGGCGCATTGGCAGCAACGACTCGAACGCGCGCAGCTCGAGGTCGATCGCGCGAGCCGTCAGTACAACGCAGTCGAGCCCGAGAACCGCCTTGTCGCCCGCACGCTCGAGCGCCAGCTCGAAGCGCGCCTGCGCGAGCAGCAAGCCTTGCAGGAGGCGCATCGGCGCGAGACCGCGCAGCGCGCCGCGACGCTCACCGACGACGAGCGGGCCGAGGTCCGTCGTCTCGCCGCCGATGTGCCCGCCCTCTGGCACGCGGCGTCGACGACGAGCACGCAGCGCAAGACCATCGTGCGGCAGCTCGTCGAGCGCGTCGTGCTGCGCGTCGACGGCGAGAGCGAGCGCGTCGCCATGAAGGTCGAATGGGCGGGGGGACACGTCACCGACGCCACGCTCGTACGGCCCGTCGGGCGACTGACGCAGTTGAGCTATTACGAACCGCTCGTCGCGCACGCGTCGCGCTTGCTCGAGGGCGGCGCAACGTACGCCCAGATCGCGGCTCGCCTCAACACCGAGACGAGCTTCCGTCCGGCGAAACGTCGCGCGACGTTCAACGCGTCGATGGTCGCAGACTTGCTCCGGCACGCGCGCCCACCCGCCGCCAGCGCGCGGGCAGGGACCGTGCGCGCGCGCAACCACGAGTGGACCCTACGCGCGCTCGCCGACGCGCTCGCGATGCCAGCGATCACGCTCCACACGTGGGTCCATCGCGGCTGGGTCAAAGCGCGCAAGGTCACGTCGCACGCACCTGGCGGCCGTTGGGTCGTGTGGGCCGACGAGCGTGAGCTGGCGCGCCTTCGCGCGCTCCGCCTTGCGCCGAAGCACAAGTGGCCACGCGCGAAGAGCACGTAGCGCGCGTCGCGTGCGACCGCCTGGGCGTGTCCCTACGCGTGGTAGTGTGTCCTGCCCCCGGTGTGCGCTCGGCCGATGAGCGCGCACCGGGGGCTCCTCGTTAAAAGACCCCTCTGTACAGGTGTGCCATGACTGGTCGATCTCCACTTGCCAGCGCACACGGTACCACGACCCGAGCGTGTGCGCGTCGGCCACCGCGGTCGCCACCGTCGAGACCAAGGTAACGTAGCCGGCCAGCAGCAACGTCCGCCGGTCGGGCGTCCGGCCCTCCTTCTTCGCCTTCTTGCGCACGGCCTGCCGCGCGCGTGCCACCTTCTCCGCCGGCAGCGGCAGCACGAGCAAGCGCGCCGGCAACGGGGCGCGCTGCCCGTCGGGGTCGGCCACGCGCACGGCGGTCTCGACATCGCCGCGGCACGCGCGGCGTACCAGCGCGTACGGCCGCAACGAGGTGTCCGCCTCGAGCGGCACGTTCGGCAGGTGCACGCGCAGCAGGCTGTAGGCGCCACGTGCCGCGATCGCGTGCAGCTCGCTGGCGCGGCCAAGGCCCCGGTCGCCGAGCACCACGTCGCCGCGGCCGAACGTGGCGTAGCGCATCCATTCGCCTGCCGCGCGCTCGGTCACGACCAGGCCGGCGGCGGCATCGTCGGCCGGGTTGAGCGTCAGGTGCACGCGGTAGCGCGCGCCGCCGGGCACCGTGACCTCGCTCGTGTCGTACAGACGCAGGCCCGGTCCCGCGGCGCGCGTGCGACGCCAGCGCCGCGCCAGCAGCCGCCCGAGCAGTCCCTCGAGCAGCCCACTGGCCGCGGCCAGGCGCACGCGCAAGGCGCTGGGGCCGAGGTGGCCGGCGAAGCGAGTGCGGGCCAGGGTCTCGAGAGACAAGCCGAGCAGGGTGTAGCCCAGGCAGGCGCTGAGCAACTGTACGCCCGAGCGCAGCTGGCGCCAGCGTTCGACCGCCCCCGTCTCGATGGCCAGCGCGGACAGGTCCACGCCGAGGAAGGCAGCGAGTTGGACGGGTAGGTCGGTCAGGTTGCGTTCGAGGCGCTTGCGGGGCAGAACGGTGGACGGCACGGCGCGGCCTCCGGGCAGGTGGTTGGTGTGGTAACCCCACTCTGACCCGGGAAAACGCGCCGTGCCGCTTCTTAACCGCGCGCCTATGGGCTGAAGCCAGGGGCAGTGATCTCCCTTGGAAACGGCGCTTGAAGCCCGCCCCCGTGGAAGGGGGCCGGGCTCCCTTCGTGCACGTTCGTACGGCGCGGGAGCCCAGCCCCACCGAGGGCTGGGCTTTGCTGTCCGCCCCTGGCTGCAGCCTTCCCGCTCAGAGGGTGTTCACTGCCCCCGACTTCAGTCGGGGGTACGTTCTCCGACCCGCCCTCTGGCCCGGATCATTCACCAGGGGGCGCGCGGCTTAGGCGCCAGAGCCGGAGCCAGAGCCGGAGCCGGAGCCGCCGGGGCGGTCCCAGATGTGCTTGCGGCGGGCCTTGTACTTGACGTGAATGGGGGCGCCCTCGAAGTCGAAGGCCTTGCGTAGCTGGTTGACGACGTAGCGTTGGTAGCTGAAGTGAATCGACTCAGGCGCGTTGCTCATCGCGACGAAGAGCGGCGGGCGGGTCGAGGCCTGGGTAACGTAGTAGAGGCGCGGGGCCTTGCCGCCCTGGGTGGGGGGCGGGTGGGTTTGCAGCACCTGCTCGAAGAAGCGGTTCAGCTTGCCGGTCTCGACGCGGCGGGAGAAGTTCTCGGCGACGCGGTCGATGGTGGTGAGCAGGTTGCCGACGCCGCGGCC
>JAAFIF010000234.1 GCA_013298625.1 Myxococcales bacterium
GCTCGTCGCGCTCGATCAGCTCCGGCACCGTCACGGGCGCGACGAGCTGGTCGAACACTGCGCCGAGCCCGACGCCGTCCGACCGCTCCGGTGTCGCCGTGAGCCCGAGCGTGTAGGCTCCGGGATATCCCTCGGCGATCGAGCGATAGGTCTCGGCGGTGGCGTGGTGCGCCTCGTCCACGACGACGAGCACACGCGCGCCGACGAACGGACGCGCGGCGCGATCCCAGGCCCGCAGCGTCTGCACGCTCGCGACCTGCACAGGCGCGCCTGCGTTCGTCGAAGGCCGCCCCGCGCGGATCAGCCCGATGCATTCGGCAGGCACTCCGTCGCGCGTGAGACGGTCGAACGCCTGCGTCAGCAGCTCGTCGCGGTGCGCGAGCCACAGCACGCACAGCCCCGCGGCGACGGCGTTGAGCGCGGCGTGCGCGCCCGTCTTCGTCTTGCCCCCAGCCGTCGGCAGCACGAGCAGCACGCTCTTGCGCGGGCTTTTTGGCCACGCCGCAGCGACGCCGCGCGCGGCTTCGCGCTGGTGATCCCAGAGCGACGAGGCGACGTCGTTCGCGGCCGCGGCGCACGCGGCCTTGATCTCCGCGGTGATCACGCTGCGACCCTCCGCGCGCGCTCGATTGAGCGGAGCATCAGCACGATGCCGGCGAGTCGAGCGTCGCGTAGCGCGCGCCAGGCGGCGTCGCCGTTGACCTCGCGCAGCGCCGAGACGGCGTCGAACGCCTCGTCGAGCGCGTCATTCGCAGAGAACCTGTAGCCCGGCCGCTCGGCCTCGACGCCGAGCGCGACCCTGAGCGCCTCGAAATCGTCGGAGACCTGCGACCACTCTGGCCCGCTCTGCTGAGCGAGCGCGGCGAGCGCTCGGCCGACCGCGGGCGCGGCGAGCGCGATGCTGACGCCGCTCATGCTGCCCTCCGCTTCGAGCGGTCGGGCACCTGAACCGCGAGAGCAAACGTCGTCTGCGGAGCGGGCACGGCCGCCGACTGCGCGACGGGCGCGACGACCACGGGACGCTCAGGCGTGAGTTGCTCGAGCAGCCCTCGCATCGCCTCGGACGCGGCCCGCGCCTCGGCGATCTCGGCGGCCGTCGCAGGTCGGCGCGCATCGACGTCCCGGGCCTCGTGCGCACGGACGAGCGCGGCCAGGATCTCAGCGTGAAACGATAGGTGAAGCTCTCGCTTCAGCGCCGAGAGCGCGGAGGCGCGAGCCTCGAGCTCGCGCTGCTCTGCGCCCGACAGCGCAGGGGTCTTGCGGATCCACCCGTCGTGGACGATGCGCGCGGCGGCGTTCACGCGGCCCTCCCAGCGCACCCGGCGCAGATCGGGTCCTTCGCTTCGTCCCGCTGCGTCGCGGGCTTGCTGCACCAAGCGCACGGGATCGTTCGGGGCGCATCCGCCCACCGCGCCCGCTTCGCCGCGCGCGCTTCGCGCGCTGGGCCGGGCGTCTGGATCATCACCAGTCCGTGCGCGTGATCGGCGCTGAAACCGCGGACGATCTCCGCGACACGCTCGACGGCCATCTCCAGCACGAGCGAGCGCTCGACGCCGCACTGGGCGCAGTGGACGTAGCCCGCGCTCATCGCCTGACCTCGCGCGTCTGCCGCTCGTCCTGCTCGCGGCAGTACTCGCAGCCCTGGTGCGAGTCGCGCGGACCACGGCAGCGCGGGCACGGCGTCGAGTCCTCGACGAGCCACACGGCCATCGGCTTGCGCAGTGCGTGGGTAGAGGCGGCAGCGAAGTTCACGACGCACCTCGCGCGGAGTCGCCGTGCTGAGCGAGCCACGCGCCGACGAAGCGGTGCAGCCGCGCCATGATCGGACGCAGCGCCGCGCGCTCCTGCGCGTCGAGCAGTCCGTCGGCGAGCATCGGCGCGACGGTCGCGAGCAGCTCCCCCGCGACGCCGAGGATGTTCGTGGTCGCGAGCTCGGCGCTCGTCGTGGGCGTGTCCTGCGCGAGGCGCTCGACGAGCCACGCGACGATCGGCGCGCGGACGTTGCGCGGCACGTTCGGATGCGCGAGCACCCACACGGGGAACGGCTTCGCGCCCTTCGCCCAGTCCTCGGCCACGCTCGGGTCACGCCCGGTCGCAGCGGCCAGCGCCGCGAGAGACGCTTCGCGCACGTCGTCGACCGCGAGACGCAGCCTCCGCGCGGCTTCTGCTTGCGCGTCTTCGCTCAGCCCCTTGGGGGTCCGTCCGATCGTCATCGCGCAGACTCCCCGTGACCAGCAGATTCCGTCACCTTCGAGGGGTGCTCACCGCCCTCACCACCACCACCAACACCACCGTCCTCGAGGGCGGCGAGCACACTGTTTCGACGCAGCACGCGGCGCATCGGGACCGCGACGAGCGCGGCGCACACGATCGCGACGAGCAGCGCGACCCTGGTCGAGCCGTCCCACGCGAGGCCGAGCGCGAGCAGCGCCCCGACGATCAGCACGGTCGAGGCGCGGCGGGCGTCGTCGCCGTTGCGACGACGCAGCAAGCGCGCGAGGCGCGGGCGAGG
>JAAFIF010000130.1 GCA_013298625.1 Myxococcales bacterium
GTCGCGAGACCGCCGCGCTTCGCCCGTAGAGAACACTCGTCACGGTGCGGGCGCTGATGCCCGCCCCCTTGGGCTGCGGGCCCTTTCGCCGCTGTTTCTCCACGCAGCTTTTGGGCAACCATGAGGGCTCGTCTCCCGGGGGTGAGGTGAATGCGTTTCATTAGGATTTTCTAGGGCCACTCGCGGTCCAGGGAGACGATCTCGTCTCCCGTGCGTGAGGCGAGCTTGTCTCGCTGGGCGGCGCGGGGGAGCGAGAGAAGAGGGCGGGCGATTCGTGCTCTGTGTCGCAGGCTCACGCTCTGTCTTCATGAAATCGTCGGCCACCAGCGTTGCTCCCTCGCGCAGATCGCCGACACGAACGGTCGAGCGCCGCATTGCAATCACTGCCGCCCCCGCGAGACGCCGCTCGCGCACGTCCCAATTCGCGCGAGCGTCGCCCTCCGCGCTGCACTCCGTGCACGCCGGTGAATCGAATTCACCCGTTCGAGCGCGGATCGCGCCCGCGAGACCATCGAGCGCAGTCCTTCGCGCTCGTGATCGATCTGCGAATTCGCTGCTGTCCCGCGGGATCGCGCCGCGCGTCGGACGAGCGCGGATCGCGCATTGCATCGATTTTGATGCAGTCGCCGGCGAAGCAACGACGTCGTGCGTTCGCCGGGCGACCTACGGAGTATCCATGTTCACCAGATCGAAGTTCTTGTTCGCGGTCGCGCTCGCTGGCGCCGCGGTGTCGTGCTCGTCGGCGACGCCTGCGCCGACGAGAGGAGCCATCACAGGACGGATCTTCGTCGTGGGCTCGAGCACGCTCGTCGGAGGCGCGAGCGTCACGCTCAGCGACGGGCAGACCACGCGCGCCAACGAGAGCGGCTGGTTCTTTCTGCAGGACCTCGCGCCGAGCGAGCGCTCTGTCGTGACCGTCGTGCAGAACGGATACATCGAGGCGCTCGAGCCCGTGACGGTGCGCGCGGGAGCGGTCACGCACGTCGACGTGTACATGGTTCGAGGCGGCGTCGAGCGGACGCTCGCGGCGGCGACGGGCGGCGTCGTGAGCGACGGGGCGGGGGCGAGCGCGACGTTTCCTGCGGGGGCGTTTGTGCTGCCGAACGGGCAGCCAGCGAGCGGCGATGTGACCGTCACCGTGGTGGCGATCGACCCGACGGATCGCGAGCAGATTCGCGCGTTTCCTGGGGATTTTTCGGCGCGGAGAACGGACGGGACCGCGACGATGCTCGAGACGTACGTGCCGATGGCGATCACCGCGCGGCAGGGCGACGCGGTGCTCGGGCTCGCGACGGGCGTGAGCGCGGCGGTGACGTTTCCCATTCCGACGTCGCTGTCGGCGACGGCGCCGATGAGCATCGAACTGTGGAGCTTGAACCCTGCCACCGGCGCGTGGCGCGAAGAGGGCACTGCGACCCGACAGGACGAAGCCACGGCTCCCGGCGGCGCCGTCTACCGCGCGAACATCAGCCACCTCTCGTGGTGGAACTGCGATCGCCCCATCGCCGAGACGACCTGCCTCCGCGGCTGCGTGCGCACGCCGGACGGGCGCATCGTTCCCAACGTCCACATCAACGCTGCGGGCGCGGACTATCGCGGCGAGAGCGACACCACCACGAGCGCGGACGGATGCTTCGCCGTCGACGTGAAGCTCTCTTCACGCGTCTCGGTCATCGCGACCACCGCAGGCCTCGTGAGCGAGCCGCAGAGCGTCACCGCGTCGAGCACGCCCATGAGCGTCACCGGCGGCCCCGCGCGCTGCCAGGACATCGGAACGCTCGTGCTCACGCCTCCCCTCGCGCAGTTCGTCCTGCAGTGGGGCGAGGCGCCGACGGACCTCGACTCGCACACCACGGGTCCGGGCGCGACCGAGCGCTTTCACATCTCGTACAGCAACCACGGGACGCTCAGCGAGGCGCCGTTCTGCTCGCTCGACACCGACGACACCAGCAGCTTCGGCCCCGAGATCACCACGATCACCCGCGCTCCATCGGGGACGTATCGCTTCTCCGTGCACAACTATTCGAGTCAGGCATCGAGCCCGATCGAGCGCTCGTCGGCGACGGTGATGCTCATCCTTCCGCGGCAGGGGCTGATCCGACGCTTCACGGTCCCGACCTCGAACCCGTCCAACTTGGACGTGTGGCGCGTGTTCGACCTGCAGGCGAATGGCTCTGGAGACTTCACCGTCCAGGACCGCAACGACTACGCCGCGTCGAGCGCGGGCTACAACCCGTAACCGCGCTCGCGCGCTATGCAGCTCGTGCAGTCGGCGTCGTTCCCGCACAACGGTGCGATACGATGGGCGCAGCATGCGTCGCGCTAGCTTGATTGTATGTGCTTCGATCTGGGTGACCGCTGCGTGCGCTCAACGAGGGGCCGACGGCGCGCCTGGCCCTCAGGGAGCGCCTGGTCCCGCGGGCGCCGCGGGGCCTGTCGGCGCTGCAGGTCCTGCGGGACCATCGGGGCCTGCGGGAGCGGCGGGCACATCAGTAGTGGACCCGGGCGTCCCTCGGATCGTGTGGGCCGGGCCCACCAGCGTTCGAGTGTTTCGTGGCTCGGGGATCGCGCTCAACGGCTTTCGCTACGCGGGCGCGTACTCCAGGCACGACGGCCCGATCGTGCCGTGGTCGCGACGAGAGACGCACGTCTTCGAGTACTCCGCGAACCTCGCGGGCTACTCGGATCCCGCGCTCACGACCACGCGACCGTCGCTGTGGGTCGCGCTGTTCGCCGCGCGGGCTGCCGGCGCCGCGGGCGCAGAGCTTCGATTCTCTCCCTTTCTCGAGATCGAGGCCTACGACAACGCGACCGGCGTCGCGCAGATCGCGGCCTACGCTGGCGCGCTCGAAGCTCAGTTCTTTCGCGACGCCGAAGCGCTGATCGTGACCCGAAATCACACGCACGTCTTCGAGACCGTCCGCGTGCGAGACAACAGCGCGACGTCGGTCACGCTCCCCGAGGGGCTGCAGCTGTTGGCGGGCGATCGACTGCTGTTGGCGCCGGGCGCTGCGGTCGACTTCAAGTACATGCACACGTTGCTCTTGGATCGATCGCCGACGGTCGGACGCGGCTTCGAGTGGCGCAACTTTCTTCAGCTCGGGCGCAGGACATCGTCCTATCACGGCTCTGTGTGCGGAGACTTCACGAGCACGGCGTGGGCGAGCTGCTCGCTGCGCGGAGTCGTCGCGCCGCTGGCGACCGGCGCGATCGTGAGCGGTCAGGCGTTCAATCCCGGCACGACGGCGACCGGTCCAGTGCTTCGGCTGTCGCACGACAGCGCGAATCACGTGATCGCGTCGTTTGGACTCGATCGCTCGGCGGTCGCGGGGAGCGGGGCGTCGAGCACGACGGTCGTCGCCATCGACGCCGCGCAGCAAACGTGGGGGGCCGTGTCTGCGCCAGGAATCACCGGGCGATTGACGCTCTTCGGCTGGAGCGAAGAGTAGTCGACGAAGCGCGCGACCGCGCTGTCTTCGCAGCGTTGCAGACCGCGATCACGACGGCGACGCCCGATCGCCGCCGAAGGACCAGCGCGATCGAACGAGTCGACTCGGGGCGATTCCGAGCAGCGCCCTGCTCTGCCGCCACAGGTGCGCCGCGTCCGAGAAGCCTGC
This sequence comes from Myxococcales bacterium, assembly GCA_013298625.1. Taxonomy (GTDB): domain Bacteria; phylum Myxococcota_A; class Polyangia; order Polyangiales. The sequence continues at coordinate 3,618 of JAAFIF010000130.1, forward strand.
CTCGTGCGCGGCGGTCGTGATCGTCTGCCCCGTCGCGACGGCGTCCACCGCGGCGAGCATCCGCGCCCACGAGCGCACCATTCTGGGCGCCACGCCGAGCTCGTTGGTCACGGCGTGCGTAAACGTCGACGTCGAGCGCTGTCCGACTGTTGATGCCTCGTCTCTCGACGCGCCGCACACAAAGGTGTCGAGCATGGCTTCGAGCTTGGCGCCCATTCGTCGCCTTCGCACGCGAGCCACATCCTCGCAGAGCGCGTCGAAATCCACACGCGCGCCCGCTCCGACGAGCTGCTCGGCGAGGCGACTCGCGCCGGCCTGGTCGACGAATCGAGCGTCGAGATACACGAGCGTGACCGTCGATTCGGCGGTCACGATGTGACGCTGTCCTGGCGCGACCAACGAACATCCGCCCGCTGCTCGAACGTCTCCGCGCACGTCGACGCCCAGGCCGATCTTGAACGCAGGGTGCGCGTGCGCCGACGTCGGTCCGCCTCGCCCTTGAAAGACCGCTCCGATCGGCGCGCGCCAGATGCGTCCCACCCAGGCTGCAGCTTCGTTCATGCTGGCGTCGCTCGATGCGTGCGAGATCGTTGCCATGACCGGCGCACAACTCTGGCTGATTCGCAGCGTACTCGTCCAGGTTCTCTTCTCGATCTTGCTCGGGTGGGTGATGCTCATCCCGCGGCAGCCGTGGGGATCGAGGCTCAAGCCGCTGCTGTCGAAGGACTTCACTGCGGCGCACACGGATTGGCTGATGTTGGCGTTTATGCAGGCGGTGGCGCTGGGGGCGCTGCGGTTCGTTCCGAACGCGCACGCGTCGCTCGTCGCGGGGTGCCTGATCGTGGGCGGATGGCTCAACCCGCTTCCCTATGCGCTTCGCGCGTTTGGCATCAACGCGTTTTCGCTTTCGGGCTCGCCGGTGCAGAAGGCGTCGGCGTTGCTCGGCGCGGGCAGCGCGATCGCGATCACCGTCGGCTGGGGCACGCTCGTGTTCGACGCGCTTCGCGGGTGAGCGCTGCGCGCTCGGGGCATGGTCGGCGTGCGTCGCGGTACAGTCCGTCGGTGGCACCTCCCTCCCGCAACGAAACGCTCTTGCTGTGTGCGATCTTCGGCGTGGCGTATCTGCTCCTCGAGGTCAGCATCCGAGAGGACGCCAGGGACGCGACGCAGCTGCGCGCGCGCGGCGAGCGGGTGGTGACCCGAGTGACGGGACACCAGAGCCGCGCTGGCGGCGGCTCACGGGTCGTCTGCGACAACATCCTCACGGGAACGACCCGCGAACATCGCGCGTTTTCTGTGCGCTCCCTCGGACCCTTCTGCCCGAACGCGACGCCTCTCGGCACCGAGGTGCCCGTGGTGGTGCTCCCTGAGAAGCCCGAGCAAGTGTGGATGCGCGAGTCCGATCTCGCCCGGCCAGACGAGTCCTGGGGCATGCGTTTGGTCTGCTTCGGTCTGTGGGGATTGTCGATGCTGTCCACGCTCGTCGCGGCGCTGCGGGCGAGGTTTCAGCGCAGGCGTCAGCGGTAGCTTCTCGAACCGCACCGCGCTGTGCGGGTGACGACCGTCGTCGCGCTGAGGATGGGCGACGCTGCGGACCGAGCGTGCACGCGACCCACGAAGTCGAAGACAAGCGCGCTCGCATCGTGACGCTGCTCGACGATGGACCGAGCCGCGCGTGGCGGCCGAGTGGCCGCGACCGCGCGATGGGGCTGCGCGTCGCCTGTGCACGAAGGGCTTGCGACCCGGTTCGCTTCGGAGTCAATGATTGCAGCGGGCTGAGCGGCGACTCAGGGATTGGACGCGAGCGCGTCGTCGCTCCGTCGCAATGCTTCTGTGGGATCGACCAGGTCCGCAAGCGCGAGCCGGCTCGTGATCGAAGTGCTTGTCGATACGCTCACGAGGTCGACGCCGCTCTCGGGCAACAAACCATCGGCGCTGGCCCCTTGCGTGTGCGACCCGCCAAGGCCGCGCGGTCGCTCGCGCCCGCCGCCAACGCACGCTTGCGCATCCAGAGGCGCAACGCATGCGTTGCTATGCCAGCTGCGCCGAACGCACCGTCCCAGCTGGGATACACTGCTTTCAGTGGCATTCTTTTCTCTTCGCGTTCACTCCCTCCGCACCGAGCGATCGCTGCGTTGCATCGGCGGGTCGATCGCTCGACTGCTCGCGCTCTGCTCGCTGTTCACCGCTGTGAGCTGTCGCTATCGCCCCACCGAAGTGCTGTTGTTGCTCGACTCCAACGTAGATCCGACGCGACCGATGACCCTCACGATTTCGACGATCGAGGGCGCTCAGAGCATCGATCGACTCCGCTCGACGCAGGGATCGATCACGCGATTCGCAAACACCGAGGGGCCGATGTTTCCGGGAAGCGTTTCGGTTGTCCCGCGCGAGGGGCGCCCGCGCGAGGGCGTGGTTTCGCTGCTCGCCGTGCTCGATGTGCAAGCGACTGCCGGTGTCCCAGCGGTCCACATCGAGCGCTGGCAGCAGGTCACGTTGATCGAACGCGTCCCGCTGCTGGCGCGGGTGTATTTCAACGACCAGTGCTCAGCGCTGACCGATGGGTGCACGACGGTGGCGCCCGAGCGGTGCACGGTCTCGGTGCGCTGCATCGAGCGAGCAACCACGTGCGGGGACGACGGTCAGTGCGTGAGCATCGAACTGCCGACGACGCCTGTTTCGCCGCTGGTTCCGCTGGACGCAGCGGGGCTCGACGGATCTGCGCCGCGCTTCGACGCGGCGACAAACGCGACTCACGACGCTGCCATCGACGGCGCGACCGACGGCGCGACCGACGGCGCGACCGACGGCGCGACCGACGGCGGGGTGATTGCAGCGCCCAGGCCCATCGCACCGTTGAGCACCAGCGCGGTGACCAGCCAACGACCGACGCTCCGATGGTTGCCCTCACCGCGCAGCGACAGCACCTTGGTTGAGCTCTGCCGTGATCGCGCGATGACGGCAGGCTGCCTCGCGCCGATGGCGTCCGTGACAACGAGCTTTCGACCCGCGATGGCGCTGGCGGCTGGCTGGTGGTTCTGGCGGCTTCGCGGTCAGACCGGCGCGATTGCGGGCGCCGTCCGCAGCCCAGTGTGGCAATTTCGGGTGGGCGCGCGCAGCGCGACGGGTGATCGTGACCGCAGTTGGGGGAGCGAGCTCGACCTCAACGGCGACGGCTTCGCAGATGTCGCAGCGGGCTCGGCGACCGGTCGGCTCGCGGTCTTCTATGGCAGCGCCTCCGGGATCGCGAGCTCGCCTGACGTGACGCTCCGGGGCGGGGGCGGGTTCGGCGGCTCAGTCGCCAGCGCGGGAGACGTCAACGGCGACGGCTTCGCGGACCTCATCGTCGGAGCGTCGAGCGACTCTCCTGCTGGTCGAGCTGCGGCCGGCTCGGTCAGCGTGTTCTACGGAGGTGCAGCGGGAGTCGGTGCAGCTCCCGCGCACGTGCTCGAAGGCGCAGCGGCAGGCGACCTGTTTGGATCTTCTGTCGCGAGCGCGGGTGACGTGAACAGCGACGGTTTTGCCGATCTCGTCGTCGGTGCGCAGGCGGCGTCCCCCGCGGGACGCCTGCACGCTGGCACGGCGTCGGTTTTTCACGGCGGGCCGGCGGGCATCGCCTCGACGCCCGCGCGACTCCTCGAAGGCGCATCGCCAGAAGACTGGTTCGGCAGAGCCGTCGCAGGCGCTGGCGACGTGAACGGCGATGGATTCGCGGACGTCGTCGTGGGCGCGCCTTCTTCATTCGACGCACCGTCGCGTGCGGGAAGTGCGAGCGTGTTTCACGGGAGCGCGACGGGTATCGGCGCGACGGCAGCGCGCGTGCTTCGCGGAGCGAGCGCGACGGACCAACAAGGATGGACCGTCGCGAGCGCCGGAGACGTGAACGGAGACGGACTGGCAGATCTGCTCGTTGGCGCGTACTTCGGCGCTCCGACCGGAGCGCAGTTGTTTCTCGGAAGCGCGATAGGAATCTCTCCTACTGCCGATCAGTTCCTCGATACGTCTGGATTTCTGTCGTTCTTCTGGCACGCCGCAGCGCTGGGCGACGTCAATGGCGACGGTTACGCGGACGTCGCAGTGAGCTCGATCGTCTCGAATCCTGGCGGGCGGATGAGCGCGGGAAGCGTGGATGTTTTTCACGGGCGAGGCCCTGTCGGGGCGATTGGGCGCGCGCGCCTCCTCGAAGGCGTCGCGGCGGACGACCAGTTCGGCTACGCGCTCGCTGGCGGCGACCTCAACCGCGACGGATACGCTGATCTTGTCGTGAGCGCTGCTGGCGCTTCGCCCGGCGGTCGCATGAACGCTGGCAACGTGAGCGTTTTTCCCGGCGGCGTCTCGGGAGTGGCTCTGGCGCCTACGCGCGTGATCGATGGCCCGATGGCAAGTGAGCGCTTCGGCTGGTCGCTCGCCCGCCCATGAACGAGCAGCGCGGCGTGCGTTGCAGCGTTGCGCCGATCGACTCGCTGCTTCTGTTCATCCTGTTTCGATAGGCGCATCGAGTCCCCAAGCTCTACGCACACGGACGACGTCGCGGTCGTGATTTATCTCGCGCTCTTTCTCCGACGCACGACGAACGTGGCTCCCGCTGCGGTGAGCGCCGCGAGCGCGAATCCGCCGATCATGACGTTGAGGTCGCGGGCTGCGCGTTCGTGCATCGCGTCGACGCTCCCTTGCCACTCGCGCCGGCGCGCCTCGCCGCTCGCCGCTTCGGCGCGAAGGTAGCCGAGCGCGGTCTCGTCGACCGGCGCGCCTGCGCTGCGCTGCGCTTCGATCGCGGCGATGCGCCGCGCCCTCTCTGCGTTCGAGCTCTGCGTCTGCGCCAGGACGCCATCGACGAAGCTCGTGTCCGCCGGCTTGCGCACGCGCACGAAGCCGAAGGCGCCGATCAGCGCGAAGCACGCGGGCACGATGAACAGCCACTGCATCTCGCTCACGGGCTTGCGCATCGCCGTGCTCTGCGCGCGCGCGCTCGGATCGGTGATCTCGCGCCGCGCGGCTTCGAAGCCCGCGCGATCGGTGATGTCTGCGCCGCAAACCGCGCGCGCCATGGCGTTGAGCAGCGCGAGCTCGTGCTCGATCGGCATCGCAGCGTCGGTCCCGAACGCGTGCGCCTCGAGGACGCCCGGCGTGTGCACGACCCTCGTCCCCTGCGGCGCGGGCACGTGCTGCGCGAGCGCCGCGCCCATCTGCAGGACCGCGGTCAGCGTCTGCGGATAGAGAATTTGCAGCGTAAGTGACTGCGACGCGCTCTCGCTCGTCCGCTGGAAGCGCCGTTGACTGACCATCTTCTCTTCGACGGTCTCGCTCGCGCTCTCGGACTTCGACGAGCGCACGATCGGCCCCGCGGCGAGCGGCGCCTCGAGGGCGAGCCAGTGGACCACGTGACGCGTGACGGTTCGAAAGGTCTGGTTCGGGCCAGGGATTCGCTCGAGCTGCCCGCGATTGCGCCGCTGCGAAGCCTTCGAGAGGTCGAGCGAGAGCGTCACCGTCGCGCCGTTGGCCACGAGCATCGAGCGCAGAAGCAGCTCGGCCTGATCGACGCGCGCGACTTCGGGCATGAGCATGTAGCCGACGATCAACCGCACGACGAGCGAGAGCGCGAAGAGCCCGAAGCTAACGCTCATCGCGCCGACCAGCATGTCTTGCGACGTATCCGCGCTCCCGAAGAGCACCAGCGGGAGGACCAGCAGCGCGAGCAGCGGCGCGAAGAGACCTGCCGTCGAGAGCAGCTTGATGATCGTGCGACGCCGGCTCGTCGCGCGCAGGGCGAGCAGGTCGGTGAGCAGCGCGCTGACCGAACCGCGGCCGTAGTATCGGGTTCCTTGAATCGATCCTGCGAGCATCCGCTGTGGACTCCTTCGAAGGCCTCGCGTGTCGCGCGGCGCCTTCTGGTCTGCGACGGTGCGCTCTCGATGCCCCTTCGACGCCTTAGCGATCGCTTAGCGATCGCTTAACGCAATGACCGCGACGAGCGCGCGGCGACGCTCACGACCGCCTGCTCCACACGCGCGCAACACGGGCGTGCGACCATCGGTCTCATGGGTGCAGTCCGTGAGTTCTCCGAGCAGCTTCTGTCGGGCGCGCTTCGGCCCGAGGAGCACAACCCGTTTACGACCTTTCAGGGCCTCGAGCAGTACGCGCCGGGGCTCGCGTTTGTCTCGAGCTTCGCCAACGCGATCGCGATCGAGACCCGCGCGGGGCTGGTGTTGGTGGACACTGGCTCGCAGCTCACGGGCGCGATGATCCACGGCGCGGTGCGAAGCTGGTCGAGCGCGCCGGCGCACACCGTGGTGTACACGCACGGGCACGTCGATCACGTGATGGGCGCCGCGCTATGGGACGCAGACGCGCAGGGAAATCTCAGGGTGATCGCGCACGATCGGGTGCCCGCGAGGTTCGAGCGGTACGTGCGCACCGCGGGGTACAACACGGCGATCAACGCGAGGCAGTTTCGGGTTCCGGGCTTGCAGTGGCCGACGGAGTATCGCGCGCCAGACGAGCTGGTCTCGACCGCGCGGACGATCACCGTGGGCGAGACCGTGATCGAGCTGCGGCACGACCGCGGCGAGACCGACGATCACCTCTGGGCATACCTCCCCGAGCACCGCGCGGTGTGCTCGGGCGACCTGTTCATCTGGGCCTCGCCCAACTGCGGAAACCCTCAAAAAGTCCAGCGATACCCGCTCGAATGGGCGGTCGCCCTCGACGCGATGCGCGCCAAGAACCCCGCGCTCTTGCTGCCCGGTCACGGCCCAGCGATCGAGGGTGAGGCCATCGTGCGCGAGGTGCTCGAGAGCACCGCTGCGCTGCTGCGGTCGCTGCACGATCAGTGCGTGGCGCTCATGAACGAGGGCCGCGCGCTCGCGGACGTGATCGCGAACGTGCGCGTCGACGAGGCGCTGCTCGGCAAGCCGTGGCTGCGGCCCGTGTACGACGAACCCGAGTTCGTCCTGCGAAATCTCTGGCGATTGTACGGCGGCTGGTACGACGGAAACCCCGCGCACCTCAAGCCCGCGCACCCCGACGCCGTGGCGAGCGAGGTCGCTGCGCTCGCGGGCGGAGCGAGCGTGCTGATGGACCGCGCCGAGCGGCTGGCGAGCGACGGAGAGCTGCGCCTCGCGTGCGAGCTCGCCGAGTGGGCGGGGCGCGCGTCCCCCGAGGACCGCGGGATTCGCGCCCGTCGCGCGGCGGTGTACCGGCTGCGCGCCGAGCGAGAGACGAGCTTGATGGCGCGGGGCGTGTACGAAGACGCCGCGAACCGATAGAGCTGAGCCACGTTGAAGCTCCGAGAGACCGAGGTCGAGCTGCTGCCGCGCGTGTCCGCACGCTTGGGCGCCGAGGTGTTCATCAAGCGCGACGACCGCACGGACCCTGTCTACGGCGGAAACAAGCCGCGAAAGCTCGCCCGCATCCTCGCCCACGCGCGCTCGGTGGGGGCCGACACGCTGGTCACGTCGGGGACCGTGGGCTCGCATCAAGCGCTCGCGACGACGGTGCACGGCAGGGCGATGGGCTTCGACGTGCACGTGGTGCTCGCACCACAACGGTGGACAGAGCACGCCGAGACCGTGGCGCGCGCGACCGTGGCACAAGGCGCGATCGTTCACTGTTGTCCCGCGCTGGCGTTGCTGCCCGTGTACGTGGCTGCGCTGCAGGCGCGGCTGCGCGCGCAGGGGCGGCGGGTGTGGGGGATCCCTGTCGGGGGAAGCGACGTGCTCGGCGCGAGCGGATACTGGGACGCGATGATCGAGCTGCGCGCGCAGATCGAGCGCGGCGCGATGGGCGGTCGGTGGCCAGAGTTGATTGTGTGTGCGCACGGCAGCGGCGGGACGCACGCGGGGCTGTTGGCCGCGCAGCGGGCGCACGGGATGAGCGTGGGCGTGGTGGGGGTGATGGTGGCGATTCCGTGGGCGATTCCGCGGGTGAGGACCGCGTGGCTCGCGCGGGGCGTGCAGCGCGCGCGCGCGGGGATCGAGCGCGGCGTCGGCATCGAGGACGTCGTGCTCGTGGGCGATCAGCTCGGTGATGGCTACGGCGTGCGCACGGCGCGTGGCGACGAGGCGACAACGCTGTTCGCAGAGGACGGGATCGAGCTCGACCCGACGTACACGGCGAAGACCGCAGCAGCCGTGGTCGCGATGACCCGCGTGCGCAAGGCGCAGCGAATTCTGTACTGGCACACGCTCTCGAGCGCTTCGTACGCGCAGCTCGTGCAGGGGTGCGATCGTCTGCCCGAGCCCGTCCGTGCGCTGCTGCGGTGAGCTCTTCCTGCGCGGTGGTTGCGGTACGATCTCGTCATGCGGACGATGGCGCTTCTCGTGGGCTGTGTTCTCGCTGCGTGCGCGGCGCCGATGCCGTCGACGCCCGACGCAGCAGGCGCTGACGCGAGGCCCGACGCGCCTGCGGCGATGGACGCGCCGGCGATCGATGTGGTTTCAGCGGCGCCAGACGTGGTCAGCGCGGCGGACGCGGCGGTGGTGCCCGACGTGGCGACGAGCGACGCGAGCGCTGCTGCGTCGATCGAGGCGCTGGTGCCGCGGGCGATGTTCGAGCAGATCTTTCTGCACCGCGGGACGGCGCCGTGCCGCGGCGGGTTCTACACGTACGAGGCGTTCGTGCAGGCCGCGAGAGAATTTGCTCGGTTTGCGAGCGAGGGCAGCGTCGAGCAGCGGCGGCGCGAGGTGGCTGCGTTTCTGGCGAACATCTCGCACGAGACGACGGGCGGCTGGGACACCGCGCCGGACGGGCGCTACTCGTGGGGCTTGTGTTGGATCGAAGAGGGAGGAGCGACGCCGCAGACCGCGGACTACTGCGCGCCCTCGATGGAGTTTCCGTGCGCGAGCGGCCAGCGCTACTACGGCCGCGGCCCCATCCAACTCTCGTGGAACTACAACTACGGCCAGGCCGGCCGCGCCCTCGGGCTCCCGTTGCTGGCCAACCCTGGGCTCGTCGCGAGCGATCCCCTCGTGTCCTTTCGCACGGCCCTGTGGTTCTGGATGACCCCGCAGGCGCCGAAGCCGTCGTGCCACGACGTGATGACTGGGGCGTATGTTCCGACCGCGGCGGACACCGCGGCCAACCGACTGCCGGGCTTCGGGCTCACGGTGCACATCATCAACGGCGGGATCGAGTGCGGGATGCCCACGACCCACGCGGTGCGCGATCGACTGGGCTTCTACCAGCGCTACGCGCAGCTGCTCGGCGTGAGCCAGGGCGACAACCTCGAGTGCGCGACGATGCGGCCATTCTGAGCGCGCTGTGCGATGCTCGCTGCCAACGTGATGGAGCGGACCACGGGGGTGCGGGCGTTGGGGCTGTTGATGGTGGCGGCGATGGGGGCGTGTGCGCACCGCGTGACGTTGCCGCGCGCGCTGTCTCGATCCGAGCCGTTCGCCGCGCGGGTGATGCAGTATCGGTCGTACGCGCCCGTCGAGATGTCCATGTCGTTCGATCGCGAAGCGGGGCCTGACTCGACGTTCAGCTCCGAGCTTCGACTCGCTGACGGACAGACGATCTACGCTTCAGAAGACCTCCTCCCCTTGGTCGGCGAGGACTCGACGTCGTGGCGCCACACCCTACAAGCGCAGCGACAGGAGCGCATCGCGTACGGGCTGCTCGGCGCCACGGGGGTCGCGCTCGCGGTCACCGCGGCGAGCTTCGGCGTGGGCTTGCCCGTGAGGGGGGACCCCACGGCGATCTACGCGGTCGGCATCAGCAGCGGGATCGTCGCGATGATCCTCGGCACCGCGGGCGGGATCATGTATTTCACCGGGGGGCCGCATCGTCGGGACGCCATGGCCAGCTTCGACGAGAGCTTGCGGCGCAACCTCGACGTGTGCGGCGTGGGCGACATGCTCGTCGACTGCGGCTCGGGGCCGCCGCCCAACCCACCCAACGTGCCCCAGCCAGGCCCGCGCCCCGTTCGCACCGACGCGCGGTACTCGCCGATTCCGCGGCTGCGGTTCTGACCGTCGCTACCGCGGTGCGTCACGCGGATCCTGCGCGTGACGCGCGGGAGATTCACGTTTTTCCGCGGTGACGGCTCGGTAAGCTCTCCGGTCCGATGCGCGTTGGAGTCCCCAAAGAGAGTGCAGAGAACGAGCGTCGCGTCGCGGCGACGCCCGAGTCCGTCAAGAAGCTCGCGGCCCTCGGCTTCGAGGTGGCCATCGAGTCCGCCGCCGGAATCGCCGCTGGAATCACCGACGAGGCCTACGCGAAAGAGGGCGCCGTCATCGTCGCGTCGCGCGAAGAGCTCTTCGCATCGAGCGACGTGCTCGTGAAGGTTCGACCGCCTTCGCTCGAAGAAATCCAGCTCGCTCGCGAAGGCGCGCTGCTCGTCTCGCTGCTGCAGCCCGAGCGCGACCCATCGCTCGTCCCCGCGCTGTGCGCGAAGAAGGTCGACGCGCTGGCGCTCGAGCGCATCCCTCGCGTGACGCGCGCGCAAAAGATGGACGTCCTGAGCTCGATGGCCAACCTCGCGGGCTACCGCGCGGTGCTCGAAGCCGCCGCGGTCTACCAGGGCTTCTTCGGCAAGCAAGTGACCGCGGCGGGCAGCGCTCCTCCTGCAAAAGTGCTGATCATCGGCGCGGGCGTCGCGGGGCTCGCCGCGATCGGCGCGGCGCGCGCGCTCGGCGCAGAGGTGCGGGCGTTCGACACGCGCGCGGCGGCGCGAGAGCAGGTCGAGAGCATGGGGGCGACCTTTCTCGAAGTGAAGATCGACGAGAGCGGCGACGGCGGCGGCGGCTACGCCAAGGTGATGAGCCCCGAGTTCATCGCCGCGGAGATGGAGCTCTTTCGACAGCAAGCGCGAGAGGTGAGCGTGATCGTCACGACCGCGCTCGTGCCGGGGACGAAGGCTCCCATCCTCGTCCCGCGCGACGTCGTCGAGTGCCTCGCGCGCGGCAGCGTGGTCGTCGACCTCGCCGCGGAGCAGGGCGGAAACTGCGAGCTCACGATCCCCGGACAAATCGCTGACCACAACGGCGTGAAGATCATCGGGTACACCGACCTCACCTCGCGCATGGCGTCCGTCGCCTCGCGCTTCTTCGCCAACAACGTCGTCCATTTGCTCACGGACATGGGCGGCGGCGAGAAGTGGAAGATCGACCTCGACGACGAGGTGATCCGCCCGGCGATCGTCGTGCACAAGGGCGAAGCGCTGCCGCCTCCGCCGCGCAAAGAGCCGTCCCCCGCCAAGCCCGCTGGCAGCGCGGTCGTTGCTGCGAAGCCCGCGCCGAAGAGTCATCGGCCGCCGCCGCCGGACGCCAAGCCCAAGCAGCACGACGTGACGTCGCCGACGCGCAAGGCGTGGGTGAGCAACGTCGGAGGGATGCTCGTCGTGGCTCTGCTGTTCTTCTTGGGGCGCTTCGCGCCGCGGGATTTCTTGCAGCACTTCACGGTGTTCGTGCTCGCGTGCTTCGTCGGCTGGCAGGTGATCTGGAGCGTGAGCCCTTCGCTTCACACCCCGCTGATGAGCGTGACCAACGCGATCTCGGGGATCATCGTGGTCGGGGGAATGCTGCAAATCAGCGGTGATTTCGGGATCGCGACGATCCTCGGCGCCGCGGCCGTGCTCGTCGCGACGGTCAACATCGCCGGAGGATTCTTGGTCACACAGCGCATGCTCAAGATGTTTCAGCGGGACGGAGGCGAGCGATGACCCCGGGGATGAGCATCGTCGCGTACCTGATCGCGGGCGTGTTCTTCATCCGTTCGCTCGGCGGTCTGTCCAAGCAAGAGACGGCGAAGAACGGCAATCTGTTCGGCGTGGTCGGGATGGTCCTCGCGATCGTCGTGACCGCGGTGACGTGGCTGCAGCACGGCGCGAGCGTGACCGCCGTGGCGGTGCTCGGCGGCGCGATCGGCGTGGGCGCGATCGTGGGCGCCTCGATGGCGCGCAAGGTCGAGATGACGGGGATGCCCGAGCTCGTGGCGATCCTGCACTCGTTTGTGGGCCTCGCGGCGGTGCTCGTGGGCTTGAGCTCGTACATGGGCCCGCAGGCGCACGCCGCGGGGGCGCACACCGCGGCGGAGCTGCACACGGCGCGGGTGGTTCACCAGATCGAGCTGTGGATCGGGATCGCCGTCGGAGCGCTGACGTTTACGGGGTCCGTGATCGCGTGGGCGAAGCTCAAGGGCACGCTGTCGGGCAAGCCGCTGTTGCTGCCGGGGCGGCACGTGCTCAACCTGTTGATCGTGGCGGGGATCGTGGGGTTGGCCGTTCCGTTCATGGCGGCCGAGGGATCGTCGGGGCTCGTGTGGGTGCTCGCGATGACCGCGCTCGCGGGCGTGCTCGGCGTGCACCTGGTGATGGCCATCGGCGGCGCGGACATGCCCGTCGTGGTCTCGCTGCTCAACAGCTACTCGGGCTGGGCCGCGGCGTCCGCGGGCTTCGTGCTCAACAACGACCTGCTCATCGTGACGGGCGCGCTCGTCGGCGCGAGCGGGACGATCCTCTCGATCATCATGTGCCGCGCGATGAACCGCTCGATCCTCAACGTGGTCTTCGGCGGCTTCGGGACGGGAGAGTCCAAGACCAGCGCCGCGCCGGTCGACGGCGAAGTGCGAGAGATCAAAGCGGACGAGCTCGCCGAGCGATTGGCCAACGCCAAGAGCGTGATCGTGGTTCCGGGCTACGGGATGGCTGTCGCGCGCGCGCAAAACTCGGTCAACGAGCTGTGCCGCACGCTGCGCGACCGCGGCGTGAAGGTGCGCTTCGCGATCCACCCCGTGGCCGGTCGACTGCCGGGACACATGAACGTCCTGCTCGCGGAGGCCGGCGTTCCGTACGACATCGTGCTCGAGATGGAAGAGATCAACCATGACTTCGAGCGCACCGACGTGGTGTTGGTCATCGGCGCCAACGACATCGTGAACCCCGCGGCGCTCGACGATCCTGGCAGCCCGATCTACGGCATGCCCGTGCTCGAAGTGTGGAAGAGCGCGATGGTGGTCGTCAGCAAGCGCGGCATGGCGGCGGGCTACGCGGGCATCGAAAACCCGCTGTTTTTCCACGAGAACTGCAGGATGCTCTTCGGCGACGCGAAGAAGAGCGTCGACGCTCTCGTGACCGCCGTGCGGCCGAAGGGCTGATCCTCGCCGCGGGGGCAGCGCGGTGATTTTGTGGACGCGCAAGGGGCGGGGCTGCTTTGTTACCGGGCGAGGTCGTCGGTGAGCTCTGTGTTCAGTATTCGAATGGGCGGTCTATCCACGGCGCTGTGCGCTGCGCTCTTGGCGTCGGCGTGCTCGCTGCCGAGCAACCTGCGCGACGCGAGCGTGCCGGGAGACGGCGCGGTCGTGCAGGACGACGTCGCGGTGATGGACGACACCGTCGCGCCGCCGATCGACGTCGCGCCGACGGACACAGGCGTGGCGGTGGACACGGGTGTGCTCACGGACGCGGGCTTGTTTACGGACACGGGCGTTCCTGCGGCGTGCACGGCGGCGACGGTCCCGACGATGATCGCGCCCATTTCGACGGCGGCGTACGCGACGAGCTTCGTGACCTTCGTCGCGCGCGCGCCGATCGGGTCGCGGGTGGAGTTCGAGTACGCGACCACCCGCGGCTACTCAGTGGGAACGGTCACGCGAGTGACGCCTGTCGTGGTTGGCGCCGACGGCCGCGCCTCGCACACGGTGCCCTTTGCGGCAGCGATGGCGAACCGGGCGTTGTTCGTTCGTGCTCGCGTGTTTTGTCCCATGGCGATCACTCCGGGAGATGCCTCGCCGACGCGAGTCTTTCGCGTCGGAACGCGTCCGACGTCCGCGAACTGGCCCATCCCGATCGTCGAGCGCTTCGAGCTCGACATGGACGCCGACGCGCGTACAGACGTCGCGATCGGGCTCACCTCTGGCTCTGTGCGCGTGTTTCGTCGGGGAGGAGACGCGGCGAACGACCTCACTCCGGCCACGGCGAGCCTCGGGTTCGGCGACGCCATCGCCGCCGCGGGAGACCTCAACGGCGACGGCTACGGTGACCTCCTCATCGGCGACCCGCGCTTCGCATCGGGGCGCATCCTCGGCCGCTTCGCCGCGTACTACGGCACCATCGAGGCCCCGACGACGGGATTGTCGGACAGCTCAGACAGCGCCAACGCGTTGGGCGCTGCTGTGGCCGCGCTGGGAGACCTCAACGACGATGGGCTCAGCGACTTCGCGGTGACGCAGCAGAGCGCCACCGCGGGGCGCATCAACGTGTACCTCTCTCCGCACCGCAATCCGCCCGTGCCCGCGCAGACGTTGTCCACGATGGCGTTGATCAACCCGACGGCGATGGTGGCTGGCGACCTCTCGAACGACGGTCGCGCCGACATCGCCATCGGCTTCTCCGGCGCGAACAGCGGGATCGGCGCAGTGTTGGTGTTTCGAGCGAACGACGCCGGCTCGATGCTTCCGTACGACCCGACCCCGGTGCAGCTGAGAGACACCTCGGACACCGCAGGACGGATGGGCTCGTCGCTCGCGATGGCTTCGGTGATCAACGATCGAGCGCTCGAGCTGATCGTCGGCGCGCCCGGCCGCACGGGAGGCGTCGGCGGTCTCTTGCTCTACGCAAACCCGTTTACGAGGGACGCTTCTGTGCTGACTACGATGCCGTTCGGCTCCCCGCCGAGCGCCGAGAACTTCGCGAGCTCTCTGGCGGTCGTCGGTGACAGCGACGGCGACGCAGCCTCGGAGTTTCTCGTGCTGCACCCCGGTAAGCTCTCGGGCAACTTGCGCAGCGCCGTCGTGTTGACGGAGTACTATCCCGTCGGAGGCGCTGGAGGCTTCAGCGCTGCGGCGCACACGATCCTCACGGGCGCGACCAGCGCGCCGACATTTACGCGCGCCTTGAGCGCGTCCGGCGCGCTGCTGGATACGCTCAACACTGGTCGGCACTCGTGGGTGCTCACCGTCGAGGTCACCGGGGTCCGGGCGCTGCAGTCGTACTCGTTGTCTGGCGGCGGTGTGGGGATGATCGGCCCGTGGACCGCGATGGCGCAGGGAGCGCTCGGCAGCGCGAGCGGCTACACCGCCGTGATCGCGTCGCGGTGAAGTGATCGCGCTCAGCGATCGGTCCCAGCGTCGCTGCAGCCGACGGCGTCGATCGCGACGCAGCTCAACCCGGTGAGCGTGCAGCAGCAGCTTCGGCAGCGGTCGCCGAAGCAGACGCCGATGGGGTGCTCGGTTCCGTCGGTGTCGAAGCAGCGGGGCGCCGGGGGACCGCCGCAGCGCTCGTGGCGCACGCAGTCGAGCCGGAGGTTCGGCGCGCACTCGCAGAGCGTGCACGTGTCCTCCGTGGACCAGAGCATCCCGACGTCGAGCTCGCGGCCGTCGGGCGCGGCGCAGTGTCGTCCCGCGGGGCGGTCGTCGCAGAGGACATCGCCGCTGCGACTCTCGAGGGCCATCGCGCCCGCGGCAGGGCACTCGTAGCGCAGGCAGCGGTTGTTGGAGAGCACCGTAGACCCCGCGCGCACGAAGCGGCCGACCTTCGTGCAGTGCGGGTACGTGCTGTCGCCGATGCAGCCGGCGCGCGGGACGCAGCGCAGCCAGCCATCGGGCAGACACGAACAGGTGTTGCATCGGTCCGGCGCCGTCCACGTCGAGTTGAACGGGATGCGCAGCCCCGGCTCGATCATGCACGTGCGCGCCATCGGCTGCGGGCCGCAGCTCGCTGTGGGGCTGCAGCCGAGCCCGAGCGTCGAGCAAGCGCACGAGAGGCAGTCGCCTGGCGAGGTGTAGTTGCGACCGAGCTCGAGCGGCGTTCCGTTGGGAGCGACGCAGGCCGAGAGCGTCCAGAGCGCGCGCGAGCCAGGGCCTCGCGTCGGGTAGCAGCTGCTGCTCGTCGTGCACTCGAACGAGCCCCCCGCGCGGCACGTGCACGCGGTGCAACGGTCTTCGCTGGTCCACGTCTCTCCTGGCTGAATCGCTGCGCCCGGCGGCGCGATGCATCCCACGAAGCCCCCGCCGCCCATCATCCCCCCGTCGCCGAAGAACAGCCCTGTGTCGACCGCGGGAGCGTCGTCGAGCGCCGCGTCGCCGCCTGCTGCGTCGTCGCAAGCGCGCGCGACGCAGCTGAGCTGCCCGCGCGCCTCGCAGACGCAGTCGTTGCAGTGGTCGGCGCGAAAGCGCTCTCCCTCGCGGATCGTGCGACCGTCGAAGTCGACGCACGTCGAGAGGCCCGCGTCGAGCGCGCCGTCGAGCGTGGCGTCGAGCGTGGCGTCGAGCGTGACGTCGAGCGCGGGCTCAGCGCGTTCGGAGGAGGCGTCTGTGGGAGGTGCGGCGCCGAGGCACGCAGAGAGCGCGAGCGCGGCGCCGAGGGCGATGCAATGCGAAGCGAAGCGAAGGCTCATGGACAGCGACTGTACGATCGATCACGCCGTTGCGTGACGGGCCTCCCCGCCCACGCAACGGACCGCGTCGAGTCCGCGCGACGGACGCCGACCTGGCCGCGGCGCTGCACCGCGCTCGACCCGCTACATGTTGCGCGCGCCCGGCGAGGGAACGGTCGTAGAGAACACGAAGTCCACGTTGTTGCGATTGGTGTCTTGCCCGTTGGGACTGCGCGCGAGCGTCAAGACCGCTCGGCCCGGAAGATACGTGACCCACGATCCCTCGACGTACTCCGCGCCCGGGTCGACCATGGCCCCCTCTGCCCATCCGACACGGTCGACGACTGCGCCTGTGTGGTCGAGCAATCGAAGTCCGCCGACGGCGTTGCCGAGGTATCCGGCGATATTGCTCATCCAACGAAGCGAACCGATCGGGACGTTTGGGTGGGCCGAGTCGGCGACGACGAGGTATCCGCCGGGCGCGATCGAGTGCGCCGGACCGAAGGTGAACAGGTCGAACGGACCGACGCCCGTCCGGGTGACGATGCGCCAATTGTTCAGTGAAACGGCACATGTCCCTGCGTTGTGAAGCTCGATGTACTCCCGTGGGGTGGGGGGCGGAAAAAAAAAA
>JAAFIF010000152.1 GCA_013298625.1 Myxococcales bacterium
CGTTGCTCGACAAAAGTCGTACATCGAGGTGCTCGCGGCGTAGCCGCCGAACGCGTTGACGCGCCCACGCGCAAAGGCCGAAGGCGTCACCCCATGAGCCTGCGATCCGCAGGCGGGGCTCGCGGTCGAAGGGACAACGGACCAACTGTCAGTCGCCATGTTGTAGAGACCGCCGTTGTCGTTGGTCGAGCCAAACCCGAACATCACGTGAACGCTGGTCCCATCGTACGAAAGCCCAGGTGACGCCCTCGGCGGCAGCGTCCATGCAGTGGTATTCGAAGCAGTGAGCGCCGCGCCGGAGTCACGAATGATGATTCCGAAGTCCCTGCGAGTGCCGTCGGCGGCCCACACCATCACCGCGTTGCGGTCGGGCATGGCGACGTACGAGCGCGGGTTCAAATCGCCGTACGACAGCGTGGTCGCGCTCGTGGTCCATGTGTTCGAGTCAGGCGAGTACGTGAACAGCGGCGAATTGTTCGCCAGTGATCCAACGACAAGGCGACGCCCCGTCCAAGCGCGAATTTGTGGCGCGCTCGCAGCGGCCGGAGGGCCGGACATCGACACGGGCACCCACGCGGGGCTGGGTTTGCCAGCGACGCACGTTCGTTGACTCGATTCTCCCGCGCGGCCTGCAGATACGACGCGATAGCCACACGCGCCGCAGTTGTCGACATCCGTCTGCAAGTCCACGCATCGTGCGCCACACGCGACGCGTCCCGCTGGGCACGCCGGCTCGCAGCGGCCCGCGACACACGTCACGCTCCCGCCAGCGGGAGTCGAGCACACGTTTCCACAGGCGCCGCAGTTCATCGTGTCGACGCGAGTGTCGATGCAACGAGCACCGCAGGCCGTTTGGCCACCATCGCATCCGGCGTCGCTCGGGCTGACTCCGCTGTCGATCTGCACGCCCGTGTCGACGACAACTCCGGTGTCCGTCGCTACGCCAGTGTCCACAGACTCACGATCGCTTACCACGTCGCGGGGAGCGATTCCGGTGTCGATCGGCGTCGCGAGATCATCGATGGCGTCCGGCCGCGAGGATTGCTGGTCCAGCGCCGCGTCGCCAGCGTCGCCTGGGCTCTTGAGCGTGAAGCAGCCAGCGACGGCAGCCACGAGGGAAAGCGAAGCAATGTGAGAAGCGCGCATGAATCAGAACCTGCCCCCGCAAACGACGCCTGCGGTAGTCAACGCAGGAGAACATCGAAACGCAGTGCGTGTTGTCGCCTCCACCTGTGGAGGCGTCACGATGAAAAAGACGATGGACGTCGCGGCCAACACCCCTCCGCCGATGAAGCCAGCTGCCCTTACGATCCCCATGGTCTGCGCAGAATCCCGCGCCTCGATGCATTCGGCTGACGGGCTCGCCACTTGACACGTCGTCTCGCTGTTCCACTTGTCGGCGGCTGGCTGCCCGACGACGTGGCCCACGATTCCGATTCCTGCGCCCACGACTGCACCGCCCAGAGCCACCCACGCCACGGGGCGAAGCGGATGCGGATGTGTCTCCGTGACAATGACGGCTCGGGGGGAGGCGGTTGCCGCCGACGAACTTGCATTCGAGGTCGTGAGCCGATCGTTCGCCACAAGCGGCGTGACTGGGCTGACTGGCGGCTCCGCGATCAACGAGACCGCCTCGGTAACGTCCGCGCCCGCCGCAAGCGTTATCGTCCGACGTTCTGCTCGATAGCCGTCTGCGCGCACTTCGATCGAAATCGTCGCTTGTGACATACGAGTACGAACTCCGCACGACGATAGCGGCTGGTTGTTGATATACACTTGTGCAGCCGCTACGTTGCAGCGCACCGTCAGCACTGCGACACCCTGCAGTTCACGCGAGCGAGCAAGGGCCGTTAGCGTTTGAGCCCGGTTGTTTGGGTCCCTCAACCACGCGTCCGCCGAGAGTTCTCGAAGCGCCTGTTCGAGATGACGCTCAGCAGACGGATAGTCACGGATCGCTAGCTCGGCACCCGCCATTCGAACCAGCGATCGTGCTTCGTGGCCGCGCTCCCAGAGCGAGCGAAACAGCGTGAGTGCCTCGGAGTTACAGCCATCACGGCGCATACTGAGGCCCATCTCGTGCTGCTCGTCGACATTACTCGACGCCATAGCGGACGACAATCTAACTGCGCACGCCGGATCCGTAGCCTGCTGAGCCGAAGCAACTCCTACCTGGAGCAAGACCGACAGAAACACCGTGCCGCCAATCACGCAAGGCACTGTGACTCTAGAAAACGTGTTCATAGCCATTCGCTGCTGGGGTGTTCGGTTGAGGACGAGGAGTTGCCGTACTCTGTGAGGGAACGACGGTGGGGGCGTTTGGAGGAGACTGTTGAAGCCGCGGAGCAACAATGGCGTTCGGGGGGGGCTGTTGAAGCCGCGGACCGGCGGATGTGCCACCTCTCGCAGAGCGATCCGCAGCAACCTGACGCTGAAGCAGTCGCATCATTGCGGGGGTCACGACGCCCGGATCGGGCCGAGCCGACGCGCTCGGATGGCCGCTCGCAGCAGCGTGTGAGTCAACAGACAACGCCTGTCCAACGGCAGGCGTCGCCACGGTAGCATCCGCGCTGTTCGCCTCCGCCGAGGGAGTTCTTGCCGGTTGAGGCGCGGTGGACAGCGACTGCGCCACCGACGGCGTCTGCGTCGCCGCACGCGAGTTGGTCGGTGAAGGAGAGGCGCTGAACGCTTTGTAGCCGCCCACGATGGCCACCGCAACCACGACGACCCCAGCAACCACCACAGCGAGCGGACGGCCGGAGGGCCGAGGGGTCGAGACGATTTCTGAGCCGACGATCGACCCAAGGTACGGATCGCCAACCGGTTGCACACGAAGTCCGGTTGGCACGTCGGTATCGGACGGGGAACGTCCGAATTCACTCTTCCATCGCTGACGGGCTCCAGCATCGGCGAAGGGCAGAAGCGCAGCAGCGAAGGCGCTGACATCAGAAAAACGCTTGGTCGGCTCCTTCTCGAGCGCGCGACGAAGCACGGCCTCGAGCCCGTCCGCCGCCACATCCCGAGGAAACGGCGGAGGCGGCTCCATCGAGACCCGGTACATGATCGTCTGCGGACTCTCGTCAGCGAACGGCGACACCCCCGTCACCAGTCGGTACACGATCACGGCAAGCGCCCATTGATCGCAGGCCCCGCTCACGAACTTCGAGCCGCGCCACTGCTCGGGCGCCATGTACTCGGGAGTTCCCATGATGTCTGTCGCTCCGGTGAGAGCGCTCGAGGCGCCGTCACCGACCTTCGCGATGCCGAAGTCGAGCAACTTCGGATGCAGCGCCCCCGACGAGCCACGCCAGAGCTGAACGTTCTCGGGCTTGAGGTCGCGATGGATGATGCCCTTCTCGTGGATCGCAGCCACCGCAGAGAAGATCGGCAACATGAACTCCAGCGCCTGCTCGACGCTCAAGCGTCCCTCTCGGAGCAGCTTCGACGCGAGGCTCTCTCCCTCGAGAAACTCCATCGCGATCCAGGGAATGCCGTCACGCGCGCCGAGGTCGTCCACGTCGACGATGTGAGCGTGTCGAAGGCTCGAAGCCGCGCGCGCCTCCTGCAAGAACCGCTCGACCACTCGGGTGTCGTGCGCCCACTGCTTGTGCAACAGCTTCAACGCGACGCGCTTGTTGAGCGGCTGCTTGCTCGCCTCGAACACAGCTCCGAACGCGCCTTCGCCCAACAAGCGCTTGATCTTGTACGGACCGAACTCGCTGCCGACGAGCGCTTGCATTTCGGGCGAGATCGGCGGCTCTGACGGCGGGGCTTGTGGTGGGGGCGCAGCAGGCACTGGAGCGGGCGGCTTCGCTGCTCCGACGACCATGGACTCGATCTCGACCACCGAGGCCATGGGAGCCGAGACTGCCCGCGGAGCCGTCGCAGTCAGCGGGGAGTCGACCGGTGCAGCGATCTGGCCGACCTCCGTGGGCGCGGTTGCGTCGATCGAACGGCCAATCGCCGGCTGCTGCACAGCGGCAGGATGCGGTGCGCTCGCACGAGGACCGACGGCCGCGAGGACAGCGACCAGCATCGCCTCGGCCGACGCAAAGCGATCCGAAGGGCTGCGAGAGAGGGCGCGCGCCGCAACCGCCCAGAGCTCAGAGTGGCCGTTCGAAGACGAAGCGCGCAGCTCGGCCAGTCGCGCTTCTGCGTGATGTTTGTCAGCGAGCCGCTCCCACGACACTCGAGTCGAGGGATCCGGAAGCATCGAGCCGGTGAGCATCTCGACGAGCATCACGCCCAACGAGAAGACATCGCTGGTTGGACCGAGCGTGTCTGTCGCGCTCGTGGACTGCTCGGGCGACATGTACTCGTACGTTCCGACGCTCAGCGCGGCGCTGCTCGCTGTGGCTTCGCCAAGACGTCCGAGGCCAAAATCGAGCACCTTCGCGCCCCACCGCCCGCGCGCATCGCGGGTCACGAGCACGTTCTCGGGCTTGAGATCGCGGTGAATGATCTGTTGATTGTGCGCCGCAGCGACGCCCTCGACGATCTGCGCGAAGAGGGTGTACGTGACCTCGAGGGGCAAGCCTCGGGCTCCATCTCGTCGAAGCACCACGCGCAGCGAGTCGCCGTGGACGAACTCCAACACCATCAGATGCTGCTCGCCCACCTGCTTCGTCGCGTGAACGTGAACGACGTTCGGATGATTGATCTGCGCGAGGATCTTCGCCTCTCGAAGCAGTCGAGCGACCAACTTCTCGCTCTTCGAGGGCTTCAGGAACTTAATCGCGACGGGGCGCTCGAGTTCCAGGTCGATCGCCTTCCAAACCTCGCTAAACGCGCCCTCACCCAGCTCTCGCTCGAGGCGATACTGGCCGAGGATCACATCACCCGCACTGCGCATCGGATTTACCTACACCAGGTCACGCGTTTCTGGAAGACCTGCAGGCGGCTCCCTCGAAGTGAAATCGCCGTGGCGATTTGCACGCCTCAGCGTCTCACAGCACGAGATGTCTCTGTCGGCCAAGAGAGACCGCGACACTCCTCGACGATCAACGTGTGTAGTCGATGGACTTAGATGCGATGAGTTCAGCATACGGAGATCATCGCGAAGTCACTTTGTGATCTTTCTAAATGGATACTCCGGCCGCCGTCACGCCAGCATCTCAACGTCGCACCAACACCCACTGCGAAACGTCAGCCATCATCGGTGTAGCGGACCGGGGCCGGAGATGGAGCGGCGCCCCTTTGCTGCAACCTCGCACCTACTCCCGTCCCGCGGTGCTCGCGTGCGACGGCTGCGTCTCAGTGACCGAGGAAGGATGCGAGCCTCGCTCCGGCGTCGGGGGCGTCGACGACGCGCGCTCGCGGAGTTCGATCAGCTCCGCGCGCAGCCCGGCGATCGTGCTGTTCAGCTCGCCCACGCGAGCCTCCGCTGCTCGCGTTTCACCAGCGCTCGCGCTGGCAGAGGTTCGCGCTTCGTCTCGCTCGCGTTCACGATCGCGCAGCTCCGGCTCCTTGCTCGCGAGCGAAGAGCGGGCGTCGCGAAGCTCGGCGCTGCGCGCGTCGAGATCGTTCTGCAGCGTCTGCGTGCGCGTGCGCGTGCGTTCGCGATCGAGCTCGCGGAGTCGGCCTTCGGCGACTTCGCGCGAGAGACCGAGCTCCGTGGTTCGCATGTCGAGGAGCGCGCGTTGCGTCGCGCGCCGCCGTTGTGGAGACGAGCTCGTCTTGCGCGGCCGCGAGCTGAGACTGGCGCACGGCGAGAGCGCCGCGGAGCGAATCGAGCTCGCTTCGGCGTCGAGTCGCGAGCGTCCGTTGCCCGTTCGGCTCGTCGATCGTGTGCTGGTGGCTCTGCTGTGCCACGGTGAGATCCGTCGTGCGCGTCGTGAGCTCGTTGCGCGTCGCCTCGATCACTCGGAGCAACCCTCCGATGCGCTGAAGCAGCTCATCGCGCGAGAGATCCATCAAGCGCGTTCGCTGGGGAAATTCCTCGCCGTTCGACGCGAACACGATGCACTTCGAGCTCGTGTTCGACTACGGGGATCACGACACGAACGCGCCCGCTCCGACGCCTTCACAGTCGTGGCCTGCGCGCTTGGATCCCTTCTCCAGCTACAAGCCGGGCTTCGAAGTGCGCACGTATCGACGGTGTGCGCGCGCCCTGCTCTTTCACTCGTTCGCTGAGCTCGGCGCGCAGCCGCTGCTCGTGAGCGGGGTGGAGTTCGCGTACGTCGAGCGCGCGAGCGTCACGACGATGCTCAGCGTCAACGCCTGCGCGTTCACCAAGCAATCGGGCGGCAGTTACACGGTCGATCGCATGCCTCCTGTGCAGTACGGCTACAGCGAGCGCGTGCTCGACGGCGCCTTGCGCGAAGGAGACGACGAGACCGAAGCGAACCTCCCGTTCGGGCTCGATGGTCAGGGATCGCAGTGGGTGGACCTCGACGGAGAGGGCCTCTCGGGCGTGCTCACTGAGCAAGCTGGGGCGTGGTTCTAAACCACTACCGCGCCGGGGATCGTAGTTTTCCCGGTGCGCGGCAGTGGTTTGACTTGATTTCAACCGCGCTGGTCCGCTCCGGTCATCTGCGATGCCCGTCGCGGGCGTGGTTCTACAAGCGAAATCTCGGGGACGGACGCTTGTCCGCGATGGAGCCCATTGACGTTGCCCCCAACGTTCGTCGCGGCGCGCACCTCGCAGCGATCGAGGGATCGGGCGCTCCACGTTTGCTCGTTCGTGATGAGTGGGGCGCGGGCGTCTTCGAGCGCAACGACGTGACGGGCGCGTGGAGCTCGTTTGCTCCGTTCACCTCGTGGCCCAAGATCGACTGGAACGACCCGCACCTTCGCGCGCTCGACTTGGACGGCGACGGCGAGCCGGACGTGATGATCCTGCGCGACAACGTGATTCGGTGGCACAAATCGCTGGGTCGCGAAGGATACGCAGGCGAGCAGCGATGGACGTTCGAGCGCGACGAGCGCAAGGGACCGAGGCTCGTTCACGGAGACAAGCGCGAGGCGATCTTCGTTGCGGACATGTCTGGCGACGGGCTGATGGACCTCGTTCGCGTTCGATACAACAGCGTCGAGTATTGGCCCAACCTCGGGTACGGACGCTTCGGCGCGAAGGTCACGCTCTCGAACGTGAGCGAGATCGATCGCAAGGACACCTTCGATCCCGGCCGCATCCGCATGGCCGACGTGGACGGAACGGGTCCTACGGACCTGATCTATCTCGGCGCGGACTCCGTTCGCCTCTACGCGA
This sequence comes from Myxococcales bacterium, assembly GCA_013298625.1. Classification (GTDB taxonomy): domain Bacteria; phylum Myxococcota_A; class Polyangia; order Polyangiales. The sequence goes on from JAAFIF010000152.1 coordinate 7,208, forward strand.
ATCACTCTGGAAATCGCCTGGCGAACGTCGAGAAGCTGCCGGTGTTTCCTGCGGTGCACGAGCTCTCGCACGTTGCGGTCTTCGACTTTCGCGGCCGCGGGACGGCGTGCCTCGTGTGGTTCTCGGGAGCGCCCAACGATCACGCGCGCAGGCTGCGCTACGTTGATTTGATGGCCGGGGTGAAGCCGTGGCTGATGACCTCGATCACCAACGGCTCTGGCGGCGAGACGCGCTATCGCTACGCGCCCAGCACGCAGTTCGCCCTCGCCGATCGACTCGCAGGAAAGCCCTGGAAAACCAGGCTTCCCTTCCCCGTCTGGGTCGTCGATCGCGTGGAGGTTCGCGACGCGATCACGGGCCATCGCTTCGTCACCAAGCGCGCTTATCACCACGGATACTACGACCGCGACGAGCGCGAGTTTCGCGGCTTCGGAATGGTCGAAGCGTGGGACGCCGAGCAGTTCGACGCGACGAGCGAGACGCCTTTGTTCAGCGAAGTTCCGACCAACGGCGTGGGCGAAGTGTACGCGCCGCCCGTGTACACCAAGACGTGGGTGCACACCGGGGCGTTCTTCGGACGCGAGGCGCTCGAAGCGCAATTCGCCAGCGAATACTGGGCAGAAGACACGCTGGCGCCGAAGCTTCCCGACACCGAGCTGCCCTCGGGGCTGACCGCGAAAGAGCAGCGCGAAGCGTGTCGAGCGATGCGCGGGCAGACGCTGCGCAGCGAGGTCTACGCGCTCGACGGGAGCGAGGACCAGAGCAGGCCGTACGCCGTCACCGAGGCGGCGTTCATCGTTCGCCGCATTCAGCCTGCGACCGATGCGCGACACGCTGCGTTTCAGGTGATTGCCGGAGAGAGCATCGAGCTGCACTACGAGCGCAACGCCAGTGATCCTCGCGTCACGCACTCGATGACGCTCGCCGTTGATGCGTATGGCGCTCCGACGCGCTCGGCCTCCATCGCGTATCCGCGCCGAGACAGCCCCACATACAGCGAACAGAGCGTGCGCCACGTCTCCGTGAGCGAGGCGCTCAGCGGGCACCACGACGGAATGGACACCACCGCGCTGCGACTCGGAATGCCCATCGAGTCGAAGGGGTGGTTCCTCACCGGCCTCGACGCGCCCATCAACACCAAGAACTACTCGCGCAGCGAGCTCAACACAGCCTTCGACGCCGCCAGCGAAATCGCACACGAAGCGACGCCGAATCACACGACGCTCCAGAAGCGCCTGCTGACGTGGTCTCGCAACTACTACGTCGACGGAGCGCTCGACCCGTTGCCCCTGGGCTCGGTGCATCCGCTCGGCATCGGCCATCGCAGCACCGCCTTCGTCTTCACGCCCGGAATGCTCACCAACGCGTTCGGATCCCGCGTGAACAGCACCATGCTCACGGACGCTGGCTACGAGTACGACGCTGGCGTCTGGTGGGCCGCAACCGGAACGAGCACGCTCGATCCCGATCACTTCTACCTGCCCACCGCCGTCAGCGATCCCTTCGGCAACACGAGCGCGGCGACCTACGACAGCTACTACCTCACTGCGATTTCAGCGACGGATCCGCTCGGCAACGCATCGAGCGTCGAGATCGACTACCGCACGTTGTCGCCCTGGCGCATGACCGACGCCAACGGAAACCGCAGCGCCGTGAAGACCGACGCCTTCGGCCGCGTGCTCGCCGCCGCGGTCATGGGAAAGGTCGGGAGCACCGACGGAGACACGCTCGAAGCGCCCACCGTGGAGTTCGAATACGGGGACTTTTCCTGGATGGACTACGGTCAGCCGACGTGGGCACGCACGCGCTCTCGCGAGACGCACGGCGCTTCGAACACGCTGTGGCAAGAGAGCGTCGGCTACGTCGACGGATTCGGTCGCGTGCTGCTCACCAAGACCCAAGCCGAGCCCGGACTCGTTCCGCAGCTCGACGCCAACGGAAGGCTCGTCCGCAATTCGTCAGGAGAAATCCAGTACGTCGACACCGGCACCGCGCTTCGCTGGATCGGCTCGGGTCGCACGATCGTCAACAACAAAGGAAAGCCCGTCAAACAATACGAGCCCTACTTCTCGTCTCACTCGGGCTACGAGCACGAAGACGACGCGATCACCTGGGGCGTCACGCCCGTGCTGCACTACGACTCGATGGGCCGCGTGGTTCGCACCGACGCGCCCGACGGAACGTTCTCTCGCGTTGAATTCACGCCCTGGTATTCAAAGACCTTCGACGCCAACGACACGGTGCTCGACAGCGCCTGGTATTCCGCGCGCTCTTCGCTGCCCACGACCAACCCGCAGCGTCGCGCAGCGGACGAGAGCGCCTCGCACGCGAACACGCCTGCAATCGCGCACACCGACTCTCTGGGCCGGGCGTTCATTGCGATCGCCGACAACGGAAGCGCGGGACTGCTCACCTCGAAGACCGAGTTCGACGCCAACGGCCGCGCGAATCGCATCTTCGACGCGCGCAACGTCGAGATCGCCTCGACCCTCTTCGACGCCACCGACACGCCGCTGAAAGCCATCTCGTGCGACGGCGGAACCTCGTACTCGCTGCACGACGTGATGGGCCGCCCCTATCGCGCATGGACGCCACGCGGCTTCGTGTTGCGCCCCGCGTACGACGCCGCCTCGCGACCCACGCACCAGTTCGTCCTCGAGCCCGGAGCGAGCGCCGAGAAGCTCGTCGCCCGCACGGTCTACGGCGAATCCCTCGCCAATCCCAGCGCGCTCAACCTCCGCGGAAAGCCCGTTCTCAGCTTCGACAGCGCGGGCGAAGTCGTGACCAACGCGTGCGACTTCAAGGGCAACGTGCTCAGCGCCACGCGCCGCTTCGTCAGCGGATGGACCAGCGATCCAGACTGGATTTCGCTTGCCTCTTTGAATGATGTCACCGCAATTCAAACGGCGGCCAACGCGCTGCTCGAGAGCGAGTCGTTCACGAGCACCAGCGAGTTCGACGCCCTCAACCGCGCGACTCGCGTCGTTCACCCCGACGCGACCGACGTGCGTCCTGCCTTCAACCGCGCGGGGCTGCTCGAGTCGCTGAGCGCCAATGTGCGCGGAGCTTCGAGCGCCACGACGTTCGTGAGCAGCGTCGATTACGACGTCCACGGTCGACGAAAGAGCATCACCTACGGAAACAACGTCTCCACCACCTACAGCTACGACCCGCTCTCGTTTCGGCTCGCGCGGCTGCAGAGCAAGCGAAGCAACGGAGACGTGCTGCAAGACGTCTCGTATCACTACGACGCTGCCGGAAACCTCACCGAGCTCATCGACGACAGCGACCAGAGCCAGTATTTCAACGGGACCGCGGTCTCGAACAACGCGCGCTACTGGTACGATGCGATCGGCCGCCTGGTGAAAGCCGAGGGCCGCGAGCACCCCGGAACCGTCGGCAGTGCCCAGCACGATCAGACGCACGGCGGACGCGGCGAGCTCGCTCACAAGAACGACGGCACCGCGTTGCGCCGATACACCCAGGACTACCAGTTCGACGCCGGCGGAAACCTGAAGAAAGTCATCCACACCGCGGGCAGCGATTCGTGGTCGCGCCGGTATGCATACGCCACGGACAGCAATCGCCTGCTCTCGACGAGCCTCCCGGGCAACCCAGAGAACGGCCCGTTCACCGCGACGTATTCGTACGACGACGGCGGAAACATGCTCTCGATGCCCAACGTCAGCGCGATGGCCTGGGACCACAGCGAGCGCTTTCGCGAGGCAAACCTCGGCGGAGGCGGAACCGCGTACTACCTTCACGACGGGAGCGGACAGCGGGTGCGCAAGGTGATCCAGCGCGTCGGGAGCGTGCGCGAAGTGCGCGTGTACACGGGCGCGACGGAGGTATTTCGCAAGTACATCGGCAGCACGCTGGACAAAGAGCGGCACACGCTGCGGGTGATGGACGACGAGCGGTGCGTGTGCGAGATCGACACGCTCACCGTCGAGAACGGAACGGCGCTGAGCACGCCCACGCAGAAGCGCCGCTATCGGGTCGAGGACCACCTCGGAAGCGCAGGAATCGAGCTCGACGAGAGCGCCGCGGTCATCGCGTACGAGGTGTTTCACCCGTGGGGAACGGTCGCCGTGGAATTGAGGAGCGTCGATTGCCCGGAGCGCCGCTATCGGTACACGGGCATGGAGCGCGACGAGGAGACAGGGCTGCAGAGGCACGGCGTGCGGAGTTATGCGCCGTGGTTGGGAAGGTGGACGAGCGCGGATCCCGCGGGGTTGGTCGATGGGACCAATCGGTATGGGTATTGTCGCGGGGCACCGAGCAGCGGGACGGATCGGAGTGGATCAATAACCGAGTCCGAAGAATCCGAAATTCTCGTCGAAGTGCGCGCGGCGATTCAGTCTGGAAATCTCGAAGTCGCAGAGGAACTGCTCGGAGAGTTGATGAAACAGACCGCTCGGGATCTAGAGAATTCAGAGAATATTCTGCTTGGCATGAGGGATGGCATTCGCTCCTTCGGGACGTCCAACACCGGCATCGGAGCGGTGGCAGCGGTCGTTTCCAGGTATCGGACAATCTTCAGCGGATCTTCAGCCGAACGGCGACAAGTACTTCAAGACGCAGCAATGAGCCTTCCGCTGGCTGCGCCAATCGGCCTAGTGCAATTGGCTCAACACACCGGCACCGCAGTCAGACAGCGAGACGTTCGAACGCTCACAGCGATTGGAACAACTTTGTTTCTCACAGCGGTCACGACCGCCGCCGGATCGTCAGCGTCCGGCGGCGGTCGTGGCCGCCCGATAGCGCCTGCGCGGCGATCCGCCACTGTTCGGCCTGGAGTTCCGACACAGCGAGGTCGGTCTTCGGCCAGCGCAACGACTGCAGCTGCGCCATCAACGGGCGCGACCTCGCAGCCTCCAACAAGGACTCCACTCATTCGATACTTCTCGCAGCAGGGACCCAACGGACAACTTGCCACCCAAATTCACTTAAGCATTACGGGAGTGGGGGAGCAGGCATTCAACCGTGCAGTAACAGTTGCCGTGGCTGACATTGTCGAACTTGACGTTGCTGGCAATGTTGTAACGCGATCCCGAGCTGTCGGCATCACAGGGGCGCGGAGTTCTCGAATCAGTGCGCAGATTCGGCGTTGGCTCAAACAGAACAACATCCAAGTTTTCGAGGCAATCGGAGACGAGCATGCCGAACAGGCAATCTTGCGCAACTTGCAGCCTAACCAACAAATTCGCGGGTCTTTGGGTGCGTCGCGCGCGATTTGCCAGCGCTGCGTTGTGGCTCTCGGAGACGCACAGTCCATTCGACCTGTCGATGCCGCCGCAGGTCGGCGTCAGCCAGCCGTCGCAACAAATCCTGCCGGCGCCGGTTCGCCAACTCAATTTCGATTCGCTACCCCTCTTGCGTCTTCCAATCCGCCGCGGTATTGGGTCACTCGCTCACGATGAAGGAGAAACTACTCGTGCCTCGTTTCATTTCACGCAGGTTGACTGAGCGTGCGGCTATTGTGCTCGGTCTAGCCACAGGGTTTGTTCACTGGTGGGACCACATCGAGATTCCCGATTGGTTCCGTGCGACGCAGGACGACATAGATCATCGACTTGCGAACGCTCTCGCGCTGATCGACACAGCCCGATCAAAGTCCAGAAGCACTTTACCGCTGATGTCAGCGGCGAATCTGCAACTCGATCCACAGATTCGCGATCTGGAGCTTCCAATACTTCTTCGAATACCACTGTTTTTTTCGGACTCGGTTCTAAGCGCCATCACTCGACGGCATATTGAGAGCGCTGTGCTTGACGACTATTGGTTCGATATTGACTATCTGGTGTCGCAGCTTGGTCTTCTACGGTTCGGACAAGGCTACTCGCCGGATCGACTTGCGTGGGAGCAGAGAACGAAAGATTTGGAAATTCGACGCATCGATCAACTTGAACGTGCTCTTGTCGAGGAGCGACTGTCGATCGCTTCGCTTGCTCCTTCGCTCACGCGGGTCACATTTGAACTCGATGTCGTCGAAGCCTTCTGTGATGGATCGGTGCGCCGGCGATCAGGTTCGTCATGAGCTGAGGCACACAATTCACTCATCTGGACGCAGGGCGGCTGCATGAAAAACTCAAGGAAGTCCGCCGAGTAGGGTTTCGATCATGAAGGTGGTGTCGGCGAGGGCGCGCTCTGACGCATCCCCACTCGTCGCCGCATGAAATCCGCGCTGAAGTGTGCATGCGAGCGACGGTTGCAGTCCGGAGCCTGACGCATCCCCACTCGTCGCCGCATGAAATCCGCGCTGAAGTGTGCATGCGAGCGACGGTTGCAGTCCGGAGCTCCGGGCGCGAGTCTGTCTCTCGATGGCATCGACCGAGCTGCTCACCGCGA
>JAAFIF010000030.1 GCA_013298625.1 Myxococcales bacterium
TGCGTGGCGGGGGCGGTCGAGCTCGGCGCGCTGTCGGTGAACAACGGATCGACGCTGTCCGTTCGCAGCGTGGCTCCGGTGGTCTTGGAGCGCGCGATCAGCGGCGGTCGCGCGGCGGTGCACGCGCTCGGAGAGGGCCGCGCGCTGGTGGCGTACTCGACGACGGGCGGGTTGGCCGTGGCGCTGATCGACGATCGACCCGCGGTGCTGCAGTGGGCGATGGTGCCGGCGGGGGCAGGCGAGAGCGCGACCGACGCGGTGTTCGAGCACGGCGTGTCGTCGGGCGATGTCGTGCTGGCATTCGTCGCGCGGCCTCGGTGCGACGCGCCCGAGGGCAGGGCGAAGGTCGTGCGTCTGTCCGTCGTGGCTGGTTCGATCTCGAGCGGTCCGGTGCTGGCGCTGGGTGTGCCAGCGACGATCACAGCGATCGATGCGCGGCGGATCGAGCGCGGGGTGGTCGCGCCGTTTTCGCGCGGCGGCCTCGACGCGACGTCCGGGGCTGTGACGCTGGTGACCTGGCTCGAGCGCGACGGGGCGGCGTGGACGGCGCGCGCGGATCGCGTGTGGAGCGGTGACTTCGCGACGCTCGACGAGGCTCCGCTGGCGGCAGAGCGCTTCGCTGCGACGTTGTCGAGCGACGGCGAGGGGCAGCCGCTGTGGGTCGCGACGCAGCTGGACGGGGCGCAGGGCGCGGCGGCGGTGAACGACGCGAGACAGACGGTGCGCGTGCGGTGGGTGCCCGCGGCGAGCGCTCCGCGGGTATACTGAGCGCGTGGCGGGACCGTGAGCGTCGCGCAACGAGATGACGTTGCCGCGGAGAGCAAACGCCGCACGCGAGGAGACGATTCGATGTATCCACAGAATCCGGCAGGATGGGGTCCAGGGTATCCACAGCCGCCAAAGCCCAATCGAACGCCGCTTTTCATCGTGCTCGGGATCTTTGGGTTCGCGTGCATCGGCAGCATCGTGAAGGGGCAGTTTCACGCGGCGGACACCGCAGATCGGCAGACGGAGGCGATTCAAGCGTGGCAGCAGCAAGCGGCTCAGCCATCAGCGACGCAGCCAGCGGCGACGCAGCCCGCGTACGCGAATCCGAACGCGGCGCCGGGGGCGATGCCGCAGGCGTTTGCTGCGCCGACAATGATCACTGCGAACTACCAGGATCCGGAGAATCAGCGGCTCGCGCGCATCGCCCTCGCCGTCGCGCAGCGCGCAGGAACGTTGCTCGTGGCCGACGCCGCGGTGGCGAACAGCGGTGAGCCGACGTTGACCGTCGCTGCGTTGAACGAACGCACGACATCGGCCGAAACGCAGGCCGTCTCGATGTGCATGACGTTGATGAACGTCGAGACATCGCTCGCGGCGATCACGCGATTCGTGATCAACGGCAGCGGCGGAGAGCGCCTCGCGGATGGCAGTCGTGCGCAGGGGCGTTGCTACAGCGCGAGCACGTCGATGTGGAATCGAAACTGATCGCGGTCTGCCTGTTCGGCGCGCGGCCGCGACGGGCAGCGAAGATGCCCAGCCGGATCAGCGTGAAAGTCATCACGTCGAACAACCTGGGCGCAGCGCGAAGGGCGCAAACCCCGTCGCGCCGGTGGCCCATGGAGCATTATCCGAGTCGCGCGAATGCTGCCGCGCTCGACCGCGCCCGGCGTCACTCGCTCGCGAGCGCGACGCGCCCTTCGCCGATCGAGACCGATCGCGCGCCGTCGACGCTGGGGACGAACACGTTGGCCACGACGCCGTCCACCGCTTCACCGAGCGGCGCGACGGTCGCTTCGCGCTGGGCGATCTCTGCGCCCGCTGCGTCGAAGTACCGCGCGACGACCCGCGAAGCGCCCCGCGGAAGCTCGCTCATCCTGCGCGCGTGGCTGTACGCGAGGGAGCCATTTTCGCTGAGCGCGACGACGTGCACCGCTCGCAGCGCGCGCTCGTCGACGATCGCCATGGGCTCGGGGCGCAGCGCGCTCGCGCGCTCGAAGAGGGCCCTGTACGTGTAGTCCGAGACCCACTGAGGGTCGCAGTAGCCCATGAAATCCGTGGTCATCGTCGGGTCGAAGAACGCGTTGCTGCGCGCGTCCCAGCCCCACACGCCGAGCGCGGCGTTGCGATACGGGTAGTTGCTGTCGGCGCCCGAGGTCGAGCACGGTGCGTGCGAGCGGCCGAACAAGTGACCGAGCTCGTGAGCGAAGGTCCACGCGTTTTCGTCGCCGCTGAAGCCCACGCCGCTGCCGACGCGGATCGACGCGTCGCCGACGTTGTTGACCACGTAGCTCTGACCCGTGACGCACGAGCGGCCGCAGTACGCAGCGCGCGAGACCGCGGGGGCGACGAGCGCGTAGTAGTACACGTCGTTGGCGGGCGCCTCGCGGTCTCGCAGGGTCTCGAGGACGCCATTGAGCGCGCCGAAATTCACGTTGCCTGTGAGCGTGGTCGTCCCGAAATCGATGGGCGCGTGCACGGTGAGCTCGACGGAGGTGAGCGGGTAGAGCGCGAGGAGCAACGCGCGAAACCGCTGCAATTGCTCTGGGCTCGTATCGGGCAGCCGATTCGATCCGTCCCTCGTCCAGCGCACTGGGACGAGCGTCACGCGCGTCGCACCGGCGGCTCCGACGGCTCCGAGGGCCGCGAGCGAGCCGTCCCTCGGCGCGCGGGCGGCGTTGGCCGTCATTGCGCTTGCACTCTGCCCGGACGGGTCGAGCACGCGCACGGCGTAGCGCGAGGTCGCGCGCACGCTCGCCGCGTCGAGTTGAAATGTGAACACGCTCGCTGGGGCTGCGTCGCTCGATGGAGCGGTGATCATCCGAGTCTCTCTCCGCGCGACGACCGCGCCCGAGCCGTCGTCCCAGAGCAGCTCTGCCGTGACCTCTCGTGGACGAAAGCCTGCGTTCGGCGTGACGTACGCGCGCAGCGCGCCGGGTCGCCCTGCGATCACCGGGGCGTTGCGCCGCGGGACGAGCGCGTCGCCCTCGTGCACGGCGACGCGAACGCCCTGAAACACGGCGACAGAGCTGACAGTGAGGTCCGTTGCCAGGTTCGGCGCGACGGCCGGAGCGTCGGGCGCGGACGCGGCGTCCATCGTCGCGCTGTCTTCTGTGGGCGCTGCGATTTCAGCGGCGGCGTCGAGGACGTCGGGGTCCGCGGGCGTCACGCTCGAGCAAGCGCAGAGCAGGGCGAGCGGAAGAGAGAGCGAGCGTGTCATTGGGGGGATGTGAGCAAGAACATTCCACAGCGGCTGGTCCGCTGTCTCGGCCGATGCGCGCGGCGCTCGCGCGACCTGTCAGACAGTTTCAGGCGCACGCACGACGATCGCGCCGGTGATGACCGAAGCGATCCGATACGCTCGTGGCTTATGTTGTGGAATGCTGCATCCGACGCGCGCCGCTGTGCCGCCGCCATCGTGTCGCTTGTCGCGCTCTGCGTGTTCGGCGCGTCGTGCGTGACGCCCGCGACGGTGATCGTGGTGCGGATGGACACCAACATCCCGGACGACGCGCGGGTCGAGCTGCAGTTCACGGCGAGCACCGAGGGCGAGCGGTTCGGAACGACCTCCGTGCTGTCGCGCGGGGTGCGGGGCGACGAGGTTCCGCTGGCGTTTCCCTCGTCGTTGTCGGTGGTGGCTCGCGCGGGAGCGCGCGCGGACGCCCGTGTTCGCCTGCGGTTTTCTCTGCGCCTGCTCGGCCGCAACCAACGCGAGGCCGATCGGAGCATCACCGTCGAGCGCGCGCTTCGGTTCGAGCCGCAGCGCACCACGACGACCTCGGTCTTCTTCGCAGTCGAGTGCGCCAACGTTCGTTGCGCCGACGGCGAGACCTGCGGCGCGGGCGGGCTGTGCGAGCCCATCGAAGGCACGCCGACGGCGTTCGATCGCAGCGCGGAGCCAGACGCTCGCGCATCAGACGTCGCGCCGCTCTGCACGCCAGACTGCGCCGATCGTCAGTGCGGCGACGATGGCTGCGGCGGCTCGTGCGGGGCATGCATGGCGCGGCCCGGCGCGGACGTGCAGTGCACAGCCGCGGGCCGCTGCGAGATCCAGTGCGCCGCGGGCAGCGCGGACTGCGACGGCGACCTGGCCAACGGCTGCGAAGCTTCGCTCACCAGCGGGACGAGCTGCGGCCGTTGCGGACGGGTCTGCGCCGACGCGACCCCCGTGTGCAACGCCGCGACGCGCGAGTGCGCGACCGGCTGCGACGCGGTGCAGACCCGCTGCGGCGCGACCTGCGTCGATGTGCAAACGTCCCCGAGTCACTGCGGCCGCTGCGCGAACCTGTGTCCGAGCGGCGCGCGGTCGACCGCGACGTGCGCGGCCGGCGTCTGTGGCTTGTCCTGCGCTGCTGGGTTCGGCGACTGCGATGGCTTCGCGAGCAACGGGTGCGAGGTGGACACAGCGAGCTCGCCGCAGCACTGCGGCCGCTGCGGCAACGTGTGCGGCTCGACCGGTCAATGCAACGCGGGCGTATGCGTGAAGCCTGTCGCCTTGAGCGTGCGAGACGCGGGCGGCTGCGTGCGGCTCGACGACGGCTCCGTACGGTGCTGGGGCAACAACGGCGCGGGCGGCGTCGGCGTCGGCCGCGGCGCGCCGCTGATTGCGAACGCGAGGGCGCTCGCGCTGACGAACGTGCACGACGTGAGCACCGCGGAGTTTGTTGGCTGCGCGGTGCACGGCGCGACGCGAACCGTGAGCTGCTGGGGCGATGGTTCGACGCGGCTCTTCGGCGACTCGATGACGGACGCGTTCACGCCGGTGGCGATCAGCGGACTCGTGAACATCGTCAGCGTCGTGACCGATGGTGCCACGGCGTGCGCGCTCGCGATGAGCGGCGCGGTGAGCTGCTGGGGCGCGAGCGACCTGGGGCAGTGCGGCGTGGTGATGCCTGTGGTCCCGAGGCCAGCGCGAGTGGCGCTGCCGAGACCAGCGCAGTCGATCGTGATCGGTCGCGCGTTTGTGTGCGCGCGCCTCGATGACAGCAGCGTGCACTGCTGGGGCAGCAACCAGGGCCGAGCGCTCGGCTTGCCGGTCATGATGCCCTTCTCGGCGTCGCCCGTGCTGGTGCTCGACGCGAGCAACGGCGCCATCGAGATCGCCGCGGGCGCGGGGCACGCGTGCGCTCGTGCGGCGAGCAACGAGCTGTTGTGCTGGGGCAGCAACAACGCAGGGCAGATCGGCTACGGCGCGCTGAGCTTGGGCGCGCTGCGGCGGTTCAACCTGGCGGGGTACACGATCGAGCGGCTGTGGGCTGGAGGACAGCGAACGTGCGTTCGCTCGGCGGACGCGACGAAGAAGGTGCTGTGCACCGGCGCAGGGCCTCTCGGCAACGGAACGACCACATCGAGCACGCGCTGGGTGGTGATCCCGTCGCTGAGCGGCGCCACGGAGCTCGACCTGTCCGCAAACGGGTGCGTGATCGCGAGCGACGACGTTGTGCGCTGCTGGGGCAGCAACGCGAACGCCGCGCTCGGCAACGGAACGGTCGGCGCGATCGATGCTCCGCTCACGATCCCGGGCCTCACTGCGGACCAGGTCGTCGCAGGCAACAACCACTTTCTCGCCCGAAGGGGCAGCACCGTGTGGTGTTGGGGGCAGAACAACTTTGGCGAGTGCGAAGACGTTCCGTCGCTCGGGTCCGTGGTCAACGAGCGATCGACGACCGCGATCGACGTCGCGGGCGGCACGAGGGTGTCGTTTACCCGCGCGATGGGCGGGGTGATCTCGTGGGTCGGTCAGTCTGCGTCTGGCGGCGACGTGCGCGAGACCGGGACGCTCACCGAAGCCAACATCATCGGGCTGGCCAGCCGCTCGCATCACACGTGCGTGATCGCCGGTCCTGCGGGCCTGCAGGACGTTCGATGCACGACGGGGCTCGTCCCTGCGGCGTTCACCGCGGTGCCAGGGACGGCGAGCGCGTCGTCGGTCGGCGTCGGCACCACGGGGCTGCGATGCGCGCGCGTCGGCGGACAAGTGCGATGCTGGGGCTCTTCGCCCACGGGACACGTGTTCGGCGTGGTTTCTCCGACCGCGACGACGCGAACGACCGCCACGCAGATCGGCACGATCACCGATGCGATCGACTTCTCTGTCGGTCGCGACGCGGTGTTCATCCTCCGCATGTCCGGCGCGATCGAAGCCGTGGGCGATGGCGCTGAAGGCGACCTCGGCACCGGCGATGTGCTCCCTCGCACAACGCCCACGCGTGTGGCGCTGCCCGCTCGAGCGCTCTCGGTCCAGACCTTCGCAGGTCGCTCGTGCGCCGTGGTGCAGACCACGCCGACGAGCCTCTACTGCTGGGGCGACAACGGCGCTGCGTCGTTCGTTCGGGTCCCCGGCATGGCAGCGACTCCGCAGCTGATCGCGAACTCGGACAACGTCACGTCCGTCGCTGTCGGCGCCGTTGCGGCGTGTCTTCGCAAGGCCGATGGCTCTGTCGGCTGCTGGGGCGTCAACTCGGCGCTCGGGCTCGGCACGGACGCCGTCGGCTTCTCGCTGCTTCCGCGGCCGATCGACTACTGAATCCGCGCGGAGCGGCTCGGACCGCGCGCTGCCCGACCGCTCTGCCTCGGGCTCGAAGCGACCGCCGAGAGAACGGTTTGTTCGAAGCGAGGGCGCCCGTCGCGGCGTGAAATGCGCACGGCCGCTCGACGCCCCTCTCCGTGGGCTACAGTGCATTCTCACCGGCGATGGAGCGCGCCGTTGTTGCGATTTTGGTCGACTTGCATAACTATGGAAACTCGTTGATTGCCTGGAGGACGTGAGGGCCTTGGACGCGTACGAAGTGCGTTTTCGATCGATCGCTGAGCTCGCGGAGGTCTTCACGACCGAGCTGGTTCAGCGACGGCTGTTCGTGGTGGGGGCGCATCGAACGCCCAACGGAGAGGACATCTCGATTCGCATCGTTCTGCCCGAGACGCAGTCGGTGATGCACGCGACGGGGCTGGTGCTCGAGCACCGGACGGGCGATCCGCGGGGGATGGGCGCGGACGTGGTGTTGCTCGACCTGCTCGACGAGACGATCTCGTTGATCGAGCAGTTCATCACCGAACGTCTCGACGCGTCGCAGCCCGAACAGGAGCCGCCGGCGCTCGATCGCCCGCTCGAGGTGCTGATCGTCGAGGACGACGCGATCTACCGCGAGCAGGCGGCGAGCGCGTTTCGTCGCGCGGGCGATCACGTCCGCTTCGCGCACGACGGCTTCGAGGCGCTCGCGTCGGCGCTTCGCTACAAGCCCGACGTGATCTTGTCCGACGTCAACATGCCGCGCATGGACGGCTGGCAGCTGCTGCGAATGGTGCGTGGAAACGCGAAGCTCGCGAAGGTCCCTGTGCTGTTTACGACCGCGCTCGCGGGTGAGCGCGAGCGGCTGCGCGGGTATCAGCTCGGCGTGGACGACTACGTGGCCAAGCCGTTTCGTCCGGTCGAGCTGCGCGCGCGCGCCGAGCGATTGGTGCGGCGAAGCGAGACTGACGTCGCGCCCGCGCTCGTGCGCACCACCATCCGCGGAGACCTCGCGCAAGTGTCGGTCTGTTCGGTGCTCTCGTTGCTCGAGCTCGAGCAGCGCAGCGGAGCGCTGTCCGTCGAGGGCGATGTGACGGGCGTGCTCTGGATCGCCGCGGGCCGCGCGCTGCGCGCAGAGATCCACTCGCCCGTGGACATCAACGGCACGGCGATCGACAGGGCGATGCGTTTGCTCAGCGCCAGCGCTGGCGAGTTCGTGTTCGCCGCCGACGAGCACTGCGGCGCAGACGAGCTGCACACGTCGATCACCGCGCTGCTCATGGAGCACGCGCGCGTCACCGACGAAGCCCTGCGTCGCGGCGCCTGACCCGCGGGAACAAACGCCGCCCCCGCGCAGTTGCACGATGGTGATGCCGCGCTCAACGCGCACTCCCGTGCTCGTCTCGCTCGCCGCGCACGGCGCGTTCTTCGCGCTCTGCCACCGGCTGCGCGAGCCCGAGTACCGAGCTGCGCTCGTCGACGGCGTCGCCATCGAGCTCGAGCTGCTCACGCCGTTCGTGGTTTCGCGCGCGCCCGAGCGGCCCGTCGAGCCGGTGCTCGAGCCTGTCGTCGCGCCGAGGCCGATCGCGCGCGCTGCGCGGGTCATCGCCGCGCCGGCAGCGGTCGAAGGCCCCGCGACGACGTCGCCCTCGATCGCGCCCGAGCTCAACCCGCAGCGAAGCTCCGAGCCGCCGTCGCGCGCCGCCGTCACCGGCCTCAACCTCCTTCGCTCGATCGGGCGCGACGCGTACGCGAGCGAGCGTTGGCGCTTCGGCTCTGCGCCGGTCGAGGGGCCCGTCTCGCCCGAGCAGCTCGCAGAGCAGCGCGCGCTCTCTCGCAACGTCGGCAGCATCACCGATCGATGGCGAGACGACGTGTACCGCTCGGCGCCGCCTCCGCGCCCCGCGGGCTCGTCGGAGTACGTGCGTCGCGTGACGAGCGCGGCAGCGCGGCTGTGGGCTCCTGTTCGCGCAGAGGATCCGGGGCCGCTCGACGGCGTGACGCGGCTGCTCACCGCAGGCGTCGAGGGCTATCGCGCGGCGCAGGCCGACCACCTCGGGATGTTCGCGAACGGAAGGGCCGCGGCTGCGGCGGATTCGCTCGAGCGCGCGAGGCCGAACTCGCCGACGCTGCAGTCGAACCCGACGCTCAACGAGGCCGGGCGCGCGATGACGCAGCGAATCGCGGTCGAGCTCGACGTCCGTCAGTCCCCTGACGGAACGCTGCTGTCTCTTCGCGTGGCGCGCACGTCGGGCACGCGGTTCTTCGATCGGCAGGCCGAAGAAGCAGTGCGACGCGCGATCGCCCAAGCGGGTCAACGCGCGCGCGCGGATGGGTCGCCGCCGGGCGCGACTCGGTCGCGGTGGGAGTTCGAGCTGCGGATCGGGCGCAATCCTCCGGCCGCGCTCGGCCCGCAGCTGCCGGGCTCGCCCGTCACGCCCAACTACATCTCGGGCGGCGTCGAGTGGGGCGGCGTCGATCCGCCGCGGCCGATGTACCCGTTTGCGTTGCACCGCTATCAGCGGGTGCGGGTGCTGTGGATCACCGCAGACCCTGCGAGCGCAGGAGCATCGAGCGGCGCGGCGGACGCGGGCGCGCGTTGAGCGCAGGATTTCGTGGGGACTTGCTGCGACCGTCGGTCGCGCGGTAGGCAAGAGCGGATGTTGTCAGCGCGCTCGAAGGCTGCGGTGATGTTGGCCCTGTTGTGCGCAGGCGCTCCCGCGTCGGCGCGCGATCGGATCACGTATCCATACCGCGGCGTGACGCACGTGCACCGGCGGGTCGAGCTGCTCGAAGCGCACGTGGTGACCGTGGACCTCGCGTGCGCCGAGATCGACGTGGTGGCGACGCGGCCGCGCGAGCGCTTCGCGACGGTGTCCAACTTCGCGCGCGAGCAGCACGCGCAGATCGCCATCAACGCGAACTTCTTCGACGACGGCAGCGCCTCGTGCGGGCTCGCGGTGGGCGACGGGCGTGTCTGGCGCGACTCGACGCAGTCCAACTGCGGCGCGTCGCTGGCGTTTGGTCGCGTCAACAACGGCTGGCGCGCGGAGGTGTTCGACTCGTTTGGGTGGGTTCGAGACAACCCGATGCGATGGGCCTCGCAGGTGATCACGGGCAAGCCGGTGATGCTTCGGCGGGGCGAAGCGCTGTTTCATCCGCACGACCCGACGGGGATGTGGAGGGTGCACCCGCGCACTGCCATCGGGCTCGCGGCGGACCGGCACACGCTGGTGATCGCGGTGATCGAGGGGCGAAGGCGCCACGCGCCGGGGGTGACGTCGAACGAGATGATTCCGCTGCTCGAAGAGTTCGCGGTGTCGGACGCGATCAACTTGGACGGCGGCGGATCGTCGGCGCTCTACATTGCAGCCGAGGGCGGGATCGTGAACCACCCGAGCGACGGCCGCGAGCGCACCGTGCTCAACCACCTCGGCATCCGCATCGCCTCCGCGTGGAACACGATCGACCCCTGATCACACCCCCCGCGGCGCCCATCTGCGACGCGTCCGTGCGCGCCCGTCACTCGGGCAGATACGCGATGGTGTTGACCAGCTGAACGAGCCGCTCGCGCTGCTCGGGGGTCAAATCGATGAACCGCACGCCCATGCCGGGGTTGGGGTTGTCGCCGCCTTCGCGCCAGGGGTTGACCCAGGTCACTTCGCCCGCGAGCATGAAGAGCTCTTCACCAGGCGGCGCGAAGGAGAGCTGCAGCCGCGTTCCACGAGGCAGAGGCTCTTTCGAGTACACGAAGATGCCCATCGCCGAGATGTTGGTGATGGTCGAGTACAAGAAGTTGTCCGTGGACTTGTAGTCCAGCGGCCACGCCACGGGGATACGGTCGTGAGACCGTCGCTCGGACACGCCGTCGGGCGGGATCGATCGCCTCGGCTGCGGAGAGTCTGCATCGCTTTTGTTGTCGCTGTCGCCGTCGTTCATGGCCGCTCGCTCTCCGTACGCCCTCTGCGAGAAATGTGCGCTGTGATCGGTCGTTACCGCACCACGATGCGCGCCGCAACGACTCTGTTCTCTCGGTCGTGGTCGCCGCCGCTCACGCGCATGCGGTCGTCGCCCTGAAAGAAGCCGATGTACACGCTGTACGTGCCCGCACGGCAGTAGCCCGGGATCGTGATTTCTTGCTCGTCGTGGATGATGTCTCCCGCGAGCCAGTTGGACACGGCGTAGCGGCCGCCCGCAGGCTCGTGGTCGCCGTTGATGCGCGGGCACTGGCCGTCGATGTGCACGAAGATCTGCCACGCGCCGGCCATCTCGCGCAGCACGCGAAAGTGGTACTTGATCTTGAACGAGCCGCCGACGGGCACGTACGACATGCCCTTGGAGTCGAGGTTGTACCCGAGAAATTCCAGGTAATCGTCGAAGCGGGCGGGCTGCTCGACGAAGCGTCCGCTCTCTTGCGTCCCGTGCGCGTGCCAGTGGTCGTTGCGCGTGAGCAAGCGATCCTGGCTCATGACGATCTCGTCGAGCGGGTTGCGAGAGCCGCGCTCGCCCGCGTCCGAAGCAGACACGTACAAGTTGGAGTTGCTCGCGTCGAGCACGGGGATGTTGCGGCGCTGACCCTGCGGCTGCGCCGCGCGAAACGCGCGGTTCAAGCGAGAGAACACGCGCGCATCCACGAGCATGTAGCGACGGTCCTGCGCGGTGCCTCCGCGGAGCCAGTCGACCGCTTCACCTTCGGTGTCGAGGTCGCGCACAGGAAAGTCCGCGTAGTACCCAGCGTTGCGCTCCTCCGACGAGCCGCCGTAGCGAGCGACGCGCTCGTGCGGGCGACGCATCTGCTTGATCACCGCCCACACGCCGCGCGGCGAGAGGTGCTCGCTCAGCGCGGGGATGTAGAGCTTGGTGAACGTCAGCGCGACGAGCACGCCAGCGAGCGCCGTGATGCCCACGCGCGAGCCGAGCACCCGCTGCGAGAGCGGCTTCGAGGGCTGTCCGAGCCACGCGAAGAGGTTCCACAGCAGGATGAAGCCGTAGACGCCCGCGACGACCGCGACGGGGATCGCGGCGATGCCCATGAAGGCGCCGCGCGCTTGCGTTCCCATGTTCGGCGACGAGACCGCGGAGCCGCCGAAGACCGCCATCAAGACGACCGCTGCAGACGCCGCCCACGCGCGAAACGCGGCGAGGATGCCGACGCCCGTGAGCGCGTGCCAGCTCTTCCACTGCCCCTTGCTCGCGATGCCGTCGCGCTCGCGTCGCGCGGCGTCTTCGACCTCGACCATCCACGTGTACGGGCGCTTGAGCCCGAAGTAGCTGATCGTTCCGCTGCCCTGAAAGAGCGCCGGCAGCGCGACGAGCACGTAGAGCACGCCCATCACCAAGAAGTACGCCTCACCCGGCGCGCTCCCTTTGATCATGTGCCCGATCGCTGCGCCCTTCTGCGCGGCGAGCCACTGAAAGATGCTCTTGTTCGGCTGGTTGTCCTGCGACCAACGAAACCCGTCCGGAAACGCAGGGCCGCCATCAGCGAGCCCGAGCGCCGCGTACGAGCTCTTCGGAAACAAGAGGTAGTCGCGCATCATGATCACGGTGAAGAAGGTCACGCCCGCGGTGACGATCTTCCACCCGATCGCAGAGCGCTCGCTGTCGCGCAGCGCGATGGCCGCGGCGATGGCGAGGGGCGCCGCGGCGATGAACGGCGACGGCCCGAACTGCTGCATGTGAAAGCCCTGCAGCCCGAACGCGACGAGGGCGGCTCCCGCGGCGGACAAGCGCAGCGCAGACTCGCGCCAGGCTTCGTTGGTCGAGACCACGGTGCCTTCGCGGCCCACTTCGCTCGCGTCCATCGGCGGCGCTGCGGCGAGGCGCGCGAGGCCGAACGCCACGAGGCCCGTCCACGGAAACACCGCGTGCCCGATGTGCTCGATGAGCGCGTCGTGCGTCGGGAGCGCCGTCGGTGGGCGGGCGTCTGCGCCGACGCCGACCAGCCAGCTGTAGTGCTCGAGCGGGAGCTTCACCGCGGCGCGCGCGGCCATCACACCCAGAAGCGCGCCGACGCCGACCAGGGCTGCGCCGAGGTTGCGCGTGGCGGGGTCTTCGTCCTTCCAGCGCATGAGGGGAACGATGCCCACGCCCACGAGCACGGGGACGACGCCGAGCATCGCGCCGCCCGCTTGCAGCGCGAACAGCGCGGCGAGCACGACCGGCAGCGCGCGAACCTTGTACAGGTTGACGAGCAGCGGCTTGTCCTCGGGCGGCGGCCGGCAGAAGAGCGCGACGATCGCGCTGGCAAATAGCAGCGTAAACGCGCTCTGCGCGACGCCGCTGCCGAACATCTGCCGCGCGTTCATGAACACGAGCGGCATCGACGCGTACGCCATGCCCGCAAACGACGCCGTGCGCGCGTCGCTGGCGGACCACACCGCGAGCGCGAGCACGATCGCCGACGCCGCAGCGAGCAGCGCGGTGGGCATGCGACCGCCGGATTCGCTCGATCCAAACGAGCGGAATCCTGCGCGCACCATCGCGATCTGCGCTGGGGGACGGTTGTTGACGACGTCGTTGGCCTGGTTGGTCCCGCGCGCTGCGTCTGCGACGCGGAGCTCGGACGGCTGCCAGATGCCGAAATTGCCCAAGCCCGTGACGAGCACGAGGAGGACAACCAGCACCGGGCCGATGAGCGCCTGGAGGGGACCCTTCGAAGGAGGAAAGGACATGCGACCGCGGCGTTGATACAACGAACGTTCCCGCGGCTACAGGGGGAACGACTTTGAATTTAGCGGGCGATCGCTTGCAGAGCGGTCAAGGCGACCCCGGCGCGGGCGTCGCGGCCGTGCCGTTCTGCGCCGCAGCGCCGTCCACGCGAATCGCGTCGAGCTCGGCGTCGAGCTGCGCGACGAGGGCCGTGAACTGCGGGCGAAGGTTGGCCGGAACGCTCCTTCGCCACGCGAGAAACGGCGCTCCGTCGATGAACTGGCCGCTGCGCTTGACGCTCCAGTGCAAGTGCGGACCCGTGCTTCGTCCGGTCGATCCCACGTAGCCGATGACCTGACCGACGCGCACGCGCTGGCCGAGCGTCACGGACGGCTCGAAGCGGATGAGATGCGCGTAGCCGGTCTCGAGGTTGAGCTGGGGATGCGAGAGGCGCACGAGGTTTCCTGTGGCGCCGCCCCAGCCGCGAAACACCACGAGCCCGTCGCCCGCGGCCATCACCGGCGTCCCGGCTGGCGCGCCGAAATCCGTGCCCTGGTGAGGCATCACCCTGTGCAGCACCGGGTGCATGCGAAACGGGTTGAACGGCGACGTGATCCGCGGCGGGTTGACCGGCGGCCGCAGCGCGCCTGGCACTTCTGCGGTGCCCTGCGCGTCGAAGTAGTCGCCGCCGCGCGGACCGGTTTGCATCCAGTACCCGCGCTTGTTGAGCCCCGCCGCCGCGCGAAGCTCGATCGCCGTGACCCGCGCGTAGCGAAAGAACGTGTCGTTGAGCCGCTCTTCGTCGACGATCAATCGCACCGCGTCGCCCTCGTGCAGCGACGCTCCGAGGTCCAGCTCTCGAAACACCTGCTGCAACAGCGGAACGATGTCCGCATGCAAGTGCGCCGCGCGCAGCGTCTCTTGCAGCGAGCCGCGCACGACGAAGCCCGCGCCCACGCGGATCGTGGATTTCACCACGCGAATTCGCTCTGCCGAGCACGTGTTGTCCGGCGCGACGGTGACCGCGATCACCTCGCTCTCGCCTCGGCGGTACTCGACGCGGCGCAGCTCGTTGTCGCGCGTGGGGTCTCGCTGCGCGACGACGACGTCCGAGGGCTGCAGCGCGCGCATGTTCACGAGCGAGCGCATCGACGCGATCACTTTGTTCGCCATGGGCGAGGCGACGCCGAGCAGGCGCAGCACTTGAGGCAGCGTCCGTCCGCGGCCCAGCCGCTGGTGGGTCGCCACCCATCCCTCGGGCGTCTGCGCGGCGAGGGGCGAGGGCGCGACGGCCGAGGCGGTCAGCATCGCTGCGCCGTCGGTGATTCCTCCGTCGCCTGGGTCGAGCGAGAGCGCGATCGCGCCGCTCGTCGAGCTCGCGCCGGCGTCCCGCGTGGCCGTCGCGCGCGTGCTGCCGTCGATCGAGCGCGGGAGCTTCACCTTGGCGATGGCGAACGCAACCACGAGCCCGATCGCGCCGAGCGACGCGCCGAGGCCTGCGGCGATCGCGCCCACGCGCGTGACGATGCGCCGCGGGTACATCGGCACCTCGGGCAGCGTGGCCATGTTCTTCGGCTGACGAACGACCGGGTCCGCTTCTCCCGCGAGCTCGTCGAGCTCGTCCAGCGTCGGCTCCGTCGGGCGAGGGGGCGCGGGCGCGACGACGCGTCGCGGCGGCTCCTCGATCGGTTCGGGCAGATGGGCCATCGGCGGCGGGAGTGTGGCAGTGTTCGCGGCCTCGTGCACTCGCTCCTGTTGTTGCTCGCCCTGGCGCGGCCCGCTGAAGTCCTCGAAGAGTGGACGTTGCTCGACACCGCGCCGCTCAACGAAGTGCTCACCGCGCGCGTGGTGTACTCGCGCGACCAAGGGCCCGAGATCGTGCTTCCGGCGGTCTTCAACGGCGACGAGCGCGCCCCGTTGGTCGAGCTGGTCGGTCGCGTGCGCCCGCTCGAGGTCATGCGCGTGCAGTCAGAATGGCGTGCGCGTTTGCCGGCGGATGTCGCTGTGGCTCGACCGAGGGTGGTCGTTCGCTCCGTGCGGCGCGTGCGCGACGTGCGGCTCTTTCAGCTCGGGTGGCCGGCGGCGAGGGGCGAGGCGATTCGTCGCGTGGCGATCGTTCCGCGCGGGTGGATGCAGTCGATGACCGAGGGGTGGACGTGCGCGGACGACTCGATCCAATCGATCGCGTGCGTCTCGATCGACACCGCGCCCAACCCGCTTCGTCTGCGCGCTTCAGCGTGGCCGAGCTCGCGCGCATCGTTGCTCGCAGCGGCCGCGTTCGCGCTCTCGATGCTCGGCGTTTTGCTGGGATTTTCGCAGCACAAACAGCGCCTCGCGCGCGGCGCGGCCTTCGGCGCCGCGGCCCTCGGCTCGTCCGCGGTGGCGCTCGCGTTCGTCGGCGCGCGGTTGATTTCGTGGGCGCCTTCGTTGGCGCTTGCGGCGCTCGTCGCCGTCGCGCTCGCGGCGCTCATCGGCGACGACCCCAACGCGCGACGCGCCGCCGCGCTCTCGCTGCTCGGGCTCTCGTTGCTCGCGGTGTTCGACGGCCGCCCGTGGCTGTGCGCCGCTGCGTTGGCCGCGAGCGCGCTGACGGTCGGCGCCGCGCGCTGGCTCAGCGCCCGGCGTCTCGCGCAGCCGAGCACGGGTCCGTGATCGCAGGCGGCGGCGGCGTCACGTCGCCCGTGACCGTGACGGGAACGAGCTCGAAGCGAAACGCGACGCTCATCGCGCTGCAGTCCGACGCGGGGTTCGGCATTCCGCTCGCGGGGATGTCCAGCGCCGCGGCGATGCCGAGCAGCACCGTCGTCCACTCTTGCGTCGAGAGCGTCTCTTGGCATGCGCCGAACGTCCGCAGGTCTTCGAAGATCTGGTTGCGCGCCCACACCGCGCTGAGGTCCGCCGTCGTGAGGTTGCCCATCGCGTCGAGCGAGCCCACGAGGCGGATGTCCGTGAGCGTGAGCTGCGATCGGATGCGATCGTTTTGAAAGTACAGCGGCGCGTTGTTCGGAAACGGCATCACCACGGTGCCGCACGACGCGAACGCATCGGTGGTCGACACGCGGATCGTGCGACCGTCGGCGCCGTACGCGAGCGAGCGGTGGATGCCCCACTCGTCGCGGCCGTCCCACGCGGGCGGGCCCGAAGGGTTGCCCGCGGGGTGTCCCTGCGCGAGCGGCAGAATCTCGACGGTGATCGAGCCGTCGTCGCGGCCGCCGAAGTCTCTGAGACGAAAGCCGATCGTCGCGTTGCCGTTGTTGATCCCGTTGTTGAGATCGGACTCGTTGAACGAGCCGCCGAACACGCCGATCTGGCCGATGACCGAGCCGAACGCGTTGTCGCGTCCGTTCATCCCGTCGGCGAGCGTGAGGGGAGAGCGACACGCGATCGCCGGCGCGCCGCCGTCCACGCCGGGCCCCGTGCACAGCCCGTCGCGGTCGAAGCCGATGCCCATCCACGCGCCGCCCGCGCCCAGCAACAACCGACGCAGCGCGAACGTCTTCGTCGCGCCGATCGTGTTCTGCAGCCCCGCGGGCAACGAAGGAACCACCGCGAGCTCGCACCCCGGTCCGCCCGAGCGCATGCGCGTTGCGCACGCCACGGGCCCGCCGTCGTTGCCGGGCCCGGTCTCGGGCCGCGCCGTCGCGTCGCCGTCCACGCGCCCGTCGCCTCGCCCCGTCAGCCGCGCGTACTCCGCGCGATCGAAGGACTGACAGCCCGCGAGCGCCGCCAACGCCGCGACCACTGCACCTCTGCGCCAAGAAAGAAATCGTGTGTGTGTCATTGCGGTGCTCATGGGTCGATCGGCAGTCCGCCGTCGGTATTGCAAGTGTTCTGCTGCGGAAACGGCGCCGCAGCGACGCCGTCGATCGTAACCGGGCTCCAGTCGAAGCGCATCGCCAGGCTCGCCGCGTCGCAGTCCATCGCGCTGTTGTCCGACAGATCCGCGCGCACGTCGAAGCTGCGCGTCAGGGCCGCGAGCCTGTCTTGGTACGTGCCTCGGTCGCCGATGGGCGGCGGGCAGAACTCGAACCAAGGGAGCGAGTCGATCACGTTCTGCCGCGTCCAAACCGCGACGAGATCCGTCGTTCCGCCGGTCTCGGGGTTGAGGGCGCCGGCGATCGTGGGGCGCTCGACCGACAACAGCCGCAGCCGCCCGCGCGACCAGAACGGCAGCGGCATTCGCCCTGCAAATCGAGCGGAGAAGTGCCCGCACGCCGCAAACGCATCCTCCGTGCGAAGCGCCGGCGTGCTCGTGCCCATCGCGAACGTCAGCCCTGGGTCGATCTTCCACAGGTCGCGGCCGTCCCAGCCGAGCTGCATCGCGCCCATCGGCGGACGTCCATCGGTCAACACCAGCCACTCGACCGCGAGGCGTCGGTCGTCGCCGCCGCCCCACTCGGTCACGCGCAGCCCCAGCGCGAGGCGCCCGAGCTCGAGGCCGCTGTTGACGTCGCGCTCGTCGAGCGTCTGTGTGACCAGCAGCCCCGTGGCCACCACGCTGCCGAACGCGTTGTCTCGTCCATCGACGCCGTCCGCGACCAGCTCGCGCGGCAGACAAGACTGCGCAGTGAGCGCGGAGGTCGGCGTGGTGCAGCGGCGGTCGAGGTCGAAGCCCATCGAGCTCCAGTTGCCGAAGGACCCCGCGCCGATCGCGAGCCTGCGCAGCGCGAGGGTGTACGTCCTGCCGTTGCCCGGCTGGTCTTGCAGCGTCGCGGGCGCGCTGGGGATCACCGCGAGCGTGCAGCCCGCGTCGTCGATCGCCGTGGCGTTGAGACACGAGCCTGCCGCGTCGGGAGCCGCTCCTTCTTGTGCCACGGCGTCGAGCAGCGCCTGGTAGCGGTCGCGATCGAAGGCCCTGCACGCGCAGAGCGCGCACAGCGAAGACAGCGCGGCGGCGTGGACGAAGGAGGGACGCACGAGCACAGAGCGTAGCGCAGGACCGGGCGATTCGAGGGGTGCTATCGTGCGAGGGCTTTGGCGAAGAAAGCGACGGTTCTCGTGGTGGGGCGCGCGTCCGACTGCGACCTCGTGGTGGACCACCCGACGGTCAGCGGACGGCACCTGCGCATGTCCTGGCAAGGTGATCGGATTCGAATCGAAGACCTCGCGAGCGCAAATGGGACCTTCGTCGACGACGAGCGGGTCTCGCAGGCGACGGTGCGGCCCGGGGACAACGTGCTGCTCGGCCAGGTGGCGTTTCCCTGGGGAGATCCTGCGCTCAAGCCGTTTTTGCGGCTCGCGGCGAAGGGCACGATGGTCGCGCCTCCGACGCTCGCGGGTAACATGGCCCGCTCGACGCTGCGCATCGTCGGCGTGCTGATCGCGATGGCTGCCGCGCTGATCGGCGGCCTCTGGATGACCGATCCAGGCCGCAATTTTCTCAACTACCTCAAGCTGCAGCAGCAGGCGGCGACCGCGAGCACCGACGAAGAAGCGTTTGTTCGCACGACGATGGTCCCGCAGCTGCGGCGGGCGCTCGACCCGACGGAGCCGACCGTGCGCAACACGGCCGTGCAGCTCGCGGCGCGCAACGAAGGGACGTTTCGCGTCGAGCAAGTGGCGGCGATCTGGTCGCACGTGCGCGAGCGATGGCGGTACGTCAACGACCCGCGCGGACGCGAGTACGTGGCGACGCCGCGCGAGTCGATTCAGAACCAGTACGCGGGCGACTGCGACGACTTCGCGGTGACCTTGGCGGCGATGGTGCGCGCGATCGGCGGCGACGCGCGGGTGGTCTTCATGGAGGGCGCGCGCGGCGGACACGCGTACGCCGAGGCGTGCGTGCAAGAGCAACCCGCGGCGGTCGCGACGAAGATCGCGCAGTTCTACGGGCGAAATTGGGCGCGATATGCGTCGAACCGTCAGCACATCGCGTACCGCAGCTCTCCGTCCTGCCCGGTCTGGCTCAACCTCGACTGGAACGCGAACGTCCCCGGCGGCGACTACGAGCCCGAGCGCTGGGCGGTCGCTGCCTACGCCGATGGCCGCACCGAAGTGCTCGCCGTCGCGCCCGGCGCAGAGCCCACCGCCAGCGCGCGCCGCGCCGCGACCGCGACGGCCCCGCAGCGATTGCCGACCACGCGCCGGCGTTGAGCGTCAGGCCGCGCGCTCGACGAGCCCGATGCGCGCGAGCAGCGCGTCCACCGTCGCGTCGCGACCCATGAACTCCCTGAAGAGCGCGGCGGGGTCTTCGCTGTCTCCTCGCGAGAGAATGCTCTTGCGAAACGCCTCGCCCGTGGCGCGGTTGAAGATCCCCTCGCGCTCGAACCGCGTAAACGCGTCGGCGTCGAGGACCTCTGCCCACTTGTACGAGTAATAGCCCGCCGCGTAGCCCACAGCGTCGGCGAACAAGTGATTGAAGCTCGCGATCATCGCGTAGTCCTCGGGCAGCGGCGTGACCGCGAAGGGCTGCATCACGGCGCGCGCGAAGGACACGACGTCGCCGTGCTTGCTCGGGTCGTACGTGCGGTGCAGCTCGAGGTCGACCGTCGCGAACGAGAGCTGGCGCATTTGCATGGTCGCCTCGCGAAACGTGCGCGCGCGCTTCATCTTGGCGAACAGCTCGTCCGGCAGCCGCTCGCCCGTCGCGTGGTGCCGCGCGAGCAGGTCGAGCGCCTCGCGCTGCCAGCACCAGTTCTCGTGGATCTGCGAGGGCAGCTCGACGAAGTCCCACGCGACGCGGGTCCCGACCATTCCGCGGATGTCCACGGACGAGAGCGCGTGGTGCAACAGGTGGCCGAACTCGTGAAAGAGCGTCTCGACCTCGCGAAACGTGAGCAGCGACGGGCGCTCGGGAGACGCGGGCGTGACGTTGGCGCAGAAGAGCCCCACCTGCGGACCCTCGCTCGGCAGCGACGAGAGGATCCCGTTCATCCACGCGCCGTCCCGCTTGTTCTCGCGCGGGTACAGGTCGATCGTGAAGCGGCAGAGCTCGCGATCGCCGTCGTAGATGGCGTAGCTGCGCACGTCCTCGTGGTAGCGGCTCGCGCCCTCGCGCTCGCGCACGGACACGCCGTAGACGCGCTCGATCACCGAGAACATTCCGCGCACGACGGCGTTGCACTCGAAGTACGGCCGCAGCATCTCTTCGTCGAACGCGTAGCGCGCGAGCCGCATCTTCTCGCTGTAGTACGACACGTCCCACGGCTCGAGCGCCGGAGCATCCGGCCCCTCGATCTCTCGGCGAAACGCCAGGAGCTCTGCCTTCTCGCGCTCGAAGAAGGGCGCCGACCGCGCGTGCAGATCCGCCACGAACCGCGACGCCGTCGCGCCGTTCTTCGCCATGCGATCCGCGAGCACGTAGTCCGAGAAGTCCGCGAAGCCGAGCAGCGTGGCCTGCTCGCGCCGAAGCGCGAGGATCTCGCCGAGCAGCGAGCGGTTGTCGAACGGCTCGCGCGTCGCGCTGGTGTTGTACGCGTGCCACAGGGTGCGTCGCAGCTCGGCGTCGTTGGCGTACGTGAGCACCGCGAGGTAGCTCGGCGACTGCAGCGTGAAGCGAAAGCCCGTGAGCCCCTTGCTCTTGGCGCTGTCTTTCGCCATCGCCAACGCGGACGGAGGAAGGCCCGCGACCTTCGCCTCGTCGCTGATCACGATGTCGAACGCCGCGTGCGAGTCGAGGACGTTCTGCGAGAAGCGCGTGGTGATCTCGCTCAGCCGCGCGGCGATCGCCGCGAGCCGCGCTTTGCCTTCAGGCGCGAGGTCCGCGCCCTGGCGACGAAAGCCGTCCACGGTCTTGTCGAGAAAGCGCTTCTTCGCGTCGGTGAGGGCGCGCGCCTCGTCGGTCTTCGCGTAGTCGGCCACCGCGGTCCAGAGCGCAGGATCCAAGGGAATCTTCGAGTAGAACTCGCTCACCTTGGGCTGCACTTCGTTGTACGCGTCGCGCAGGGCGGGCTCGTTCATCACGGCTTCGAGGTGGCCGACGACGGCCATCGCCCACTCGAGCTCGCGCGTGCTCTCGTCGAGCGCGCGCAGCGTGTTGTCGAAGGTGCGCGGGCCGGTCAGCGCGCAAATGTCTTGGATTCGTTGCTGCGAACGCGCGAGCAGCGCGTCCACCGCGGGCCGCACGTGTTCGGGGCGGACGCGGTCGTAGGGGGGATCGATCGAGAGTTCGAGCAGAGGGTTGTCGCTCATGGAGGGCCGGGGAGGATACCCTCTCGGGCGCTGCCCGACAGGGCGTTGGAGGTTCAACGATGAGCAAGCTCACACTCGATACGATCAAGGGACTCGCCCCAGACTCGAAGAGCATCGCGAACGCCAAGACCGTCGCCGATCCGCGCAAGTGGAGCTCGCTGGGCGTCGACGCCGACGGAGTTCTTTGGGGCGAATTCAATGGATCCGACCGCTATTCGCTGTACGCCTCGAGCAAGTCCCCAGCGACCATGACGGCTTGCTCGTGCCCCTCTCGCAAGCGTCCATGCAAGCACGTCCTCGGTCTCTTGATGCTGGCAGTCGGAGGCCACCCGATCGCGACCAAAGAGATGCCGGTGGCCGTGCGCGAAGCGGCAGACGAGGCCTACTACGAGTCGACCTTCGAGTAGCCCGCAGATGGCGACCACGAAGATCGTTGCGCCCGAGAGCGTGCTCGTCGACGAGCTCGCGCTGACGGACCGAGAGCTCACCGCGCGCGTGTTCGAGCCAGACCGAAGCAGGCTGTCGGACGCGCGCGAAGCGGTGGACGGCTGCGAAGATCCGGCCGAAGCGTGGGAGATGCTCGCCGCGCGAGGGTTTGTTCCGAGCGAGTGGCTGGGCGATGGCGAGCGCGTCTTCGCTGAAGACGAGCGGCCGCCTGCGCTGGACGAGCGCGGGTTCAACGACCAGCCGACGTACGCGGCGGTGCGTCGGTACCTCGAAGAGGGGCCGCGGCTGTGTGACGTTCCGCCGAGCGTGCTCGCGGCGTGCGCGCTCGCGTGTGACACGAGCGGCGTCAACACTGCGGAGCGCGTGGCGCGCGAAGCGGTTCGGCGCCTCGCAGCGTGGGGCGCCCCGCAGCCGACGCGGGTGTGTTGGCGCATCGTTGATGTCGACGACTGGGAGACGCAGCCCGGTGATTGGCGTCACATGCCCGCGGCGATGGCCGTGGGCGCGGCGTTTATCCCGACGCCGACGCTCGAGAAGAACATCATGCGCGCGCGCTTCTACGACTTCGGAACGCCCCGCTGGCGCGCCGCTTTCACGTGGGAGTGCGCCGCGCTCTGGCGGGTGGTTTCGCTCGGCAACGCTGCGATCGCGACCGCGCGCTCCGAAGTCCTCGATCGACTCGAGCAGGGCGGCTACCCGAGCATCCCACCCGAGCTCGCGAAGCAGCGCTTCAGCGCCGTGCCCAACCCCTTCGAGCCGCTGTTGTCGCTGTGGGCCTCGGGCTACGCGCTCGACGCGATCACGCCGTCGCTCATCGTGCTCGCGGCGCCGAGCGTCCCGTCGAAGCGCGCGCCGATCGCCGAGCCCAAGAAGCGCGGCAAGACGCGCTGACCGCGGTCACTCTTCGATCTGCCACTCTTCGACGAGCTGCGCGAGCAGGTCCTCTTCGTCCTCGCCGAGCTCGTCGGAGCCAGCGATCTCTTGGGCCTTGCTGATGATGGTCGCGAGCATTCCTGCAGACAGATGCTCGCCGAAGATCTGCACGGTCTCGTTGAGCAGCTCTTCGTTCTCGACGTGGCGCGCGGCGAAGCGCAGCACTCGCTTGGGGTCGAGGTCCGAGCCCAGGCGCTCGAAGGTGTCTTGCAGCTGCGCGCCGAGCGTCTCGACCTCTTCGTCGCTGACCTCGCCGTCGGCGTTGGCCACCACGAGAAAGAGCTGCGCCAGTCTGCTCTCGAACGGAACCTCTCCGCACGCGTCGATGAACGCTTGAAACTCGTCCTCGGACATCGCCGAGAACTCGCTGTCGATCTCGGGCAAGACCGACTCGTCGTCGTCGGACCAGCCCGCGTTGGACTCGACCGCGTCGACCCTTCGGATGATCCACGAGTCGCCGTTGTTGAACCGTTCGCTCAGCAAATAGTCGTACGGAATGTAGCAGTACCCCTCGTCGCCCCAGTCCGTCCCCCACGAGTTGCGGACGATGAAGACCCGGTCTTGATCGGAGTAGCCGACGGCCAACATCGCGTGGCCTCCGTGCGATTCGCGCGAGGACTCGCGGGGCGAAGGCAGCGGTACCAGCCCGGGCTTTCGGTGCTTGTCGAACGAGCGAAACAGAGAGATCCCGAAGATGATCGGGTAGCCCTCGGCGAGCGCGGACTTCCACGCGTCGAGCTGCGTGGGGACCAGCGCCGTGTCCTCGATGAGAAACTGCGAGGCCTCTTGGTAGGCCTCGTCGTTGGGCTGCTCGTTGACGAGCTCTTCGTCGAAGGGCCAGGTCTCTTCCGAGCACGCGCCGTGCTCTTTCAAGCTCTCGATGAGCGAGCCGATGACCGAGCCTTCGTCTTCGTTCTCGCAGCCGTCGACGGCGCGGCCGTTGTAGTAGATAAAAAGGCGGCTTACGTCGTAAGCCTCTTCGCCGAGGTGGCGCTTGACCAGGTACTCGTAGGCGCCAGCGACGGCGTTGGCCGCGCACGAGTTGGTGCCCTCTTGGTTCTCGACCTCGGTGAGGTACTCGCGAAGGTCGACGCGGCGCGGGAGGCGCGTCTGCGCGCTGGCGGCGGCGCCGGTCCACATCTTCGTTCCAGGACGGGGGGCGGCGTAGCGGTAGCCAGAGACCTTGCGGCTCGATCCGTCGGCGCGGTTGATCAAAAAGCCCATCGCGAGTGTGTCCTCCTGCGCGCGAACGAGCGCTGGCGTGCGCTCGATTTCGTGTGCGCACGAGAGGGTACCCGCGCCGCGCTCTGACAGTGAGCGCGAACCGTCGAAACCAGGACCGTGCGCAGCGTCAGTACGCCGCGGTCGGGTTCGCCTGAACGCTCACATTGACGTGCACTTGGATCGGCTGCGTGACGACCGGCTGCACCATCACCGGCTGCGGCGTGGGATAGATCACGGGCTGCGTGTACGCGTTGACCCGCACGGGCCGCAGGACCGGCTCGGGGTAGACGACCACGGGCTGCACGTACGGCTGCGGATACACTACGGGCTGCACGTACGGCTGCGGATAGACCACAGGCTGCACGTACGGCTGCACCACGGGCTGCACCGGCGCGGGCTCGTCCCACCCGAGGTCGTGCGGCGCTTCGAACACGTGCGCGCCGAGCCGAGCGACGGCGATTTGCACAGACGCCTCGAAGTTGGCTTCGAGCTCGCCGAGCACCTGCGCGAGGTGCGATTGCAGACGACCGCGCTCGCTCTGCTGTGCCTGCCACTCGATGTTCGCCGGAAGTCCCTGCGGAATGCCCTCGTACGGCTCTTGGATCCGAATGATCTCTTCCCGCGTCAGCCCGCTCGAGAGCGACCAATCCACGAGCGGCCCCGTCGAGAGGTCCGCGAAGCGAACGAAATTGTTGCTCTGCGCGACACGGTCGACCAGCGGACGGTGCCCCGAGAGCGACAGCAAATTCGCGACGGCGCAGAGCCTTCCGCTCGGATCGACGAAGATGTTCAGCCTGCCGGGCTGCACGCGATTGGTGGGAAACATCCCCGCCTGCGAGTACGCCGCCAGCCTGGCGATCTGCGTCCTGCGCTGCCCGGCCAGGTAGTTGCGCCACGCCATCGCCGTCGTTTGCACGGGCCGCCACTGGCGCGGCGCGGCGCGGTAGCTCGGCTGCGCGACGATGTCGTCGACGCGAACCATCACCGGGGCGGCGGCGCCCTGAACAACCTGGGCATCCGCGTGGCGCGCAGCGATCGAGACAGTGATCGCGACGACGCCGACGAGGGCTCTGCGAACGGACCAACGCTTCATGGGTTTGGGACCTTTGGGCTCTCTCGAAGCGCCCGCGGGAGGTGCGGGGCTCTTCGCTGCGACGGGCCACGCAGCAGAAAGATCTTCGTGATCTTCGGCGCGTGCGAGGTCGAGAACGCCCAGCCCCCCTGAGCGCTTACACCGCAATCGTCACGAGACGCGGGCGGACCACGCGAGCAACACCGTGCTCGCGTAGTAGAGCGGCAATCCCCAGAGACGATTGACGAACGCGGGCTTCACGAAGCGGTCGCGCGCCACCGAGAGGTCCGAGAGGTAGAAGAGCACGGCTCCGGCGGGGACGATCCACTGCGCGCCGTGGCCGAAGGCGCCGAACGCGATCGCGACCATCACCGAGATGGCCGTGCAATACGCGAGGACGGGCAGCTTCATGGGCTTCTCGACGTGCGGCAGCAGCCAGCGGATCACCGCCGCGCCGACCGCCGCGAGGACGAAGAGCGCGCTCGGCAGCCACCCGCGGGCGAGCCCGAGCGACGCAAACGCGACGGCGAGCGCGACGTGCCCGAGCAGAAAGCTCACGAGCCCGCCCAAGAACGCGGGCGTCGCGCGCGAGAGCAACAGGACGTCTCCGACCGCGCAGAACGCGAGCGCGCCCAGGACGACCTTGGCGTACAGCGAGGCGCCCGCGCTCACGAACCACGCGATCGCCAGAAACGACGCGCTGGCCATGACCTTCGTGATCGCCGCGAGGGCCTTCTGTCCCTGGTGCTCGCTGGCGATGTGCAGCGCGACGAAGATCGCGCACAGCACGGTGGCTGCCCACGGGAGCATCGCGGTCACGTCTTCACCGCCGGGCGCGCGGGCGCGTTCTCTTGGCGCTCGTGGTCGTGCTCGTGGTCGTGATCGTGATCGTGCGGATGGTCGTGGGCCTTGCCCGCGCGCTTGAGCTGAACCTCGACGTTTTCGCCCAGCGCTCCGAGCGGAACGCCGAGGATTTCTTCAGCCATCTCTTTGAGGTCCTGGCGATGCTCGTGGGGCATCTCGTCCTCGGGAACCTCGACGTCGAGCGTGAGCGTCGTGCGCCCCGTCTGTCGATCGAAGCGGTAGCGCATGGTGACTCGGCGCTCGTCGGATCGTGCTTGTTTCATCGTCGGGACCTCTCAAGCTTTGACGACCAGGGTCACTTCGTAGTTTCCGCCGGGGTCTCCCTGCTCTTTGACCCACTCGACCTGGCCGAGCTGCTTGGCGCGCTGCTCGAGCGCCTCGCGATACACCTTGTTGAGGGCGGTCTGCAGCTGCTCGCGCAGGCTGGGCTCGGCGCCGAGCAGCTTCGCGACGGCGGCCCGCGTGAGCGCGTCTTCTTCGGCCTTCGTCGCGCGCTTGAGCTGGTCGCTCAGGCCCTCGTCGAGCTGCTTGTCGATCTCTTCGTCGCTGGTGTCCTTGTCGAACCCGCGGCGCTCGGAGACCGTCACGGTCTTCTTCTCGACCGCGCGAAGGACCACTTTGGTCCCGTCGGGCTCGAGCTGCGCGACGACGCCGTCGATGTTCTTCGTGAGCGAGCCGTCCTCTCGCTTGCTCCATCCGTCCGCTTCGAGCACGCGACGCAGGATGTCCCGCATCTGGTCCTCTGGAAGCACTGGCAAGAGCTTCACGTCCACGTGGATCTCGTCCTGAGCGCTCACGTCTTGCGAGCGATCTTTGCTTCGGACGATTCGGCCGAGTCCCTCCCAGCCGAGTTCGAGGTTCATTCCGCAGGGCATCGGTGGTGCTCTAGCGCTACCACCTTTGCCGCTCGCTCGCACGGCGCGCGGGCTTCTGTGGCGTTCGCACACGCGATGCGCTACGCCGAGGCCGCTCGAGATGGCCGACGACGACGGGTACAGGCGCGTTTATTCGCGCGCGCTCTCGATGCTCGCCGCGCGCGCGCGGCTCGCCAAAGACCTGCGCAAGAAGCTGCTCGACAAGGGCGAAGAGGCTGCGATCATCGACAGGGTGATCGCGCGGCTCATCGAGCAGAAGTTTCTCGACGACCGCGCGTACGCCGCGGCCAAGGCGCGCTCGTCCGTGGCCAAGGGCCGCTCGTCGCGCCGCGCCGCGATGGAGCTCGCCCACAAAGGAATCGACCGCTCGACGGCCGCGGTCGTCGTCGCGGAGGCCCTCGATGAGCGCGGCGAAGACGAAAAGGCCCTGTGCGAGCGCGCCGCACGAAAGAAGCTCCGCTCGCTCTCGCGCGAAGAGCCCGCGGACCGTCGCCGAAAGCTCTGGGCGTTTCTCGCGCGACAGGGCTTTTCGGGAGACGCCGTCCGCAAGGCGCTCGCGGTCGTCCTCGACGCGCCAGCGCCCGACGACGAGACGACCGACGCGCTCGACGAGTAATCCCCACTGCGGTCGCGCTGCGGGTTTGTGCGACGCCCCGTGAATCGTGTACGCACTCGGTCGTCGTGAGTGAACCGAGCCCGTGGGCCGTCGAGCGCGTCGGCGTCGTCGTCGCAGATCGCTATCGCATCGAGCGCTTGCTCGGCGAGGGAGCGATGGGCGCCGTCTTCGCCGCGCGCCACACCAAGCTCGGCCGCATGGTGGCGATCAAGCTCATGCCGCCCGAGGACAAGCACGAGGCCGAAGCCGCGCGCCGGTTCGAGCAAGAGGCGGTCGCAGCCGCGTCCGTCGCGCGCAAGGGCGTCGTCGAGGTCCTCGATTTCGGCGTCGATCCCCACGTCGGCGCGTACATCGTGATGGAGCTGCTCGAAGGCGAGTCGCTCGAGGCCCGCATTCGCCGAGAGAAGACGCTCTCTCCCACGATCACCATCGCGCTGCTCGCGCCGGTGCTCGACGCGCTCTCGTCGGTGCACGCGCGATCGATCGTTCACCGAGACTTGAAGCCGGCCAACCTCTTCGTCTCGCGCAACGAAGACGGCGAAGAGGTCGTGAAGATCTTGGACTTCGGCGTCTCGCGGGTGCGCGAAGGGCGACGCGCCGCGACCACGGCCGCTGGCGTCGTGGTGGGCACTCCGCGGTTCATGGCCCCCGAGCAAGCGCGCGGCGTGGCCGACCTCGACGCGCGCGCGGACCTCTACGCGGTCGGCGCCATCGCGTACGCCTGCCTCACGGGACGGCCGCCGTACGCGGACCTCGGATACGTTGATGTCATCGCCGCGATCTTGTCGGGGCCGCCGACGCCGCTCACGCAGCTCGTGGCTGGGGTTCCGCCGTCGCTCGTCGCGGTGATCGATCGCGCGATGGCGCGCGAGCGTGACGCCCGCTTCGCCAACGCCGCAGAGATGCGCGCTGCCCTGCTGGTGGCCGCATATTCGCCGTCCAAACCTCCGCCCGAAGCGTCGTCGACCGTCGCCGCGCGCCCGAGCGCCACCGTCGATGCGCCGTACACGATCGCAGAGATCCCCGTCGGACCCACGCGATCGAGCGCTCCCTCGCCGTCGCCGACCGCTGGATTGCCTCCGACCAACCCCGGCAGCGCGATGCCCGAGGACCCCAAGGCGCCCCTGCTCGCGCACCTCGCGCTCCCGCCGATGGGCGCTGCGCCGATCGCCGCGCCGCAGCCCTCGCCGTTCGCGTTTGCTCCTGCGCCCGCTGCGATGCAGGTCAGCGCCCAGCAGCCTGCGCCGCCGGCGGTCGCCGTGCACGCGCGTCCCGCGCCGTTGCCCGTCAAGAAGGGCGGGCGAGGCTGGCTCGTCGCCCTCGCGCTCGCGGTCTCGCTCTTCGTCGGAGTCGCCGCGTTCGCGATCTGGTACTTCGTCATCGACGACGACGCTGAGGTGTCTTCGCTGGCGTTTTCGCAGGCGAATCGCGGGTAGCTCGCAGCCCGGCGACCGTCGCGCGCAGCCACTGGTGCGCGGGGTCCGCGTCGAGCGACTTCGACCACAGCGCCACGACCTTCGCGTCGGGGAGCGCGATCGGCGGCTCGAACACCTGCAGATCGAGCATCGCGCGCGCCCGCTCGGCCACGCTGCGGGTGAGGGTGCACACGAGGTCCGAGTGCGCGACGGCCAGCGCCGCCGACGAGAAGTGCTGCACGCGCAGCGCCACCGTGCGCGCGAGATCGCGCGCGGCCAGCGCCCGGTCCACGACGCCGTCGCGCTTGGACTCCAAGCTCACCAGCACGTGGCCGAGCGAGAGGTACGCATCGAGCGAGAGCTTCTTGCGCAGCGCGGGGTGCCCTTCGCGCGCGATCACGCAGAAGGGGTCCGATCCGAGCGAGCGTTGGCAGAGCCCTGCCATCGGCGCGGCCATGTTGGCTGCGACCAGCGCGAGATCGACGTCACCAGCGGTCACCTCGGCGAGCGAGCGAGGGCCGAAGCGAAGCACCTCGAGCCGAACGTTCGGCGCGCCTGCGCTGAGAACCGCCAGCAAATCCGGCAGCGCCGTGAACTCGAAGAAGTCGAACGTCGCGATGCGAAACGTGCGCTCCGCCGTCGTTGGGTCGAACGGCGCGCGCGGCCGAAGGCTGTTTGTCAGCTGGCCGAGCAGCGACGGAACTCGCTCTGCGAGCAGCTTCGCGCGGGGCGTGAGCACCCACGCTCGACCCGCGTTGACGAGCAGCCGGTCGCCGAGCGCCTCGCGCAGCCGCGCGAGCGAGTGGCTCATCGCCGACTGGGTCACGCCCGCCCTTCGCGCCGCGCCGGTCACGCTCTTCTCGTCGAGCAACAGGACCAACGCGGGCAAGAGGTTGAGGTTGATGGCATCAACGCTGTTCATGACATCTATGAGTACAGCACCCGTTTGTTCATGGGCGCTCGCGCCGCATGCTGGGCTCCATGAACGACGGCGAAGTTCTCGTGACGGGCGCAAATGGCTTCATCGGACGCTGGCTCTTGTGCGAGCTGACGGGGCGAGGGCGCTCCGTGGTGGCGATGGTCCGGCGCGCGGCCGAGCGCGAGGCAGAGCTGCGCTCGTTTGTCAGCGCGCACGGCGGAGACGCTCGGCTGCTGCGCGTGGTCGAGGGCGAGATCGAGCGGCCCGGACTCGGACTGACCGCGCCCCTCACGGGCGTTCGGGCGGTCTATCACCTCGCGGCGCGGTTCGAGTTCGGCGCGGGCGTCGAGCAGGCGCGGGCGGCCAACGTGCAGGGGCTGCTCGAGGTCGCGCGGTGGGCGAGCGAGCAGCGGTCGTTGCAGCGCTTCGTGCTGCTCGGCGGCTATCGAATGACTCGGCCCGAGCCTGCGATGCGGGCGTTCGAGCGACCGATCAGCGATCGAGCGCGCGCAGCGATCTACCGCGGACGCGGCGCGTACGAGGTGTCCAAGCACGAAGGATATTGGGCGTTTCGACGCTTCGCTGCTGAGCGCGGGCTGCGCTGGACCGCGGTGCACCCCTCGACGGTGATCGGAGACTCGCGCACGGGAGAGACCACGCAGCGCACCGGGCTCACGGCGACCGTGGCGATGCTGCACCGGGGACGAATGCCGGCGATGGTGGGCGGGGCGAAGACGTTTGTTCCGGTGGTGACCGTGGATCATCTGGCGCGGGTGCTCGCGACGGTGATCGACAACGAGCGGACCGTTGGACAAGACCTCACGGTGCTCGATCAGCGAACGCCCATGCTTCCCGAGCTCGTCGCGATGCTGGCGCAGCACTGCGGCGTGCGCGCGCCGAAGTTCTCGCTCCCCGTGTCGCTCGTGGCGGCGCTGCCGCAGTGGCTCTCGGGGATCGACCGAGAGAGCCTCGCGTTCATCACCGACGACCAGTACGACACGAGCGAAGCCGACGAGCACGCGCGCGCGATGGGCATCGAGCATCCGCCGCTCGAGCAGAGCGTCGAGCGCTGGTGCCGCTACCTGATCGCGCAGCGATTTCTCAGCGCATAGCGGGCGCTGGCAGCTCGGCGCACACGCGCTGCGACGCGCCCGACACAGGCCGGCTCTCGATGAACGCGCGCACTTGATCGACGTACAGCGAGCCTGCTTGCGGCGGCATGCACGGCTGGTCGTCCTGGTTCGCGCACGAAGCGTGACCGTGGTCTGCGCCAGCGATCAGCACGAGCGACGAGCGGTTGGCCACCGGCTCGCGGCAGATGGTCTCCCAGAGCTCTCGGCCGTACTTCGTCTGCACGAAATCGTCAGCGGTCCCGTGCACGATGAGCACACCGCGCGCTGCGCGCTGTGATGCCAGGCGGATCTTGCTCTTGTTGTCGAAGCGGTTGGTCATCAAGAACGATGACGGGATGACCAGGCTCGAGTCCGCGGCGAGCGCCATCACGCTGGTGAACGTCGCCTCGAGGATGAGCCCTGCGCTGAGCGACTCCCACGCCAGCTGCGTGGCCGCCGCGCCGCCGAGCGAGTAGCCGTAATGAAAGATTCGCGTCGTGTCGACGCCCGAGGCGGTCGAGTGCAGGTAGTGAAACGCGGCGCGCGCAGAGCGATAGACGCCCTCTTCGCTGGGCGATCCGGGGGTGCGGCCGTAGCCTGGGTAGTCGTAGACGAGGACGTTGACGCCGAGGTTGAAGAGCGTCGCGACGCGAGAGAGATAGCCGTCGATGTTGCTCGCGTTGCCGTGGTGGTAGAGCACCGTGGCGCGGGTGGCTGCGTCGGGGTGCCTGGCGAACGCGGCGAACACCTTGCTGCCGTCGGACGCGGTGAGCTCGAGGCGCTCGAGGCGATCCGCGGGGATCTTCTGCGCTTCGGGGAAGCCGTCCGGGTACGACGAGAGCGTGTACTGCTGGCCCTCGGGGATCCTCGTCGCGTTGAAGAAGAACGCGTCGAGCGAGATGCACGACGAGAGGGCGGTCGCGACGAGCGCGCACCACGCGATGCTCGAGCGCTTCATCGCACACCCTGCCCGAAGTTGACGTTGAAGCCGAGCATCGCGCCGATGACGCCGATTCCGCCTGGAGAAAGCCAGTCGACCGTGACGAGCCCTGCGTTCTGGCTGAACGCGTACCAGCGCACTTCGAGGTCGATCGAGAAGCGCTGCGAGGGCGAGAACTGCGCGAGGCCGAAGAGGGTGGGCGTCCAGAACGGCCGCGCGTCGAGCTCGCGATCGGACGAGCCGATGCGAAAGAGATTGTGCACGCCGCCGCCGAGCAAGAGCCAGCGCGTGGGCCGGCCCGAACCGCCGATCCACGCGTCGGCGAAGACCACGGCGTCCCGTCGGTTGCCGAGCGCCTGCAGCTCGCCGCCGATCGCGAGGGCGTGCCGCGCGCGCGCGATCGGGTGCCACACGGCGCCGCCGGTGATGCCGAGGATGGGGACCGAGCCCTCGCCGGGACTAAACGCCAACGCCAGCGGTTGAACGCCCGCGTGCACATCGATGTCGTCTTCGAGCCCGTACGCAGCGTTGACCGTCACGATCGGCGCCGGGATCGGAACGGGTCGACGCAAGATCGGCCCTCCGAGGGACGTGTTGATTCGAACGTTGTCTTTTCCGACCGGTTGCAGCAGGTGCGTCGTCGCGCAGCCCGAAGGCGCCGCGAAGATCGTCACGACCGCTGCCCGAAGCAGCCAGTATCGCACGGGGCGGCGATGCTATCACGGCGGTGCTCACACGTTGCTCGTGCGTTGCGACTGCGCCCGAGGCTCGTTGATTTTCGTCGCGCCGCGCGCTGGACGAGCCCCGTCGGTTGTGTGCTAGAAAGGCGTTCGCCGTCAGAGACGTGATGGGGGGGTTGGCCATCGGGCTATTGGTTTTTCCGAGCCCGACGCTCAGCCCCCACTGACGGAGCGACGCAGCGTCTCTCTCGATCCGTCCAACGTTGGTCACGAATTCCCCCACCGCAGAATCATCGCGGTGACCAACAGGGTCCGAGAGCCCATCTGTGTCGTGGCGTTGTGTCCCGTCGACGCATCATGGAGTGCAGTGTTGACTACGGAAGCTGCTGTGGACGTGCAGAGCCCTGTCATTCAGGCGGTGGCTCGTCTCAGTGATCGCGCGTTGGCTCGCCTCGTCGGCGCCAACGCCTACCTTCGAGGCCGTGTGTACGCGAGGCAATCCTGCGTGCACGCGCTCGCCGTCGCAGGTAGCGAAGCCTCGGGCCGCGTGCACGGCCGAGCGAGCGACCCCTACGACGTGAAGGTCAACCTCTCGGACGAGGGAGGACTGACCAGCAACTGCACCTGCCCCGCGTGGCGCGGCGCCGATCGGCACTGCAAGCACGTGGCTGCGCTGTTGGTCGCGCTTCGCGACAAGGTTCGCCCGCCGCGCTCGCAGCAAGCGGGCGGTGATGCCGTCGACGGAGAGTCCGGCGCTCCCGCGTCGCCGAGCGCCAACGCAGCGCCGACGCCGGCCGCGCCTCGTCCGCCGAAGCCCAAGCCCGCCGAGCACGCGCGTGATCGCGACCGGGACCGCGGCGACCGAGACCGCGGCGATCGAGACCGCCACGACCGCCGAGACGCCAAGGGACAGCGTCGCCGCGACGACAACGGCGGCGGCTCTGCGCGCGAAGTGGTCGTGATGGACCGCTCGGGCCCGCGCGTCGTCTCCGCGGGCGGCATGTCCACGGTGCAGTCGGTCTCGGCGTCGGCCAGCGCGCAGAACGAGCAGCCCCGCGGCTTCGGAGCGTGGGTCGCCAGCAACGATCCACGCAAGGCGCCCGAGGTCGAGTACCGCATTCACGTCCGCTCCAACTCGCTCGCGATCACGCCGTACCTCGCCGAGTCGCGCACCGCCATCGCCCCCGCGGACGCGCTCGATCAGCTCGGCGCGCTTCCGAGCGTGCACCGCCCGATCCTGCGCTTGCTCTCGCGCTTGCATCCGAAGGGCGCCCGCGGCGCGCAGGTCGAAGCGCGCGGCGAAGACGCGGCGGACCTCGTCGCCAAGCTTCGCGGCCGAAGGGTCCTCGTCGAGCCGATGCTCATGGAGCTCCGCTATCTCGACGAGCCGCTCGTCCCGAGGATCGAGCTCGAGATGGTCCCGCCCTCGCACGTCCGCGTGCGCATCGTGTTCGAGCGCAAATCCGGCGACGCGCGGCGGTTCAACCTCAACCAGGGCCTCTGGCTCGAGGGCGATCCGGGCTGGCACCTCGACCCGATTCAGGGCGTCGCGCGACCGCTCGCCGACCACGTCACGTCCACGTGGCTCGAGCGCTTGCTCAAGACCCCCGCGGTCACGCACCCCACGAGCGACGTCGCTCGGCTGCTCAGCGAACACCTGCCGAAGGTCTCGCTCGCGCTCAACGCGCCGCTGCCGGACATCCGCGCGATCGTCGACGAGATCGACGTGGCGCCGAAGTTCGTCATGCGCGCGGCCGGCGACCTCACGCGCGTCGTCGGAACGCTCGACGTGAAGTACGGCGAGCACGAGTTCGTGGTTCCTCCGGTCGAGCTCCCGCCGCCGTTGGTGATCCTCGAGAGCTCCGGGCTGCGGCCCAAATGCCTGCGTCGCGACGTGGGCGCCGAGCGGCTCGCGGTCAACATGCTGCTCGATGGCGGGCTCGAAGTGACCGATGATTTTCGGGCGTTTCAAGCGACCGAAGACCGCGCGGTGAAGTTCTGGAGCGAGTGCGTCCCGAGCCTGCCGCGCGAGTGGGAGAAGTACGTCCCCGAGCACATGGCGAGCGTGAAGGTCCGCAGCGCTCCCGTCACGCCGCGGGCGCGCGTCTCGTCCGGCGTGGACTGGCTCTCGGTCGACGTCGAGTTCGGCTCGGAGGGCAGCAAGGCGGCGGAAGAAGACCTTCGCCGCGCCCTCGAGATGGGACACAAGCTCGTGCGGCTC
The DNA here is from genome assembly GCA_013298625.1 of Myxococcales bacterium. Lineage (GTDB taxonomy): Bacteria > Myxococcota_A > Polyangia > Polyangiales. The sequence continues at coordinate 34,593 of JAAFIF010000030.1, forward strand.
GAGGACGGGACGTACGCCCGCATCGAAGGTCTGCAGGTGCAAGAGGTGCTCTCTCGCCTGCAAGAGATCTATCAAAACGGCAAAGGCCAGCTCCCGCTCTCGCAAGCGGGCCGCGTGCAGGACTTGCTGTCGCAGCTCGGACAGCGCGCGGACGTGGCCAAGAGCACGAAGGATTTCTTCGCGGCCCTCGGCGAGCACAAGGTCGAGACGATCGAGCTCCCGAAGGACCTCGACGCCACGATGCGCCCCTACCAGCACGACGGCTTCTCGTGGCTGGCGTACCTCTATCGCACTGGTACCGGCGGAATCCTCGCCGACGACATGGGTCTCGGAAAGACCCTCCAAGCAATCGCGCTGCTCTTGTGGGTCAAGCGCTTGAGCGAGCCGCTCGTTGAAGAGGGCGACGAGGCGCCGCGCTCGAAGGCCAAGAAGGGCTCGAAGAAGGCCGCTGCGGCCGCGAAAGAGGCCTCGGTCGACGACGACGACGACGAGCCCGCGAGCGCCAAGAAGGGCGCCAAGAAGGCTGCCAAGAAGGGCGCCAAGAAGGGCGCTGACGACGTCGCGGGTCCCATCCTCGGGCCGATGGCGAAGCCGCTCGAGCAGGGCGGGCCGCTGGCGTTGGTGGTGGCGCCGACGTCGGTCGTTCCGAACTGGGTGCGCGAGGTGCAGAAGTTTGCGCCGGCGCTTCGGGCCATCGCGTGGACCGGCTCGGACCGCGCGCAGTACAAGAGCGAGATCGACCGGGCCGACGTCGTCGTGACGTCGTACGCGCTCTTGCGTCGCGACGAGGAGTTTCTCTCGTCGATCGACTGGGGCTACGTGATCCTCGACGAGGCGCAGTCCATCAAGAACCCGACGAGCGCCACCGCGCGCGCCGCGAAGAACATCAAGGGCAAGCGCCGCCTCGCCCTCACGGGGACGCCGATCGAGAACCGCCTCAGCGAGATCTGGTCGATCTTCGATTTCGTCTCTCCAGGGCTGCTCCCGCCGCTCGCGCAGTTCGAAGAGCGCTACGCGCGCCCGATCGACCGCGGCGACGAGGACGCGGCTCGCCGGCTGCGCTCGACGATCCACCCGTTCGTCATGCGCCGCACGAAGAACGAGGTCGCTCAAGACCTCCCCGAGAAGATCATCACCGAGCGTCTCTGCGAGATGTCTCCCGAGCAGGCCGTGGTCTACAAGACCGTGCTCAAGAGCGTGCGCGACACGATCATGGGCGAGGTCGAAGCGAACGGCCTCGGGCGCTCGCAGCTGCAAATTCTCGCGGGGCTCACCCGCTTGCGTCAGGCCGCGTGCGATCCGCGCTTGCTCGGGATCTCGGGGCCCTTCACCGACGAGACCTCTGGCAAGCTCGTCGCGCTGCGAGAGCTCATCAACGAAGCGCAGCAGGGCGGGCACCGAACGCTGGTGTTCTCGCAGTTCGTCTCGATGCTGCAGCTCATCAAGGCCGCGCTCGACGCCGACGGCGTGGCGTACGAATACATCGACGGAGACACCAAAGAGCGCCAGGCGCGCGTCGATCGCTTCAACAAGGACGAGAAGGTTCCTGTCTTCTTGATCTCGTTGAAGGCCGGCGGGACCGGGCTCAACCTCACGGGAGCCGACACGGTCGTTCACTTCGACCCGTGGTGGAACCCGGCCGTCGAAGACCAGGCCACCGACCGCGCGCACCGCATCGGGCAGACCAAGGTCGTGACCGCGTATCGCTTCGTCGCGCGCGGGACGATCGAAGAGAAGATCCTCGAGCTCAGCGCGAAGAAGCGCGAGCTCGTCGAGAACGTGCTCGGCCAAGAGCAAGACGAGAAGGTCTCTGGCGTGCTCACCCGCGCCGAGCTCGACCGTCTGTTCTCCGACGACTGACCGCGCCTCGCGCGCTGCGGGGGAGGCAGCCGCGCATCAACCGTGGGACACGACGCCTCGCGCGCACACGCAGCGCGGGGCGTCGCCCGTTGAGCGAGCGACGATCGAGCAGCGAATTCCCCCTCTGATTTGGGTGAGCCCGTCGAGCGCGCCTGCGAGCGTGGCGTCCCCAACGCCCCCCGCGTGCGTGGCTCAGTCCTTGTGCTTGTTCTCTTTGGCGGCCTGCACGTAGATGTCCTCGATGTCGTTGCCGTACTTCGCGACGACGTTGCGTCGCTTGAGCTTCAGCGTCTGCGAGAGCATGTCGTTGGCCGTCGTGAAGTCTTCGTGCACGAGCACGAACTTCTGGGGGCGCTCGTAGCCCTTGATCTCTTTGAGCTGCTGATTGATCTCCGCGCGGAAGAGCGCCTGCGTGTCAGCGTGGTTGAACAGGTCCGGCAGCGGATCGGTGGGGATGCCCTTCTCAGCGGCCCACTTCTTCAGCGTCTCCATGTCCGGGACGATGACGGCGATGTTGAACGGCTTGTTCGCGCCGTGAACCATCACGTTGGCGACGTACTGCGAGAGCTTGAGCGACTCTTCGAGCGGCGCCGGGGCGACGTACTTGCCGTTCTCGAGCTTGTACTGCTCTTTCACGCGGCCGGTGATGAACAGGTAGCCGTCGCTGTCGACGAACCCGAGGTCTCCCGTGCGCAGGCCCTTGGTGTCGGTGAACACCTTGGAGTTCTCTTCGGGCAGGTTGAAGTACCCCATCATCACGTTGTGACCGTGGCAGATGATCTCGCCCTGCTTGGGGTCATCGGTGGGGTTGTTGTTGTGGTCGATCTCGACGCGCGTGCCGGGGACGGCTTTGCCGACGGAGCCGATCTTGCGATTGTCCGGGTAATTCGCGGTGAAAATGGGCGACGTCTCGGTGAGACCGTAGCCCTCGTACACCATGATCCCGAGGTTATCGATGAACTCGGCGACGTCCTTGTTGAGCGCGGCCGAGCCCGAGAACGCGTACTTGAGCCGACCGCCGAAGCGCGAGCGCACCTTGGCGAAGACGACCTTGTCGATGAGGTTGAGCTGGATCTGGCCGAAGCCGCCGAGCGTGCCTTCGCGGCGCTGCTTGGCGAGTTCGATGCCCTTGAAGAAGAGAGCGCGCTTCCAACCGGCCTCGGTGGCCATGCGCTTCTGCAGGCCGTCATAGATGCGGTTGAAGATGCGCGGAACTGCGAAGAGCAGCGTGGGCTGCACCTCGCTCAAGTTGTCGACGATCTTGTCGACGGCCTCGGCGATGCCCATCGACGCGCCCATCGAGAAGAGCCCGTGCAGCTCGACGACCTGCCCAAACGAGTGCGCCCAGGGCAGAAACGACAGCGATCGATCGTCGCTGGCCATCGGAAAGATGGCGTGCATGCTCGAGACGTTCTTCGCGATGTTGGCGTGCGAGAGCATGACCCCTTTGGGGTTGCCGGTCGTGCCCGAGGTGTAGATCAGGCCGCCGAGGTCTTCGGCCTTGGGCTCATAGATGGGCGCGGGGGTCTCGGCGCCGCGCTTGCGGAGCGAGGCCATCGTGTCCTTGTCCGACTCGCTGCCAGCGATGCGAATCACGTGCTCGAGCGCCGGAAGGTTGGGCCGGATCTTCTCGATCTTGGCCGAGAACTTCTCGTCCGGGACGAAGAGCACTTTGGCTCCACAGTCCTTGAGGATGTACTCCCAGTCCTTCTCGAGCTGCGCTTCGTACATGGGCACGTACGCGCCGCCGAGGGTGTACGTGGCGTACGCGCCGATCGCCCACTCTGCGCGGTTGTTGGAGATGACGGCGACCTTGTCGGCCGGACCGACGCCGAGCTGCGCGAGTCCGCCGCGCAGATCATCGGTCATCTGCGCGAACTGGCCGTAGGTCATCCACGACCACTTCCCGTCCTTCTTCTCTCCGAACAGCTCGTTGCTCGCGTAGCGAGACACGCTGCGCTTGTAGATCTCGACCAGGGTCTGAAACTGAACGGCGGATGACATCTCGAATCGCCTCCTCCACTTTGCAGGGGACGCGAACGGTAGTCGATTTCACCCCGGCCTGGGGCCGCCAATCGCGCGCAAAAAATCACTCATTATGGTCGTCGGCGTTGGGGTCGAGCATGCGTTCGAGCACGCCTGCGGTGATCCGAACGGCGGGCACGACCGAGCCATAATCGATGCGCGTCGGGCCGATGACGCCGATGGCGCCGCCCGCGACGGGCGCGGCGACGACCGTGAGCGCGCCGGCTCCGGTGATCTCGTCCTCCGAGCCGATCAGCACTTGGATACCGGGAGCGGCCATGGCGCGGTCGATGAGCTGCACGAGCAGGGCTTTGTCTTCGAGCGTTCGAAGCGCGCTGCGCGCGCGGTCGATGTCGGCGAACTCGGGGCGCTGGATGAGCTGCGCGGCGCCTTCGACGAGCACCTCGGCGGGCTCTTCAGCGTGAGCGAGCGCGCGGTCTGCGAGGGTGAGCGCGAGGCGCAGCCGGGCGTCGGCTTGGGCGCGCTCGGTCTCGAGCTCTTGGCCGAGCACGGTGCGCACCTGGTAGAGCGTCCTGCCCGTCACGATCTGCGTGAGCATGTTGTTGATTCGATCGAGGTCCGACGCGTTGATCGCGTGCTCTGTGCGCAAGACTCGGTTCTGCACCGTGGCGTCGTTGCCGACGAGCACCGCGAGCACCTCGGTCGAACGAAGATGAATGAACCGGAGCTCTCGGAGCGTGCGCTCGGACGACGGGGACGACAGCACGATCGAGGCGACGCCAGAGACGTCCGCGAGGAGCTTGCTCGTGGCGCGCAGCGCCGCTTCGGGCCCGGGTTCGATCGAACGAAACCGCGCTTCGATGTTGTTGCGCAGGTCCGCGGGCAGCTCGACCGCCGCGAGCAGCGCGTCGACGAAGACCCGCAGCGCCCGCTCGGTGGGGATGCGCCCGGCGCTCGTGTGGGGCTTGTGCAGAAATCCCTGGCCTTCGAGCTCGGCGAGCACGGCGCGGATCGAGGCGCTCGACAGCTCCATTTCGCGCGCGAGGGCGCTCGACGCGACGGGCTCACCGCTTGCGATGTACTCGGACACCAACGCGAACAGAATTCGACGGCCACGAGGCGACAACATGAAGGCAGCGGTTCGAAGGGTAGTGACCGCGACCGAGCGCGGTCAAACTCAGTCTTCGCGCGGGATCGAGCGCCCGCGGCGCGATCGATCGGCGTTCGCCCGTATTCGAGGGTTGAGCCGCGAAAAGTGCGCGTGATACGGTCCGCCCCGCGCGAACGCTTTTCGTCGCGGAGGCACCACACACGATGCGGACTACATGGCTCGCCCTCTCGGGGCTCGTTGCAGGGACGGCGCTCGCTGTCGCTTGCGGCGGCGAGAGCAAGCTCAACATCACGGTCGAAGAGGGAGCGAACGCGAGGCGCGCGAATCTCCCCGCTGTTCCGACGCTGCCTCCGCCGCCACCGGCGCATCCGTCGGGGTCGAACGAGATTTACACGGTGTATGGCATTCGCCATTTCGCCGCGAAAAACTGGACCAAGAGCGTCCAGCTCCGCGGCTTCATCGTGAAGGTGCACGAAGAGTTCGTGCCGAACTCCAACCCCCAGCGCCTCTGCCTCGAGCGCGATCACTGCAACGAAGAGCGCCCGCACGTGTACCTCGCGGACAACGCCAACGAGCAGGATCAAGAGAAGTGGATCCAGGTCACGGGCTACGCGCAGTTTCAGTACGAAGTGCTGGACGCGCAGCGCGCTGCCCGCAGCGGCCGCCCCGCGGCGCCGCAGCCCGGAGCGCAGCTCGGCGCGATGGCGCCGCCCACGATCCCCACGGATTTCTTCCGCGGCGCTCAGGTGACGGTCACCGGTGAGTTCACGCGCCGCGCGGCCAACGGCCAGGCGGACTCGCGCGGGCTCGTCAACTACCGTAGCCACACGACGGACACCCCGTCCCCAGACGACCCCGCCGCGCGCCGCGCAGCGGGTCGCTGACCCACGGTCACCGCAGCAAGAGCGCGGCGATCAGCACGACGCTGACCACCGCCGCGACGCTGACGACCACGACCACCGACCGCGTCGCGGACGGGCGAGGGGGCGCTGGTTCGCCGAGCGGCTCGATCGTCGCGATCGACGCGGGCGAGACCCGCGCCACGGCGATCTTCTTCGTGGGGTCGTCGCGGTTGGGCTCGGGCGCTCGAGAGGGCGGACGGCTCGCCGGAAGATCCAGCTGCGCCGGACGCGGCTCGTCTTCGACCTCGCGAGCGTTGGCCATGGGCACAGGCGGCGCTGGCGGCTTGTCGCTCAGCATCGCTGCCATGATCTTTCGCGGGACGTCCTCGGTCGGCGCGATCGACGCAGGAACGGTCTTGCGCTCTCCCGCGCCCACCCACGCGATGGGATCGCTCGACGCAAACGGCTCGAGCGCGTCGCACAGCGCGTCCATCGACGGCCATCGCGTCTCGGGCGTCCGAGAAATCGCCCGCGAAATCGTCGCGCCGAGCTCTCGCGACAGGTCCGGTCGCACCTCGCAGATGTCCGTCGGATCCGTGGTCGCCTTCGCGAGCGCCAGCGACGTCAGCGTCTTGGCGGTGAAGGGCGCCGACCGCGTGATGCATTCGTACAGCACACACGCGAACGCGTACTGATCGGCCTCGGGCCCCACGTCGCGCGAGGCGCCGATCTGCTCGGGGGCCATGTACATCGGCGTCCCGAGCGTCGCGCCCGTGCGCGTGAGCCGCTCGCGGGACTGTCGAAACTTCGCGACGCCAAAGTCCAAGAGCTTCGGCGTCGGCTCGGACATGCCCTCTTCGCGCGCGAGCACGATGTTCTCGGGCTTGACGTCGCGGTGCACGAACCCGCGCTGGTGCGCGAACGCCAGCGCTCTTCCGATGGGAATCAGCGCGCGAATCACCTGCGCTGGCGTGAGATCCGGCAGCGCCGCGCGCCAGTCCCGCAGCGTCGCGCCGTCGAGAAACTCCATCACCAGATACGTTCGCTCGCCGTCGTTGCCGTAGTCGCTGACCTCGACGATGTTGCGGTGCCGCGCCTCGTTGACCGCGCGCGCTTCGTTGAGAAAGCGCTTCGCGCCTTCAGCGTCGAGCGTGTCGGGGTGCAGCACTTTGAGCGCCACGCGCCGCTTGATGTCCACGTGCGTGGCCTCGAAGACCGCGCCCATGCCCCCCTCGGCGATCAGCCGTTGGACCAGGTATTTGCCGCCCACAGTGCGGCCGATCAGCTCAAGGTGCGCAGGCTCGGATGGCACGCGAGACCTCCTCGGAGACGCTCAATGTCGCGTCCGTGTCGTCGACGCGAGCGTAGACCCCAGAGGGCGCGCCTGCGAACTCTCTTCCGAGCACCAGGCGCACGATTCGCGTCGACGCGTCCCCTGCGCCCAGCGTGAGCGCGATCGACTGCTCGCCCAGCGACGCCGTGGCCGGCGCGGGCCCGTAGCCGAACACCCGCGGCGCCCGCACGGACGCGAGGGCGTCGAGCAGGGCTTCGACCCTGGCGCGATCGAAGCTGCCTCCGCCCTCGACGCGCCAGCCGCTCGCCTCGCGGCGCAGCACGAAGCGCGGCTGCCCTCGCTGTTGGCACTCGACGCGCTGCACTTGATCGCGCTCGATCGCGAGCACCTCGCGGTCCACGTGCGGCTGCAACAGCTCGTCGATCGCGGACTGCGCGAGCACGAAGACCCCTTCGCGCCCGACGATCCGCGCGTACGCGCCGCCGCCGGTGACCGCGGCGCCAATCGCGATCTCGTACTCGCGAACTCGGGCGCTGGCGTCGGCTCCGGCGTCGGCGACCGGCGCTCCGTCTCCCTCGAAGCGCGCGATGAGCCGCGCGCGCGGGCGATCGAGCCCGTGCTCGGGTCTCGGCGCGAGCGAGACCCAGCGCTGCGCGTCGAGCGACGCGATGCGCTCGGCGATCGCGCGCATGAGCAGCGGATCGGCGTCGCCCGTCGAGGGGTGCAAGAGCGACCAACGGCCGGCCGAACGAGTGACTTCGTCGCGAAAATCACTGCTCTCGGTGACGAGCGCGCGCAGCTCGTCGGCCACGTCGCGGATCACCCCTTGCGCGCGAAACCGCGCCGCGTCCACGAAGAGAGTGGTCTCGGAGGCCGTCGAGAGCGCGAGCACCGAGCGCTCTCCTTCGCGACGAACGTACACGTGATCTGCGTCGCGCGCGCCGACCTCGAGGCGCTCGCGGCCCTCGACGCCGGTGCGGGTGACCTCGATCCAGCTCGTGGCTGGCGCTAGCCCACGCGGGGCCGCTTCAGCCTCGGGCAGGCGCGACTCGATGCGCAGCGCCGAGAGCGCGTCGAGCCACTGTTGAACGCTGTCCGCGTCGGCGTCGCCCGTCACGCCTTCGAGCCTCCACGAGTCTGCGCTGCGTCGCGCGCTCACTTCTCCGCTGGGGCTGTGCAGGACGATGCGCTCGACCTCGTCTGCGCGCGCGAAGAGCACCTGCGGGTCGCGGAGCTGCTCGATCGGGCGCGTGGCGTTGTCGAAGGACGTTCGAGCGACGCACGCGATCACGCGCGAGTCGTCGCGGCGCGCGGCGACCTCGTCGGGGTGCTCGGGGCAGGGCGCTCCGTAGCGGATGACCAGTGATGGGCGGCCGGCGCGGGCGACGGTCATCGTGGCGCGCGGGGTGGCCAGGCCGTAGCGGGCGACCGCGGCGTCGTCGGCGTTGTCTTCGACGAAGCGCGTGGCGCGCAGCTCGCGCAGGTCGCCGAGCAGCGACTCGATCGCCGCGCGACCGACGCGCTCGTTGTCTTCGAGGCGCCACACCGAGCCCTGCTTCGCGAGGACGACCGTGGACTCTGCGCGGCGCAGCTCGATGCGCGTGACGCGGTCGACTTCGACCTCGACGATGTTGCGCGAGCGAAGGTCCCGCGCGCGCACGAGAAACGCGTCGGCGACGCTTCGGGCCAGGACGAAGCCGCGGCCGTCGTACTCGGCGTACACCGCGCGCTCGTCGCGGACGTCGGCGCCGAGGGTGAAGCGCATCGAGACGCTCGAGTTTGCTTCGTGAAGGATCACCCGTGCGCGCGGGGCGTCGAGGCCGAACTGCCTGCGCTGCGCGGCGTCGAGCGGCCCGAGGGCGCGCGTCGGCTGCGCGTACTCGGCCTCGGTGAGCATGCGCTCGACCTCGGTCTCATCGGCTTCGGTCGCGACGCCGTTGAGCTCGACCATCCATCGCGCGCCGTCCTTGCGGCAGGTGAAGCGCTCGATGCCGCGGTCGACCTCGACGCGCTGGATCTGATCCCGTCGCAGCGCTGAGAAGACGCGGGCGCGGCGCTCGTCGCGGACGATGTCGGGCACTTGACGGTTGGACCACCAGAGCGCGGCGGCGCCGAGGGCGACGAGGCTCGCGAGCACTCCGGTGGTGCGAAGCTGATCTCTCTTGGCCATCGGTCACTCCACGCTCTTTCTGGCGCGCAGCACCGCGAGGCCGACGAGCAGCGCCGCGAGCGGAACGAACACCAGCGCGTACCACCGCACCAGCTTCACGGTCTCGGCGGACACCATGAGCGCCGCAGAGTTCGCGGGCTTGGGCGGGACATCGATCAGGTCGTTGCGCTCGACGAGCCACCCGACCGAGGCTTGCAGCAGCGCGGCGTCGACGAAGCGCGCGCGCGCGCCGGCGGCCATCGCTTCGTTGGTCGCGAGGTAGCTGAAGCCGAAGACCACCATGCGACCGCTCGCCGAGCGGCCAGCGCGAGGACGCGCGTCGGCGACGCGTCCTGCGAGGGCGATGTCGATGGGTCCCGCGATGTCGCTCGGGTCGCGGCGGAGCGCGCCGTCGCGCACGGCGTCGAGCTCGCCGGTCTCGCCCCAGCTGCTGGTGCTGGTGCGAAGGATCGAGTCGGGCTGCGTGGTGGCGCCGTTGCTCACGCGCAGCGCGCGCGCGGTGCGGACGAGCACCTCGGCGTCGATTCCGCGAAAATTGCGGGCGATTTCGTGAGCGCCGAAGTCGCCAGCGGTGAAGACCATGGGCGGCAGGCCTTCGAGCAGCTTGCTCTGGTCTGCTTCGACGACGACCGAGCTCGAGGGCTCGATGCCCGCGAGTCGCGTGACCGACTCGAGGCCCGAGGGCGCGTGGTGTCGATCAACGAAGAAGGGATCGAGGAGGATCAAGAGGTTTCCTCCGGCGCGCGCGTAGCGCTCGACCGAGCGGGCCTCGCCTTCGGTGAACGCCTGCCTCGGCCCGGCGATCATGAGCGCGTCGCAGTCCGAGGGCACCGACGCCGTGCCGCGCAGCTCGACGGGGCGCGTCTGAATGTTGTCGTGCGCGAGCTCTTGCGCGAACAGCTGCATCGACTCGTCGCTGCCCTGCAACGGAACCTCGTCGTGCCCCGTCGAGACGCATAGCGTGGGGCGATCTCCGCGCTCGATCTGCACCAGCGCGCTCGAGATCGCGCGCTCGACGGTGACCCTCGCGTTGGCGATGCGCTCTGCTGCGCTCGCGTCGCCGCCGCCTGCGCGCGTGGCGTCGCCGAGCGCCGCGAGGTCCTCGCGGCGGATCTCGAGGTGACGGTCTCCGCGCACGATCACGATGCCCGCCTCGGCGGCGATGTCGCTCTGCGACGAGCGTCCCGCGCGAAGCCCGTAGCGCTGCAAGAACGCGACGAACGCCTCGCGCTGCCGGTCAGGGTCGAGCGTCCTCACGGTGATCTTCGGGCTGAGCGCGCGGTAGCGCTCGGCCAGCTCGAACGCGTCGCGCCACTGCGGCTCTGCGCGGCCGAGCAACACCACGATCTCGATGGGGTCTCGCACGTTGCGCGCGACCTGCTGCGAGCGCGCGGACAGCGTGAAGAGCTGCGCGCGCGTCCAATCGAAGCGGCGGTAGTGCCGCGCCGCGAGGATGTTGACCATCCCGAACAGCACGAGCCCGAGCAGCGCCGACGCGGGGCCGCCTGCGAGCGTGGTGAGCGCGCCTTGCACGCGGCTGTTGGTGCTCTTTTCGCTCATGGGGCTCACTGCACTCCCTTGCGCGCTTCGAGCACGCGGACGCTTTGAAAGAGCGCGAGCGCGACGACCGAGAGGTAGAAGACCACTCGCCGCGTGTCGACGACGCCCACGGCGAACTCCTCCATGTGCTCCCATTGATTCAAGTGCGAGAACAACGCCTGCTGCGTCTCGCTCTCGAACACGTACTTGCCGAGCCCCGCCAGAAACAGCCCGCTGGTGAGCGCGAAGCCGATGATAAACGCCGTCACTTGCGAGCGCGCCATGGCGCTCGCGAGGATGCCGAGCGCGATAAACGCCGCGCCGAGCAGCATCGTCCCGAGGTACGCCGACGCGAGCGTCCACCAGTCGACGGTCCCGAACTTTCGGATCACCAGCGCGTAGAGCGCTGTGGGCGCCCAGATCGCTGCGTAGACCGTGACCGCCGCGAAGTACTTGCCGAGCACGACTTCGACGTCGCGCACCGGCGCGGTCATGAGCGCCTCGAGGGTGCCTGCTCTGCGCTCTTCAGCGAACGAGCGCATCGTGATCGCCGGGCAAAAAAGCAGGATGGGCAAGAAGTACAAGATCGAGCCGCCGAACAAGAGCTGCAGCGGCCCGCGGGTGCCGCTGATCTCGGGGTTGGCGGCGAACTGCTGGAGGAGGAGGACGAAGGTCCCGCCGTTCCACAGCAAGAAGACGACGAGGATGACGTAGGCGAGGGGGGTGTAGAAGCTCGCCGCCAGCTCGCGCTTGAAGATGGCCCAGGTCGCTCTCACTTGTTCTTCTCCTCGGCGCGATCGGCGTCAGCGCTCTTGTCAGCGCTGGGCTCGTCGGCGGCGCGGTCCTCTGTCGTGAGCTCGCGAAACACGGCTTCGAGGCTCTTGGCCGCGAGCGTCACCTCGCGCACGCCGAGCTTCGCGCCGACGCACGCGTTCACCAGCCGCTCGACGCGCTCGGAAGCGCCGCTGTCGCTGTCGACCAGCTCGATCTTCGCCCGTCGCACGTCGTCTTCGACGGCGATGACTTCCTGCACCGTCACGCCGTCGACGCCCTCGGCGACCGTGTCGAACGCCGCGCGCTCTCCGCGAAACACCAGCGTGAGCCCGCGCGTGTCCGACGAAAGCCTCGCGCGAATCTCGTCCATCGTGCCCTGCGCCGCGACGCGGCCCTTGGTCAGGATGATCACCCGCGAGCACATCGCTTCGACCTCGGGGAGGATGTGCGTCGAGACGACGATGGTGTGCTCGTTTCCAAGGGATTTGATGAGCTCGCGCACGTCGATGATCTGGTTGGGATCGAGGCTCGCCGTGGGCTCGTCGAGGATGAGCACCGGCGGGTTTGCGACGATCGCGTCCGCGAGCGCCACGCGCTGCTTGTAGCCCTTGGACAGCTCGCCCACGAGCCACTTCGCGCGGTCTTGCAAGCGCGTGAGCTCCATCGCGCGAGCGACCGCCTTCTTTCGCGCGCCCCCCGTGGACCGCACCCCCTTCAGCTCTGCGCGAAACGACAAGAACTCTTCGACGCGCAGCTCTGGGTAAACCGGAACGGTCTCGGGCATGTACCCGAGCTTCGCCCGCGCCGCCAGCGAGTCCTCTTGCACGTCGAGCCCGTCGATCGTGATCGTCCCCTCGGAGGGCGGCAAAAAGCCCGCCATCATCCGCAGCGTGGTGCTCTTTCCCGCGCCGTTTGGGCCCAAGAATCCAACGATGTGACCGCGCGCGATCTCGAAGGAGATCCCGTCGACCGCGGTCCGCGCTCCGTAGCGCCTGCAGAGGTCCTTCGCGACGATCAATGCTGCTTCTCCATCGGTCTCGCCGCGGTTTCTACAACGGAATCACCCGCTGGCGATCCCCGTATCGTTCGCCGCCCGCGGCCTCGCGATCGCCGCAGTGTGCGCTGCCCCGCCCCGCGACGCCCGCGCCGCGCGCCCATAGTCCCTCCCGAGCCGCGCCCTCATCGCCATTCGTGCCCGAAAATTTGCTGGTCAAGCGCAGGTCGTTGCAACTGAGAACCCATGACAGTCGTGGTGGCAACGGTCGTGGTGGGCCTCGTGGCGGCGGACGTGTACTCGGCGCTCAGCCGCCGATCGAGACGATAAATCACAGAGAAATCCCCGCACCCCGTCGCCGCGCCGTCGTTGATCGACCCGCGCGCCGCGCCGCCGGTGCTACAACGCTCGTCTGCCCATGAATGAGAGCGGTCCCTCGCGCATCCCAGGAGATACCGCGGCCCCCGAAGCCGCGCCCCAGGGTGCCCAGGGTGCTGCGAGCGAGGCTCGACCCCCGCGGCCACAGGCCCTGGACGGAGGCTCGCCGATGCACGCACCCGCCCTCGCCAACATCACGCAGCTGCACTCGTCCTCCTCGTCGCCCCAAGCGACCGCTGACGAGGGCATCCCCCCGTACGTGCGGCGCGCGCAAAATGGCGAGAGCGCAGGCTTTCGAGAGCTGTACACCCGGCACAAGCGCGACGTCTCTCGGCTCGTCCTGCGCATGATCGGGCCGCGGCCCGACCTCGAAGACGTCGTCCAAGAGGTGTTCGTGCAGGTGTTTCGCTCGCTCGCCGCGTTTCGCGCCGAGTCGCGCTTCAGCACCTGGCTGCACCGCGTGACGGTCAACGTCTCGCTCATGTACCTCCGCGCGCAGAAGTCTCGCCCGCAGCTCGGCCGCGACAGCACCGCGCCCGAACCGCCCGCGCCCGAGCAGTCGTCGCCCGCCGCGGGAGCAGCCACCGCTGAGCGCCTCCGCGCCCTCTACGCCATCCTCGATCAGATCTCCGACAAGAAGCGCGTCGTGTTCGTGCTGCACGACCTCGAGGGCGTCGCCGCCGCAGAGATCTCCGAGATGGTCGGCGCGCCCGTGCTCACGGTGCGCACGCGGCTCTTCTACGCGCGACGCGAAGTGTACGCGGCGATGGCCAAGGACCCCGCGCTCGACGCGATCGCACGTGAGCTCGGCCTCGAAGACGCTCGTTGAGGGCTACGATGACCACTGACAATCATCCGACTGACGAAGAGCTCTTCAACGGCGATCGCGCCGCGCTCGAGCACGCCCGCGGCTGCGACGACTGTCGCGTGCGCGCGGTGCGCTTGAAGACCGGCGCCGCGCTCGTTCAGCGCGTCCGCAAGACCTCGCAGCCCGACCTCGACTGGGCTCGCGTCGACGCGATGGTCCAAGCCGCCGCCGACAAGACCGCCGAAGACTACCGCGCCGGGCGCATCCGCAAGCCCGTCGCCGTCCCGCGCTACGCCGTCGGCGGCGCATCGCTCGCGCTCGCCGCAGGAGCGCTGCTCGCCTGGCGCGCGATGAGCGCGCAGCCATCCGTTGAAAACACGCACACGCATTCGAGCAGCGCGCCGCCCGTCGCGCAGCGCGCCGCCACGCAAGGAGGAGGCGAAGCGCCGCTGCCAGCGCTCGCGCCGTGGAGCGAGGCGCGCGTCCTTCTGGCGACGAGCGACGTCGAGCACGTCACTGCTTCGGGCGAGCGCAGCTCGCTTACGGCGCGGTCCCGCGTTCGTTCGGGCGATCGCCTCCAAGGTCGCTCTGCGCAGTCGCGGGCGCTCATCGCCGCGGCGCGCGGGCAGCGGCTCGACGCGCGGGGCGAGACCGACGTGCGCATCGCGTCCATGGACAGCGCGGGCTCGACCGCCGAGCTCGTCCGTGGAGAAGCGCGCATCGACGTGAGCGCGGGCTCTGCCAAGCTCTCGCTCGACGCGCACGAGTGGCGGGTGGTCGCCAAGCGCGGGACCTTCGTCGCCAAGATCGAAGGCGACTCGGTGCGCGTCCGCGTGCTCTCGGGGCTCGTCGACGTCGCGCACCGCGGAGGCGCTCCTGCGGCGCTCTCGGTCGGCAGCGAGTTCGTCTTGGACAAAAACGGCCAGCGCACCGAAGCGCCGCTCGCGCAGACGCCGGACGCCGTGATCGACGATCGCGCGCTCGGGCTCAGCGAAGACGGAGAGACCGTCGAGCTTCCTGCGATCCCCGAAGGAGCGGAGCTCTCGATCGACGGCAACAGCGTCGGCGCCCGCGCGCGGGTGCTGCGCGTGTCGCGCCCCGTGCGATTGCGCGCGCGTCGCGGCGGCGACGAGTGGACGCTCGAGCTCGACCCGCGTCGCGCGGCGCAGGCTGAGATCCAGTGGACGCAGAGCAGCCACGCCGTCGCAAACGCCCATGAGCCTGCCGTGCACGAGAGCGCGCCGCACGGGACGGTGACGGTGCGTCGTCCCGCGGCGCGTCCGGCGCGCACGACGCTGACGGCCGCGACGATTCCCCCGCAGGCGATGATGGGTTTTCGCGCAGTGCAGCGGGCGCTCGGTCAGCGGGCGAGGCACTGCTTCGACGCGTGCGAGCGCAACAGCTCGTGCGGAGACACGTCGGGCATCGCGCCGGTGGTGGATTTCGACGCCGAGGGCCGCGTCGGAGCGGTGCGGCTCGAAGGCGCTCCGACGGCGCCGCTGTCGGCGTGCATCGAGCGCGAGGTGCGCGCGCTTCGGCTGCCGCTGCTCGCCAACGAGCGGGTCAACCTCGGTCGCTTCTCGCGCTGAGCGTCACTGCGCGGCGAGCAGCGCGTACGGGGGAAGCCCCATGGCGATCGGCGCGGTGTTCATCCGCTGCCCGGTCTGCGCGTCGAACACGACGATGCCCGACGGTCGGCCCGACTCCGAGCCGCGGTCGCCGATGTACACGCGCCCGTCGTTGCCGAGGATCGGCGCGGTGAGCGCGTACTCGGGCACCTCGAGCCACGTCCGCGCGACGGCGTTGCGCGAGCGAGACCACTCGATCAAGCGCGTGGCGGCGACGGCCATCTCGTCGTTGGGCGCCGGTTCGGTGATGGTCACGATGAGCACGCGATCGGCGTCGAGCCAGAGGACGTGCAGGGGATTGCCTCGCAGCGCTCGCTCGTCGGCGAAGGTGTGCGTGACCTGCATCGTTCGCGCGTCGAGGGCGACCACGGCGCCGTCGCCGACGGTGCGCAGCGACCCGGCACACGGAATCAAGATCACGTCCCCCCGCACGTCGACTTGCCCGAACGGGTTCGCCAAGGGCAGCTCGATCGCGTCCACCGCGGGCGTCGCTGGGTCTGCGTCGATCAGCGTGAGCGTGCTCGGGTCGACGACCGCGACCGCCCCTGCGCGCGGGGCGTCGAGCCGCGCTGCGTCCCAGCGCTGCAGCGTGACGAAGGCTCGGCCTGCGGCGGCGACGACCGCGTACGGAGCGGCGCGCGGCGCGCCCCTGGCGAGCGCGTCGAGCGAGACGTGTCCCACGACGCGACGGGTCTCGACGTCGAGCACCCCGAGCGACGAGCCGTCGTTGCGAGAGAACAGCCCGCGCGTCGCGTCGAGCGCGAGGTAGCCGCGCACGTTGGCCGACTCGCCTTCGCGGGCGCGGGGGCTCTCGGCGCCGCCCTCGCGCACGAGCGCGCCGTGCTCGCCCGGGCGAAACACGATCATCTCGTCGCTGCCGTTGAGGACGTAGCCCATCGCGATGATGCGCTCGCCGTGCCGCGCGAGGACCGTGTCGCTTGTCACCGTGTCAAGCGCGTTGCGCGTGCAGCTTGTCTCGGTCGCGAGCGAGCAGAGCTCTCCGCTGAAGTAGTTGCTGGTCGAGACCCACACGCGTGCGCGAGGAGTGGTCGAAGGACACTCGCCCGACGGTGGTGTTGGCGGCGCGCTGCACGAGAGCGCGCCGAGCGCGGTGAGGGTCGTCAGCGTGCGTCGGAGGTCCACGACAACGAGAGGTACACCCCTCGCGACGGCAATGGAAATCCCGCGAAGTCCGACACCGCGAGCCGCTCGAAGCGACCTCCGGGCCGAGGCGACAAGCCCTCGCGCACGTCGAGCAGATTCGTCCCCTGCACGTCGATCGAGAGCCCGCGAACCAAGGGAATCTCCGCTCCGATCGACGCTCCGAGCAGCAGTCTCGCCGGCGACTCATACAGGTTGGCGCTGTCGAAGAAGATCCCGCTCACGCCCGAGCCGTCGATCGACGCGCGCAGCCATCGCCAGCGGCCGTCGGCGCGGAGGTACACGTCGTGCTCGGGGATGTTGGGGATGCGTCGGCCGCTCGTGACGCCCGGCGTTCGCTGCGCGCCGTAGGTGTACGCGTAGCTCGCGGTCAGCGAGAGCCACGGGCCGATCGAGACGCGCGCAGAGGACTCGACGCCGAGCACGTCTGCGCCCTGCAGGTTGAACGCCTTCAGCGCGAGCGCGCTCGTTCGCGTGAGCACGATCAAGCGCTGGGCGCTGCGCGCGAAGCCGCCCACTTCGATGCGCGCGCGGACCGATCTCCAGGCGAGCGTCGCGATCGCGGCCGCGTCCACCGTGGCGCTGCTCTCGTTTTCGAGCGTCGAGTTCGAGCGGACGAACTCACCCAGGCCGTACAGCTCGATCAGCGACGGAGCGCGCTCGAGGATCGAGGCGCCCGCGCGAACAGCGAGCCACGATGCGGGGGACCATCGAAGCGCGACGCGCGGCGAGGAGAGGGCACGGGCGCGAGGTGCTCCGCGGAGCTCGGGGCGATCGTCGACGAGGTCGAAGCCCATTCCGCCGCTGAATTCTAGGGACGAGAGGGGCTGCGCTCGAAACTCGATCCCGGCGAGGACGCTCGTCCTGTTGGCGCGCGCAGCGCCCACCGAGGCTCCTCCGTCGCTCGTCTCGTAGCGGTCGTACCGCGCGCGCAGCACTGCTTCGACGACGAGCGAGCCCTCGCGCACCGTGGCGTTGGCGCCGGACTCCACCGCGAACCCGCTGCTCGCTGCGCCCGCCGCAGAGACCTCGCCCAGCGGATCGCCAAACGAATCGCGCCGCCACTGCACAGACGCGAACGGCTCGACCCGCAACGAGCCTCGTCGCAGCACCGCGAAGAGCCGCGAGAGCCATCGCCCCTGCGCCATGTACGGCCGTCGGTACTGCAGCGAACCGGGGCCTGGTTGGCCGGCCCATCGCGCATCTCCGAGCGCTTGTACGCACACGACGCCGACGCACGCGCGCAGCAGGGCGTCGAGCGCGTCGCCGCCTGCGTTGGCGCGGACGCGATCGCGTCGATCGTCGTCGGCGAACGACGGCGTGGCGTTGTCGTCGAAGAAGAGAAAGTCGCCGTTGGTTCCGCGGTACGAGAGCGCGACGAGCCCGCGGACGACCCTGCCTCCGCTCGCGAACGCGCTCGCGCGCCGCTGCGCAAACGAGCCGCCGCCAGCGCTGACCCAGGCTTCTCCGCGCGCGGTGGCGTCGCGCGTGTGCAGCTCGATCACGCCGCCGACGCCCTGCAGTCCGAGCCTGAGCGGGCCCGCGCCACGGTACACATCGGCCCGCGAAAACGCTGACGGAGGCAGCTGCGAGAGGTCTACGGTCGGCGCGAACGCGTCGTTGAGCACGACGCCGTCGACGGCCACGGTGACCTGCGCCGAGGGCGCGCCGCGCATCGCGACGAACGCCGGCGCGAGCCCGTCGCCGGTCGAGCGCGGGTGCACCGACGGCGCTTCGTCGAGCAACGGCGCGAGCGACGGCGCGTTGCGACCGCGGTCGGTGAGGTCGATCACCGTTCCTGTGCGCGTGGAGTCCTCGACGTCGCGTCGCGCGGCGCGCACGGGGTCTGCGCGCACCGTCGCTCCCTCGCGCTCTTGCGCGCGCGCGGGCGCAGCGACGAGCGAGCAGAGAGCGAGTGTGATCAGCGCGGAGCGACGCACGCGCGACGGTGATACACCGTGCGGGTGGCGCTGGGCACCCGGCTCGCGACGCCGGCGCCGAAGCCGCTCAGTTCAACGGCCGCCCGTCGCTCTTCGCGCGCTCGATCGCCGCCTGGATGCGCGGCGCGTCGCTGGCGTTCGGCGCGAGCTCGACGTAGCGCCGAAGGTCGCTCGCCGCGCTCTCGTTCGCCCCGAGCGCGAGCGCGTGCAGCCCGCGGTCGCGCACCCGCTCGGGCCGCCCGTCGAGCTCGAAGAGGCGATCGCACACGAGCATCGCGTGCGCGTGCTCTCCGCGCGAGCTGTAGATCGCGTCGAGGTTGGTGAGCATGCGCGTCGCGATTGCTCGGTTGTCGACAGCCACGAGGTGCTGCGGCGTGACGCTCGCGCGCGGGCCAAGCGACCGTCGGATGAGTCGCTCGAGCGCGGCGGCGTCCAGCGTTTGGCCGCGGTTGAACGGGTCCACCAGCACTCCGTCGTCGCCGCCGATTCGCCCGAGAAAATGCCCAGGAAACCCCACCCCCTCGACGCGTACCCCCACGCGCGCGCCCACCGCGATGAGCACCACCGCGAGCGTGATCGGGATGCCTCGTCGCCGCTCGATCACGCGGTGGATGAAGCTGTTTTGCGGGTCGTAGTAGCGCTCTTCGTCGCCGCGAAATCCGAGCGTCGAGTAGCAGTGCGCCGTGAGCGCGCTCGCGCGCTGCCGAGGGTCGGTGAGGCGCTGCATCCTCGCGCGCAGCGGCTCGGCCAACGCGTCGAGCGCGGCGTCGAGCGCTGGCCACGCGAGGTCCGCGTAGAAGTCCGCAGCGATGGCGCAAGCGACGCGCTCGACGGGCGTCTCGGGATCGTCGATCAGTGCAGACAGGGCGCTCAACGCTGCGCTCACTTCATGGTGTGGGTTGAATTTGTGGGTGTAAAAATGGCGAACGCCCCGCGGCGGAGAGTCCGGCCAGCGGGGCGTTGGATGCTACGCGAAGGCGCGCAGCGCGGCGGAGGTGTCGATCAGCCGCGGGGCGCGCCGGCGTCGCTGCCGGACGAAGCGCCGCAGGTGCCAGCGCCACGCGCGGCGACGGACGCAGCGGCGGTCGTTGCGGGCACGAGCGAGAAGCCGAGGCCGACGCCGATGCCGCCGAAGCGCGGGGGCATCGCGGCGGTCATGCGGCAGATGCCCATCTCTTCGATGTCGACGAAGCCGCCGATGATCGTCGAGGCCTGCATCTCGAAGTCCGGCGCGAGGGCGCGGATGGTGGTGAGCAGCTGGCTGCCGTTGAACGAGCCGCCGAGGTTGCCGCCCGTGCCGCCGGCCGCGGTCAGGTTGACGCGGAGCTGGGCGTTGGTGAGCGTGAGGTTCACGCGGGCGCCCATGATCTCGGGCAGCGGCAGGGGGAACATGCCGGGCGCGGTGACCTGCAAGCGGCCGCCGACGATGCGGCCGGGGAAGGTGATCTTGGCGGTCTCGATGTCCGACGCGGTGTTGAGCGAGTCGGCGGCGATGGCGTACTCGCGGCCGCCCGCGACGTTGTCGCAGCCGGTCGTGAAGGTCGGGTACGCGTTGTAGACCTTGACCGTGACGCTGTCGTCGTCGGTGAGGCTGTTGACGTCGGTGATGCGGACGATGAGCGAGATCTTGTTCTGATTGATCTGCGAGCTCAGCTCCGAGCGGATGCCCATCGGAAACGAAGCGCTCGCAGCGGCTTCGATCGCGTCGAGGATGCCGGGGAGCTGGTTGTCGACGCCGCCGCGGCAGCCCGCGCCGGGCGCGCACGAAGCCGTCGCCGAGCCGCACTGGCCGGTGGCGCTCATCCACATGCCCATGGGGCAGTTCTGGCTCTGGTCGAGCATCGAGGGCTGGTCGGGCTTGTCGCAGGAGTTGGGCGTGTCGGGCAGCTCGCCTTCGCTGTTGACCGAGAAGCGATTGTCCAGGTTGAAGCCTGCCACCGGCGAGTTCGAGTCCGCGGGGGTCATGTCGACCGTGAGCGCGCTGATCACGAACGTGTACGTCTGTCCGCCACCGCCGCCGCCGCCGTCGGTCGGCGTGCTGCTGTCCGGCTGCGAGCCGCCGTCGGGGTTGTTCACCGGGCCGCCACAGCCAACGAGGCCGATGAGAGCGCCAGCAGTCGCGAGGGTGAGAATTCGCTTGGTCATGAAGAGAAACTCCTGTTCGAACGGTGCGCTCGTTGAGCGAGGCGAAGGGTGTGCGCGAAGCGCGAGGCGTCGCTTAGGTACCACCGGAAAAAATCGCGCTCAAGCGGTTCGCATGGTTCCGCTGTCGGACAGGACACGGATGTCACACGGGCATTGCGCGGGGGTCCGGCGCGACGGAGGCAATGAACCGTCGTTCATTCAACGGGTTTGCTCTGGAGCTCCGGGACAGACGTCGCGGTGAGTTCTGTCACTTTCGTGATCGCGGGGGCCCGGCCATGGTACCCGCGGAGGACCGATGGCGGACTTCGCTCACCTGCACGTGCACTCGCAGTACTCGATGCTCGACGGCGCGATCCGCGTCAAAGACCTGGTCAAACGCACCGCTGAGCTCGGCATGAAGGCCGTGGCCCTCACGGACCACAACAACATGCACGGGGCGATCGACTTCTACAAAAAGGCCAAAGAAGTCGGGGTGAAACCGCTGCTCGGGTGCGAGCTGGGCTTCGTGTTTCCGGGGCAAGAGAAGAAGGTCGACGCCAAGGGGCTCGATCGAACGCCGGCGCACCACATGGTGCTCATCGCCCGCAACATGACCGGGTACAAGAACCTCATCGCGCTGGTTTCGAAGGGCTGGATCGACACGCCTTCGCACCTCGAGCCGCGCGTGACGCTCGAGGACCTCGCGGCGCGACGCGACGGGATCATCGTGCTGTCGGGGTGCTTGGGAGGGCTCGTTCCACAAGCGGTGCTGCAGTACTCGCCGAAGGCGGGGGCGGACCTGCTCGCGACGCTGCGCGACGTCGTCGAGAAGGACATGCTCTTCGTCGAGCTGCAAAATCACGGGCTCTACGAGCAGCCGATCGTCAACGAGATCTTGATGAACGCCGCGAAGGACCTCGGGATCCCCTTCGTCGCCACCAACGACTGCCACTACCTCAAGCGCGACGACTCCATCGCCGGAAAGCTCCTCGGCTGCATCGCCGGCGGCATGACGCTCGACGACTACAACCGCACGGACCACGGCTCGACCGAGATGTTCTTGAAGAGCCCGGACGAGATGTTCGAGGCGTTCAAAGACTTCCCCGACGCGGTCAAGAACACGATGGCCGTGCTCGAGCGGATGGAGCACGTCGACCCGACGCACAAGCCCATGCTCCCGAACTTTCGGGACGAAGCCGGCAACGTCGTCGCGAACATCAACGAGTACTTTCGCGACCTCGCGAGGCAGGGGCTCGCCAAGCGCTTCGAGGGCTTTCGCAAGATCGGCAAGAAGGTCGACGAGAACGCCTACCGCGATCGCCTCGAGATCGAGGTCAACGTCATCAACAACATGGGGTTTCCTGGGTACTTCTTGATCGTCCAGGACTTCATCAACTGGTCGAAGGCCAACGGCATCCCCGTCGGTCCCGGCCGCGGCTCGGGCGCGGGCTCGATCGTCGCGTACTCGCTCGGCATCACCGACCTCGACCCGATCCCGTACAACCTGCTCTTCGAGCGCTTCTTGAACCCAGAGCGCGTGTCCATGCCGGACTTCGACGTGGACTTCTGCATGCTCAAGCGCGAGCGCTCGATCGAGTACGTGCGGCAGAAGTACGGCGCGCAATCGGTAGGACAGATCGCGACGTTTCAGCTGCTCAAGAGCAAGAGCGTCGTGCGCGACGTGGGGCGCGCGCTCGGCATGCCCTTCAGCGAAGTGGACGCGGTCGCCAAGCTCGTCCCCGACCCGGTGCAGGGCAAGAACGTCTCGATCGCCGAGGCCATGGAGCAAGAGCCGCGGCTCAAGGCCATGTACAACGAGGGCGGGAGCACCAAGGAGCTGCTCGACCTCGCGCAGAAGGTCGAGAACATGAACCGCCACGCGGGCATGCACGCCGCGGGCATCGTGATCTCCGAGGGCCCGCTGTGGGAGACGGTCCCTGTCTTCAAGGGCAGCTCGGGCGAGCTCGTCACGCAGTACGCGAAAGAAGAGGTCGAGTACGCCGGCCTCGTGAAGTTCGACTTCCTCGGGCTCACGACGCTCACGGTGCTCGACATCGCCGTCGCGCTCATCAACAAGCGACCGGACATCGTCGCGTCGGGGCAGGGCTTCGATCACAACACGATCCCCGTGGACGTAAAGGACGTCCCCGAGTCCAACCCGGACCTCAAGCGCAAGGTCGCCGAGACGTACGAGCTGCTGCAGAGCGGAGAAACGACCGGTGTTTTTCAGCTCGAATCGACGGGCATGCAGAAGCTCTTCAAAGACCTTCGGCCCAAGCGCTTCGAAGACATCGTCGCCGCCGTGGCGCTCTATCGCCCAGGTCCGCTCGGCACTGGAATGGTCGAGGACTTCGTCAACCGCGTGAACGGCCGCGCGAAGACCGAGTACCCGCACCCCGACCTCGAGGACGTGCTGCAGGACACCTACGGCGTCATCACGTACCAAGAGCAAGTGATGATGATCGCCCGCAAAATGGGCGGCTATTCGCTGGGCGGCGCGGACATGCTCCGTCGCGCCATGGGCAAGAAGAAGCCCGAGGAGATGGCCAAGCAGAAGAGCATCTTCGTCGATGGCGCGAAGAAGAACGGCTACGACGAGGCGACCGCGGTCCGCATCTTCGACCTGCTCGAGTACTTCGCGGGCTATGGTTTCAACAAGAGCCACAGCGCCGCGTACGCGCTCATCACGTACCAGACCGCGTTTCTCAAGGCGCACTACCCCGCAGAGTTCTGCTGCGGCACGCTCACCTCCGACCTCGGAAAGATCGAGAAGCTCGTCGGCACCATCGCCGAGGCGCGCACGCTTGGCATCCCGGTGTTGCCTCCCGACGTCAACGAGTCGCAGCGTGAATTCGCGGTGATTTACGATCCCAAGCCGCGCAAGGTGAACCCGCGCGCCAAGCTGCGCGCGGATCGTGACCCGTGGCGTCCCCGCGTTCGCATCGGGCTCGGCGGCGTGCGCGGCGTGGGTGATGGCGCCGTGGACGCCATCATCGAGACGCGGCAGAGCGGCGGTCCGTTTCAAGACCTGTTCGACTTTTGCGCGCGGGTCGACATGCGCCGGGTCAACAAGTCGGTCGTCGAAGCGCTGGTGCAGTGCGGCGCTTTCGATCAGAGCTTGGAGCGCGTCGGCGCGACGCGCGCGCAGGCCTTTCACTCGATCGACCAGGCGATCGAGCGCGGAAAGGGCGTCGCCAAAGAGCGCGCCTCGGGCCAGATGGGCCTCTTCGCCGTGACCGAGATCGTCGCGCCGAGCGCGGGCTATCCCGAGCTCAAGCCCGAAGACGCCTGGGACAGCTCGGACCAACTGAAGCGCGAGCGCTCGTACCTCGGGTTCTATCTCTCGGGCCACCCGCTCGATCGATTCACCGAAGAGGTCAAGCGCGTGTCCAACTGCGGGATCACCGAGCTCCCTTCGCGCCGACACGGCGACGAGGTCACGCTGGTCGGCGTGGTCGAGGGCTACCGCGAGAAGCCCATCAAGAGCGGCGGTCGCATGGCGTTCTTCATGCTCGAGGACCGCACAGGTCGCGTCGAGGTGATCGTCCGCGCGCGCACGCTGCAAGAGATCACCGACAAGCTGCACCTCGACTCGAAGCAGACGCTCGACACGGTGCTGTTCAAGCCAGGCGAAGCGCTGCTGGTCAACGGCAAGGTTCAAGTCGAGATGAAGCGCGACGAGAACGGCGAGATCGCCGAAGACCAAGGCGACGAAGAGCCCGAGCGCAAGCTCACGCTCGTGTCCGCCACGCTCTTGGCCGAAGCGCTGAAGAACCGCGCGCGCGAAGTGCACCTTCGCCTCGATCCGTCGGTCGCGACCGAGGCGCGCCTCACCGCGCTCAAGAAGGTCCTCGCCGAGCACACGGGCAAGATTCCAGTGCGCGCGTTTCTCTCGCTCCCGGACGGCGCCACGGTGACCGTGTTGCTGCCGCGCGAGCTCTGCGTGGACCCCGGCGAAGCGTTCATGTCACGGGTCGAGAAGATCTTCGGGCAGAAGATCGCAGAGCTCCGGTGATCGATCGTCGCGGCCGCTTGTGATCGCGAGCGGTTCGGGGTTAGACAGGTTGAGTCGCCTCGATGAGCACCACTCGTACCTGCACTCTTTGTGGCAAGGGCTTCGAGCCCCGCCTGCGCTTCCAGGTCGAAGAGAGCGAGGGGCGGGTCCGCTACTTCTGCTCGCAAAAATGCCAGCAAGCCTCGATGCTCGCGGGTGAAGGCGAGGGCGGCGTCCGTTGCACGACGTGCGAGAGCTCGTTTCGCCCAGAGTTCGCGTGGCAGGTGAGCGTGAC
Source organism: Myxococcales bacterium (assembly GCA_013298625.1). Lineage (GTDB taxonomy): Bacteria > Myxococcota_A > Polyangia > Polyangiales. Next base: position 59,491 of record JAAFIF010000030.1, read on the forward strand.
CGACAGCGGTCGACGCTATTTCTGCACGCAGGACTGCAAGACCAAGGCGCCCGCGGCGGTCGCGGCACAGGGGCCCAAGCGCATCGCGGTGTTCAATCACAAGGGCGGCACCGGCAAGACCACCACGGCCGTCAGCGTCGCCTCGGGCCTCGCTGAGGCTGGCAAGCGCGTGCTGCTCGTCGACGTCGACGCGCAGGGCAACGTCGGCGTCTCGCTCGGCGTTCGCGGCGAACGCACGCTCTATCACGTGCTCGTGCTCGGCACCGATCCGCGCGAAGCCGCGATCCCGGTGACGGACAAGCTCGACGTGATCACCAGCAACGAATCGCTCGCCGCGGCCGAGCTCTACCTCGCAGGCCGGCCGCATCGCGACCGCATCCTGCGCGAGCGGATGCTCGGCGCAGACGCGTACGACTACATCATCCTCGACTGCTCGCCTTCGCTCTCGCTGCTCAACCAAAACGCGCTGGTCTACGCAGACAACGTGCTCGTGCCGGTCTCGTGCGACTACCTGTCCCTCGTCGGCGTCAAGCAGGTGATCAAGACGCTGCGCGACGTGTACGAGCACCTCAAGCACCCGGTGCAGATCCTCGGCGTGATCCCGACGATGTACGACTCGCGCCACAAGATCGGTCGCGAGGTGATCGAGACGCTGCAGCAGAAGTTCGGCGAGCTGTGCTTTCCGCCCGTTCGAGCGAACATCAAGCTGCGCGAGGCGCCGGCGTCGAGGCAGTCGATCTTCGAGTACGCGTCGGACTCGTCGGGCGCCGAGGACTATCGCGCCGTCGTTCAGCGGGTGATTTCGCTCACGAGCCCGCAGAAGAAGCGAAGCAAGGCCGCTCCCGTCACGCCCGGCAAGGGCGTGAGCCGCCCGAGCACGACGCCCGAGCGCGGCGTGTCCGTCACGCCGTCCGCCGCGCCGCCAGCCCCGGCGACGGCAGATCGCGGAGTGGTGCAGTGACGGCGTCGCCTCGGCGAAAGGGCGGCGCGCCCGTGCGCGAAGTGCTCGAGAGCGACGACGTGCGTTCGATCCTGCGCGACGGGTTCTTCTCGACCGCGGCAGAAGCTTCGGGTGTGCGCGCGGTCGAGCCCATCGACGAAGCTATCGACGCAGACTCGGGGCGCAAGCACCTCACGACCGCGCAGCGCGCGCGCAAGACCGCGAAGAAGCCTGCGAAAGAGCGGCCCGATCACTACAAAGTGATCTGCATCTCGCTCTACAACGACGACCTCGCGCTGCTCGACCGCGTGGTGAAAGAGCTCAAGAAGCGGGGCTTCACGAAGGCCAATCGCTCTGCGGTGCTGCGCGCGGCCATGCAGCAGTTCGACCCCGCGAAGGTCGCCAAGGGGCTCTGAGCCGGCGCCGCGGGGGATTGGCTCGCGACGGCTCAGTCGAGGCCGACGACGTGCACGCAGAGCGCGGTGATGTTGTCGGGCCCGCCGTTTTCGTTGGCGCGGCCGATGAGCTTGGCGCAGGCGGTCTTGTAGTCGCCGTGGTGGTCTTCGACGATCTGCAAGATGTCCTCGTCGGTGACGGGACCGCACAGGCCGTCGGAGCACAGCACGAACACGTCGCCGACCCGCGGCGACTCGAGCCGCGTGTCGACCTTGACGGTGTCCTTCATGCCGAGCGCACGAACGATCACGTTTTTGTGTGGGAAGTTTGCGATCTCTTCTTGCGAGAGCTTTCGCATCTTCAGGTAGTCGTTGAGCAGCGAGTGATCCTCGGTCATCTGCTCGATCTGGTGATCGCGGATGCGGTAGACGCGCGAGTCGCCGACGTGGGCGATGTACATGCCTTCGCGGGTCCCGATCACGGTGACGACCGTCGTGCCCATGCCGCGATAGCGCGGCTCGCGCTGCGAGCACTCGTAGATGCGCAGGTTCGCGAGCTTGATCGCCGTGACGAGGCGGTTCTCCTCGTACCCGCGGTGCTTGTCCATTTTGTACGGCCAGGTGGCGTCGGGGTCCTTCGACGTCGCGTCGAAGAACTCGCGCATCGAGTCGACCGCCATCTTCGAAGCGACCTCACCCGAGGCGTGACCGCCCATGCCGTCCGCAACGACGACGAGGTTTTCGTCCGCAAAAATCGCGAACGAGTCCTCGTTGTGCGTGCGCTTCATCCCGACGTTGGTCTCGCCGGCAAATTCGAGACGCACGACTCCGTTCGCCACAGTGCTCTACCTCTCGCTGATCGTTGCGAATTCGAGGGCCACGCGGTGCGCGGCGCTCGCCGTTCGACAGATGCTGCCGAGGACGGGGCACGGAGTCAATCAAAGGGTGATCGTCCCCTGAGATCGCTCGCGCTCGACGCGGTCGCGAAGCCAGCGCAGGTCGACGGGGCCGGCGCCTTCGTGCTCGAGGGCGAGCAGGGCGGCGCGCAGGGGGGCGTGGCCTCGATGCAATCCGCGCGCAAAAAACGTGGCCAGCGCGCGTTCGGCCGCGGCAGGCCCCGCGGGTTCGCGCGCCGAGAGCGACCAGTCGATCCAGAGGACCCGCGCGCGGCCGTCGCGCCCGCCCGTGGCCGCGACGCGGCCGCAGGGCGTGAGCGCGACGTCGTGAACGAATGTCTCGTGTCCGCCCAGCGCAAATGCGCGTTCGCGCGTGACGTCCCACACGCGAACCTGGCCGCTCGCGTCTGCGGCGACGAGCACCTGCGCGTCCCGTGACAGGGCGACACCCGTGACGACCGCGCCTTGCGGCAGGACGGCGACGGGCTCGAGCGTGGCGAGGGCGTACACCCTGGCGGTTCCGTCGCGCAGGCCGACGGCGGCGAAGCGTCCGTCGGTGGTGCATACGACGTCGAGGGCGTTGCTCGAGTTCGGCAGCGCGCCGACGGTTCGCCCGTGCGCGTCGATCAGCACCGTCGGGCCGGTGATCGAGGCGACGAGCATCGACGCGGTGTCCGCGACGATCGCGGCGCGCGAGACGTTCGCGAATCGGTGCAAACGGCTCGGCTCACCCGCGGTGACAACCTCGACTTGATCTTGTCCCACCAGGGCGACTCGGCGCCCAGTCGGGTCGGTCGCGATCCGTCGCGGGGCGCCGCTGACCTGCGCGGTCGCGAGCAAGACACCCGTGATGGGCTCGCGCCACTCGAGCACGGATCCGCGCGCGACGGCGAGCATCCCCCCACACGGCGCGGTCTGAAACGTGCGAACGGGCTCGGCCATCCGCAGCTCGGACAAGAGGCGACCGCTGCGCGACTCCACGGCGTGAACGCGTGTGTCGCCGGTGGTGACGTAGAGGATTTCTCCGTCGGGCGAGAGCTCGACGGTGTGCGCTGCGCCCGTGACGGCTTCGAAGCTCGCGCCTGTCCACGCTCCTCGCAGCGGGCCGCGCGCGCTGACCGACGCGAGGCGACGCCACGCTCGGCGCACCGCGGGCGAACGGGCGAAGCCCTCGAGGCCCTCTGCCTCCGCGAGCGCGTCGATCGCGTCCTGACCGCGGCCCGCGCGGCTCGCGCGCTCGCAGCGTTCGAGCGCGGCCGCGGCGCGCTCCTCGCGCGCAAACGCGTCTTCGCTGCTCGTCGGCCGCAAGATCGGAACAGCCGCGCGCACCGGCCTCCGCTCCATCGAGAACACGTCGATCGCGCCCGTTCGAACGACAGCGAGCCGCGCGCGATCGGACGCCGCCGCGAACGCCGACGGACGCTCCGCGGCAGACCTCGGGCGCTCGGTGCGTGTGCAGCGCTGCTCCGCGATGGACCACAGCCGAAGGGCGCCCTCTGCAGACAGCGCCACCGCGGTGTGCCCGTCGCTCGTCGTCACCAGCGATCGTGGTGGCGATGGGTCGCGCATGGTCGCGGTGCGCTCGACGTCGCTCGCGCGCCACACAGCGATCGCGCCGCGCGCCCCGCCTTCGTCCCAACCTCCAACCAACAGCGATTGCCCGTCCGCGGAGAACGCCATGCTCTCGGGCTCGCGCGAGAGGGCGAGGGTCGCCTTGGAGCGCAGTGATCTTCCATCGAAGAGCAGCACGCCGTTGGCGGTCGCGACGGCCACCGCGCTCGCGTTCGCGGCGATCGCTACGGCGCTCACTCGCCCTGGCACCGTGGTCGAGCGCTCGGCGCCCGAGCCCGCTTCGATCACCGACAGCGTCGATTGCGCATCGTCGCACGTCACGATCGCCAGCTCTGCGGTCGTCGCAAACGCCGCGAGGTCGAAGCGTCCCGCACGGGCCTCGCGCGCGCCCTTGCTCGTCGCGTGAACGAGGGCGCGGTCGGTCACGAGCCACACTGTTCCGTCGCGACCTGCGCGCAGCGCACGCGCGACGCCAGGGATGGACCACTCGCCGCGCAACGCGCCATCGGCCGCAGAAAAAGCTCGCAACCAGAGGGCGCCCTCTGCGCTCGCGCCGGCGGCCGCGAGCACCTCGCCGTCGCGCGAGAGCGCCGCCACGGTGGCCGCGTTCGCGGTCGACGCCGTGCTGAGCAGCGCGAGCGACTCGCGCAGCGCGGGGCTGACGCGCGCGACGGCGGCCACCGCTTCGGCCGAGCCCGCGCCGAGCGCGCTCACCTCGGCGAGCGCCGCGCGCGAATCGATCAAGTCTCCGCGCTCTGCGTGCAACGACGCCGCGAGCAACGCCGACTCCCAGGACGGCTCGCGCATGGCGCGCGCTTCATTGAGCACCCGAACAGCCTCGTCGTCGGTGCACTCCCCCTGCCGCCAACGCAGCAACGAGCGCGCGAACGTGGCTTGCGGGTGGGTGGGGTCTGAGCGAAGCGCTTCATCGAGCAGGCCCGCCGCGAGCGACGGCTCGTCGAGGTCGAGCTTCGAGACGGCGCGGTTGTACAGCGCGTCCGCCGGCGATCGCCGCACCCGCGTCGTGTCGGCGACGTGCCCTTCGCAGTGCCTCGCGTAGATCGCCCGCAGCTCGTCCGCGACGATCTGCAGCGTCTGCGGCCGGGCGCTCTGCCTCGGCGCGAAGCAGCGCTCGAGCAGCGCGACGAGCTCCGCCGGCATCGCGGGGATGTGCGCTGAGGGCGGGCCGTCTTGCACGAGCTGCCCGAGCACGTCCGGCGCTGCGGGCCCGGCCATCCACGTCAATCCGCCGGTGAACATCTCGAGCACAGTGGCCGCCCACGAAAACAAGTCCGTGCGGCGCGTGATGGCGACCTGCGTCCCCTGCGAAGCCGCGAGCTGCTCGGGCGACGCGTACGCGGGAGTCATGCCCGAGAAGCGGACGACGAGCGTGCCGTCCTTCGTGGGGCGCGGGCCTTTTTCGCTGGGCGCATGCGCGGCACGCGCGAGGCCGAAGTCCGTGACCTTCGCGATGAAGTCTCGCGTCAGCAGGACGTTGGCGGGCTTGACGTCCTGGTGCACGAGGCCGCGCTCGTGCGCGTGGTGCAGACCTCGCGCGGACTGCAGGGCGATCGCGAGCATGCGCGCGAGGGGGGAGGGCGAGTCGTACAGCTTCGAGCTGCGAATCGCCTGCTGAAGCGAGCCGCCCTCGACGAACTCGGCGAACAGCCACGGCACCCCGTCGCGCACGCGCGTGTAGTAGCAAGTCGTGACGAAGGGATGCAGTCCGAGTCCGCTCCACGCCTCTGCTTCGCGCACCACCGTGCGCCGCGCCCGCTCGTCGAGGGCGCTCTTGCGCGGGACCTTCACCGCGAGGTCGATGCCCCACCCGCGGTGAAAGACTCGGTACACGCGGCCCATCCCTCCTTCGCCGAGCAGCGATCGAGGCTCGTACAGGTCCCAGTCGGGCGGGATTTCGGACTGCTCTTCTGCCGCCGCCGCGCCGCGCGGCGCCGGTGACGGGCCGTCGCCTGCGACGAGCCACGCGCGGCGCGCCTCTTCGAAGAGCGCGGCGTTTTGCGCGCGTTCTGCGGCCAGCGCCCCGTCGAGGCTCTCGAGCTCTCGCTCGACGCGCGGTCGATCCGTGGTGCCGCCGCGGACGCGCGCTTCGAGCGAGGCGCGGCGCGCGAGCAGAGCCACGATTCGTTGGATATCCGGTGAGTCGCGGTTGGTTCCCATCCGTGTTGCTGCGAAGGCGACGGTATCATCACCGCCGAGGAGCGCGCTGAATGTCCAAGGTGATCATCGACGCGATCGGCGGGCCCATGACCGGTCGACAGTGGGAGTTCGCGGAGCCCGACGCGTGGGTGGTCGGGCGCGGCCCCGACTGTCACGCGCAGCTCGATGTGTCCGACCAGACCGTCTCGCGCCATCACTTTCTGCTCGAAGTGCGGCCTCCCGAGCTGCGCGTGCGGGACCTCGGCTCGCGCAACGGAACCTTCGTCAACGACGAGAAGATCGGCGGCCGATCGAAGAGCGAGAGCGTCGAGGTTGGCCGCAGGCGCGTGTATCCCGAGCGCGAAGTAGGACACGGCGACGAGCTGCGCGTCGGCGCGAATCGCTTTCGCGTGCGAGTCGAAGGCGCGTCGGACGAGCATCCCTCGACGGTCTCGTGCCAACAGTGCGGCTCGGGCGTCCGGCGCTGGGTGCACCGCGCATCGGTCGCTGCGCTCTGCGATCGTTGCCTCGAGCGGGACGCGCACGACCCGCTCGCGTTGCTCGAGAGGGCGATTCACAGGCAGGTCGAGCCCGCGCCGGACACCGCGCGAGACCTCGCTGCGCCGACGCTCGAGGGAGAGCGCTCGAACAAGCTGCCGAGCATCGACGGCCTCGAGGTGCTTCGTAAGCTCGGCGAGGGCGGCACTGGCGCGGTGTACGAAGCGCGCGACCGGGCAGGGCGACGCGTGGCCGTCAAGGTGCTGCTCTCGCGCGTCGCGGTCGACGCAGGCATGCGCGCGATGTTTCTGAGAGAGATCGAAGCGCTGGGAGACGTGCAGCACGAGCGGATCGTTCGGCTGTTGTCGTCGGGCTCGACCGGCGCGTCGTTTTACTTCGTGATGGAGCTTTGCGGCGGCGGCAGCCTGGCGTCGAGCATCGGTCGGAGCGGCGCGGTGATGGAGCCGCCGCGCGCGGTCTCGCTGATGTGCGACGCGCTCGAGGGCTTAGGGTACGCGCATCGACGCGGCCTGGTGCACCGCGACGTCAAGCCAGGCAACATCCTCATCGACGACGAAGGCCGCGGAAAGATCAGCGATTTTGGCCTGGCCAAGAGCTTCGAGCGCGCTGGCCTCTCGGGCTTCACGATGACAGGGTCCTTCGCCGGAACGTTCGAGTTCATGCCGCGCGAGCAGCTCACGCACTATCGCAGCGTGCGACCGACGAGCGACGTGTACTCCGCGGGCGCGACGCTCTACTGGGCGCTCACGCGCAAGACCGTGATCGATTTCTCGCGCGACGTCGACCGCGTCACCGCGCTGCTGCAGAGCGAACCGGTGCCGATCGCGCGCAGGATCGTCGGGCTCGACCCGCGCCTGTGCGCGATCGTCGACAAGGCCTGCGCGATGGATCCGCGCGAGCGCTACGAGGACGCCTCGGCGATGCTCGCCGCGCTGCGCGGGCTCTGAGCTCGGCCCATGGCGGTCGGCGACGCGACGCGCTCTATCCCCAAGACAGCTTGATCTCTCCGGCGTGTGCGTCGACGAGCACCGGAGCGCGCGCCGCGATTCGTCGCTCGACCTTCGCTGCGGCGATGGGCTGGACGATGCAGCGCTCGACGATGCGATCGAGCTCGCGCGCGCCGAGCTCTGGCGTGCGGTCCTGCGCGAGCAGCGCGTCGAGCGCGGCGTCAGTGACGGTGAGCGCGTGCCCTTGTGACTGCAGCTGCTCTCGCAGCGGGGCGAGCAGCTTGGCGAGCACGGCCTTGAGCTGCGCGTCGGCGAGCGGGACGAACTCGACCACAGCGCCGATGCGTCCGACGAGCTCTGGGCGAAAGATCCCAGAGAGCGCCTCGCGCAGCTGCGCGTCGGTGCGTGCGACCAGCGCAGACGTCTTGTCGTTTGCGACGCCGAAGCCTACGCGACGATGCGGGGCGCCGAGTCGCGCCAGCGCGTTGCTGGTCATGACGACGAACGCGTTGGTGAAATCTCCGACGCGCCCGTGCGAGTCGGTCACGCGTCCTTCGTCGAACAGCTGCAGAAAGATGTCCGTGACTTGGGGATCGGCCTTCTCGAGCTCGTCGAAGAGCACGACGCTGTACGGGTTGCGTCGGATCGCGTTGACGAGCTGCCCGCCCTCTTCGTGGCCGACGTAGCCCGGCGGCGCGCCGAGCAGTCGCTGCACCGTATGGCGGTCGTGGTACTCGCTCATGTCGAAGCGCAAGAGCGCGCGCTCGTCGCCGAAGAGCAGCTCGGCGAGCGACTTGGCGAGCTCGGTTTTTCCCACGCCGGTGGGGCCGAGAAAGAGCAGCACGGCCCGCGGTTTTCCGCGGCGCGCGAGGCCCGAGGCGGACGCGCGGACAGCGTTGGCGACGAGCGCGAGCGCTGCCTCCTGACCGAGCACGCGTCGGCGCAAGTACGACTCTGCGTCGGCGAGCCGATCTTGCTGCTCTTCGGCCATCGTCGCGACCGGAACGCCCGTCCACTCCTCGACCACCCGCGCGATGTCCTCGCGCCGAAGCGTCGTCGGCTGCGTCGCGTTGTCGCCGCGCGGCGTAAACGTCACGAACCTGCGCGCCGAGCTCGCCTGATCGACCAGGTCCCGCGCCTTGTCGGGCAGACGACGGTCCGGCAGATACCGCACCGACAGCTCGACGGCGGCGTCGATCGCCTCGTCGCTGATCACGATGTCGTGGTGATTCTCGAGCCCCTCGCGCGCGGCAGAGAGCATCGTCCGCGCTTGCTCGGGCGTAGGCTCTTCGACGCGCACGGGCTGAAATCGCCGCGAGAGCGCGGGGTCCTTCTCGATCCGTTCGCGGTACTCCTCAGGGGTCGTCGCGCCGATGCAGCGAAGGTCGCCTCGCGCGAGCGCCGGCTTGAGCAGGTTGGCCGCGTCGACGCCGCCCGCCGTCGCGCCCGCGCCGACGACCGTGTGCAACTCATCGATGAACAGCACCACGTTGGGGTCCGCGCTGGCTGCGCGCAGCAGCGAGTCGACGCGCTCTTCGAAATCGCCGCGGTACTTCGTGCCAGACAGCATCGCCGCGAGCGACAGCTCGATCACTCGCAGCGAGCGCACTTCTTCGGGCGCGTCCTCGCGCGCGCACTTCTGGGCGAGCCCTTCGACGATGGCTGTCTTTCCCACGCCGGCGTCGCCGACGAGCACGGCGTTGGACTTGCTTTTTCGCAGCAGGATGCGCGCCACCAGCTTGATCTCGTCGTCCCGCCCGACGACGTGGTCGAGCTTCGACGAGCGCGCGAGCGCGCTCAGATCGCGGCCGTATTTCTCGAGCGGCCCCTGCGTGACGGGCGGCGCCGAGCCAGGTCGCGCGCGCAGCAGCTCGCCGAGCGCGCTCGAGCCCTCGGCCATCGTGCCCTTCGAGTCGCGCTCTTCGGCCGCAGTGCGCACCGGGCGCGCGCGCTCGCTCAGCGTCTCGATGCGGTCGACCAGCACCGAGGGGCTCACGCCGGCCTCGCGCAAGACCAGCTCGACGATCCGGTCGCCGACGCCCACGAGCGCCGCGGCGATGGCTTCGACCGCGAGCGGCTTGCCGGCGCGCTCGGCCCGCGTGCGGGCGTGCTCGAGCGCAGCGCGCGCAGCGACGCTCGTGCCGACCGGAGATTCTGCGGCGGCTGTGACGCTCGCGCCCGCGACGCACAACGCCCGCGCTCGACGCCGCGCGCGCACCGGATCGACGCCGAGCGACGTCATCGCGCGCACGAGCGTCGGAGGCTCGAGCTTGCACGCGGCGATGAACAAATGCGCGACTTCGACGCACGGAGCCCCGGCGCGTCGCGCCTCTCCAACCGCGACGTTCATGAGCGTGTCCAGTGAAGGTTCCACGACGAGGGTGAGCGTAGCGCAGCGAACGCCCATCGTGGCAGAGCCCCGAGCGTTGCGTGTCAGGGACGGTCAGCGCAAAAACTCTGTCACGGCCCGCTCGCACTGCTCGCGACGCTCGACGAACGGCAAATGTCCCGCCGCGGCGATTTCGACAAAGCGTCCATGTGCGAGCGTATCGGCGAGCGCCCTCGACTCGGCGGGCGTGAACGTCCGGTCTTCGCTCCCCGAAATGACCAACGTTTCTGCGCGCACGTCGCGCGCTACGCGGCGCCCGTCCCACGAGAGCAGCTCGACCAAGAAGTGCTCATCGGCCTGGGGGCGATACCGAACCCCGCGGGCGAGCTCGTCCAGCGTCGCTTGCGGCGGGGTTCGCGCCCACCAGAGCGGGCCGAGCGTTCGAAACAACGTCGAGAGCTGCCGAGGATCCCGCAGCGTCCCTTGCGGCGTCGAGAGCGCGGCGAGCGCGCGCGAGCCCTCCTCGCCGAGCACCTCGCGCGAGCGCTGCCCCATCCCGCGGATCTGCTGACCATCGCGCACTGGCGCGATCAACACGAGCTTTCGAACGCGCGCGGGGTGCGTCGCGGCGAGCTCGAGCGCGACAGCCGCGCCGAAATCGTGCGCGATCACGTCGACCGGCGCGCGGTCAGAGATCCGCGCGATCAGCGCCGCCACGTCGCCCGCCGCGGCCGACAGCGTGTAGCCCGCGGCGTCCGGCGGAGCGTCGCTCCGTCCGTGACCGCGCAGATCGACGTACACGAGCCTCGCCGAAGACGACGCGAGCCCGTCGAGGCCGAGCCGAAGGTAGCTGTGATCGAGCCCTGGGCCTCCGTGCAAGACGATGCGAACACGCCCGTCCGCTCCGCCGAGCTGCACAGTGTTCAGCTCGACCGCGCCGACGCGCACGCGGCTCGCGCGAGCGGCGAACGCTGGCGCGTCACTCGACGATCGTCGGCAGCCGCTGCTCAGCGACAACCCCATCGACAACGCGAGGATCAGACCGCGGCTCGAGCGCACGCGCGGCAGTGAGCACCGCCGATGGCCTCGACGCAAGTTCTTGCGATCGATGCAGCGCGCTTGGTGGTTGGTCGCGCGCAATGGTAGTGCCCACTGCACCGATGGCCGACGTCGAACGAGAAGAGCTCGCCGCTCTCGTGCGCGGATGGGCGGCGTACTTCGAATGGGCACGAGACACAGGCGCCTCGGCGCTCTCGCGCACCGAGGGGCGCGCGCTCGCCGCTCCCGCGATCGCCGAAGCCACGCCTGCGCGAGAAGCCACGCCTGCGCGAGAAGCCACGCCTGTGCGAGAAGCGACACCGGCCCCGCCGAAGTCCGCGCAGGTCACCGCAGCGACGGTCGCGACTGTGACACCGCCGTCCGTGGTCGCGCCTCGTGCGTCGACGCCCGCATCGACCGTCGAGAGCCCGCCGGCGACGGTGTCGTCGGCGACGCCGATGTTCACCGAGCTGCTGCGCGGCGAGGCGAGGGTGCGCGCGCTCGCGGTGGTCGAAGACGAGGCGCGCGCGTGCACTCGCTGCAAGCTGTGCAGCGGTCGAACGCAAGCGGTGTTCGCGCGCGGCAACCCCGAAGCCGAGCTGTTCTTCGTGGGCGAGGCTCCTGGCGCAGACGAGGACCGCATCGGCAAGCCGTTCGTCGGGGCCGCGGGGCGCCTGCTCGATCGCATCCTCGCGGCGATGGGGATGAGCGAGGACGACGTGTACATCGCCAACGTCGCCAAGTGCCGCCCGCCCAACAATCGGCCGCCCGAAGACGACGAGGCCGCTGCGTGCGGTCCGTTTCTCGATCGTCAGCTGACGCTCGTTCGTCCCAAGGTGATCGTGTCGTGGGGCCGAACGCCCACGCGCTACCTGCTCAAGAAGAACGAGTCGATGTCGAAGCTGCGCGGAAACTGGTACGCAGTCGACGGCGTCCCAGTCCTCCCCACGTGGCATCCCGCGTACCTGCTGCGCAACCCCGACGCCAAGAAGGACACGTGGGCGGACATGAAGCGCGTCGTCGAGAAGCTCGGCCGCGCGCTGCCGAACCCCCGCGGTTGAGTCGAAGCCAATGACCATTCGAAGCGTTGATTTGCTGGGCGAAGAAGAGCCGCTCGGCGTCGACGGGCTCCCGTCGATCGTCTTCGAAGAGCGCGCCCTCGGGCTCGATGACGAAGAGGCGAGCGAGCTCGCGAGCGACGTGGTGATCGAGTCGCCGCCAGCGCTGGTGTCGTTGGACGACATCGACGGACCCGACGGCGCCGTGATCGACGAGATCGAAGACGTGACCCGCGCGGGCTCGTGGGTGCAGGCGCAGCCCGACGACGTCTCGGTGCTGCCCGACGTGGTGCTCGACGCGCTGCCCGAGAGCTCCGCGAGCGACGACGTCGAGGGCCCCGATGATTCAGCGATCGTCCTCGGCGCCCCGCCGCCGCTCGATCGCAGCGACGACGACGCCGACGGGCCAGCGGGGCTGGTGGACCCCGACGCGGTGGCGCTCGGAGGAGCGCCGTATGCGTTCGCCCTCGCGGCTCCGGCGGCGTGCTCGTTCGTGGCGTTGAGCGACCGCGACGCCGATCAGCTCGTGCGCGATCGCGCGGACCAGCTTCGAACGGACGACGGCGACGCCCGAGCGACGGACCGAGCCCCGCGCATCGACAGCAGCATCGCTGTGGTTCGCGCAGGAGAAACGCTGGCGTTCGCCTTCGCTCGCGGCGCCGGAAAGGTCAGCTTCGACGGCGGCGAGACCTTCGCCGACGCGCGCTGGCTCGAGCGCGCGCTCGCGCTCGCTGCGATCGACGGAGCGGTGTTCGCCGCGGTGTACGACAGCGCCGTGGACCGCTGCACGATCGTTCGCGCGACGCCGTACGACGTGCGTCGCGTGGCCGACGTGCACGCGTTGCTCGCGGGCGTCGTCGACGACGACGCGGGCTTCGCCGTGCGCGCGTTGGTGGCGCTCGACGCGTCCGGCGAGCGGCTGTTGGTGCGGACCAACTCTGTTGCCGTCGCGCTGTCCGTGGCCTCGGGCTGACTACACGTCGACGACGTGACGGTCGTAGCGAGCGCGAAAGATCCAGAGCGCGGCGAAGCCGACGAGCACGGCGAACCAGAGCGTCGCGAGCCGCACGATGAGCGTCGCGGCGGCGGCGGGCGCTGCGGGGATCGCGCCGAGGCTCGTGAGCATCGTGCGCATCGTGAGCTCGGTCCCGCCGAGACCGCCGGGGAGCATCGCGATCGCGCCTGCCACGGTGGCGGTTCCGTACACGAAGAACGCGAGGGGAAGCGAGACGTGCTGGCCGAGCCCTGCGAGCACGAGCCAGAGCGCCGCGCACTCGAGGCCCCACGCGATCACCGAGAGCGTCGTCATTGCGACGACAGCACCAGGAGACATCACGGCGCGCAGCGCGTCGTAGGCTTCGCGCAGCTTCGGGGCGACGCGCGCCGCGGGGCCGAAGCGCGCGAGCGCGTCCAATACGACGTGCGCTGCGCGTGGGACAAACACGAAGAAGAACACGACGGAGACGAGCGCGAGCGCCGCGAGGGCGATCCAGCCGTAGCCCGGAAAATACGCGCTTCCCGCGGCCACGAGCGCGACGAGCGCGAGCAGGTCCGTCACTCGGTCCGCGATCACGATCGGCGCCGACCGCGCCACCGGCGTCCCGCGCGCGCTCGCGAGCAGCGCGCTGCGAAAGACCTCTCCCGCCTTGCCCGGCGTGATGCTCATCGAGAAGCCCGCCAGGAAGATCGCGAACGACTCCGCCCTCGGAATCGCTTCGAACGAGGCGCCTTCCGCGCGCGTCGCGCTCGCGCCGATGTCGAGCCGGCGGAGGTAGTACTCCCACTTCGCGAAGCGGAGCACGTAGTTGGCGAACGCGAGCCCGAGCGCCGCGGCAAAGGTCCACCACGCGTACGCGCCCATCACCGCGCGCAGCGCGCGCACGTCCGACGCGAGCGCGAGGACCGCGTAGACGAAGACCGCGAACAGCGTGACGAGAAAAATCGTCCGACCGATTCGAGGCTTCAACGCCGACGAAGCCTCCGTGCGATCGCCATCGCGACCACCGCGACGACCAACGCTAACGTGATCGCGAGCACGATCGACGGCGCGCGCGGAGAATCGAGGCCGATGTAGCCGCGGCGCAGCGTCCCAGGCGGCGGACGATCGATGCGAACCCCTTGTGCGAGCGTGACGAGCAGCGTCGAGGCCAGTGCAAACACCGCGCAGAAGGTACGCTGCGCACGAAGCTGCGTCGAGCCGCGCCCGAGTCGCGGTAGAGTCGTGGCGGATTGGCCGTGATGACGAAGACGCGCAACTCGTCGGAAGTCGACGCCGAGGACTTTCTCTATCACTTGTATCGGGGCAGCGAGTCGCTGTCCGAAGGCAGGCTCGACCTCGCGCGCGACTCGCTCGAGATGGCGCTCCGAATGCAGCCGCGCGACCCGTCGGCGCAGGACCTGCTGGGCAAGCTGTACTTCAAGCTCGGCGTGTATCCGCGCGCGATCGAGCTGTATCAAGAGATCGTTCGGCAGTACCCCGACTCGCTTCCCCCGAGGATCAACCTGGCGCTCGCATACCTGAAGACCGCGCAGCTGCGGGACGCCGTCGCGCACTTGCTTCCGGTGATCGAGCGAGACCCCACGCACACGCGCGCGTGGGGCTACCTCGGGCTGTGCTGGTCGCGGCTGTCCGAGTTTGCGAAGGCGCGCGAGGCGTTCTTGCGCGCTGGCCACGACGGCATGGCGCGCAGGATGGAAGAGGCGCTCGAAGCCCAATACGGCAGCGGATCGTCGACCTTCATCCCGACGCATCCCGCGCCGCCGGGCGACGCAGCGCCCATCCGAGAGCCCGACGAGATCGACACCGGCGTGCTCGAGCCTGGCCACGTGCAGCTCGCGTCGGACACTCCGTCGGCGCCCGGCCGCTGGGTGACCCGCGCGCCGGGCGAGCAGTTGCGAGACGGCAGAGTCGCGCCGAGCACGTTGTCCGCGTGGTCGTCGGAGCGCGTGTTCGTCGCCGAGGGACGCACGGTCGAGCTCGTCGACGGGATGCTCGTCGCCTACGAGGGCTGCGCGATCCGCTGCGAGACCGACGTGTTCGGCGTCGGCTTCACGCGGGGGCCGTCCGTGCGAAGCCGCGATGGCGACGCGTTCGAGGGCAGCCCCGGTTTGCACTGGGTCGGCGACGGTTGGTGCGCGCTCCCGCCGCGCGCCGGCTACGAGCGCACGCTGCTCGCGCTGCGCGACGAGGCGCTGTGGGTGCTCGAGCGCCACGTGCTGGGCTTCGACGGCGGCCTGCACCTCGATCACGCCATCGTCGCCGGGACGCTGCGCGCCGCGAGCTTCGTCGGCCGCGGCGTCGTCGCGTTCGAGGCGCGAGGGGACATCCGCATCTTGCGCATTCAAGGCGAGGAGGCGGTCGTCGCGCCAGAGCTCCTCGTCGCGTGGTCGCCCGGCGTCACGCCCGGCGAGCGCGACGGCGCCGTCTCGCTCGTCGGCGACGGCGTCGTCGCGATCCGCACCGAGCGAGCGACGGCAACCAACACCGACAGCAGGATCGATCGATGAACAAGCCTCGGTTGAAGCGCAAGGCGTTCTGGGCGGACGCGCTCAACATCCCCAACGCGCTCACGATGGCGCGCATCGTCGCGATCCCCGCGGTGCTTCACTTCGTCGCCCTCGGAACGCCGCTCGGCGCGATGATCGCCGCGCACCTGTGGGGCGCGCTCTCGATCACGGATTTTCTCGACGGTTACCTCGCGCGCAAGATGGGCGTCGAGAGCGTCGTCGGGAAG
This sequence comes from Myxococcales bacterium, assembly GCA_013298625.1. GTDB lineage: Bacteria > Myxococcota_A > Polyangia > Polyangiales. The sequence continues at coordinate 75,076 of JAAFIF010000030.1, forward strand.
TTTCTCGACCCCCTCGCGGACAAGCTGTTCGTGATGGCGCTGCTGGTCTACCTCGTTCCGATGGGGAGAATTCCAGCGTGGATGGTGGTGGTGCTGGTCGCTCGCGAGATCACCATCACGGGGCTGCGCGCGATCGCCTCGTCCGAAGGCATCGTGATGGCCGCCCAGTCCGGCGGAAAGTGGAAGACCGCGATCCAGATGCTCGGGATCTTGTTCTTGATCATCCACTTTCCCCACCGCGCGATCCCGTTCTACGACCGGCCCGTGGACTTCAACGTCGTCGGTCAGTGGCTGATGCTGATCAGCGTCGCGCTCTCGCTGCTCAGCTTCGTCGAGTACGGCAAGTTCTTCGCGGACGGCATCGAAGCGCGCGAGCGCGCCGCGGATCAAGCCGGCTGACCTGCGTCGAGCGGGGCGAAGCGCAGCACGAACACCGTCCCGCCGCCCTCGCGCTCGCGCGGCTCGATCGTCGCGCCGTGCGCGTCTGCGATTTGCCTCACGAGCGCAAGCCCTAGCCCCGTGCCGCGCGCGCTGCCCTCGGAGTAAAACGTCTCGAAGATCCGCTCGCGTGACTCTCGAGCGATGCCCGGTCCGCGGTCGGCGACGTACAGCGCTGGCGCTCCGTCCTCGTGCGCGGCCCACAGCTCCACCTTGGAACCTTCGCTCGACGCCTGCGCTGCGTTGCGAAAGAGATTCCACAGCACTTGCTGGATAAGCGCGCGGTCCACCATCGCGTGCACCGACGGCTCGCACTGCTCTTCGCGCAGCAGCGCCGCCGAGCGCGCGTCGTCGCGCGACGCGATCGAGACGAACTCTCGCAGCAGCCCGACCAGCTCGACCCGCACGCGCTCCGTCGGCCGCGGTCGCGCGAAGGCCAGCATGTCGCCCACCAGGCGATTGAGCCGCTGCGACTCGCGAAGCACCGTGCCGAGCAGCTCTTTGTCCTCGGCGCCAAGGTCCGCGCCCTCGCGCACGAGCTCGACGCAGCCCGAGATCGCGCCGAGCGGATTGCGAATCTCGTGCGCGAGCCCCGCGGCCAATCGACCCAGCACCGCGAGCTTCTCCGCGCGCTCGATCTGCGCGCGCAGCGCTGCGGCTTGCGAGCGGTCCTCGAGCACCACGAGCTGCCCGCGCACCGCGCCGCTGCGCCGCACGAGCTCAGAGATCGACCACGCCAGCAGCAGCGCGTCGCTCTGCTCGTCGGTCTTCGCCTCGCCGTGCCGTACGCCAGCCTGCGACCACGCCTGCTCGTCGATGAACGAGAGCACGGCGCGCGCCTTCGCGCCGAGCAGCGACGGCGCGCCCAGCCCGAGCAACAGCTCTGCTTCTGGGTTCGCGCCGTCGATCTCGCCCGACTCGTTGATGGTCAAGAGCCCGACAGGAATCGATCGCAGCACGTCTTCGTGCAGCGCGACGAGGTCCGCGCGCTGCTCTTCGAGGCGCACCAACGCTCCGCCCGCGCGTCGCAGCCGCTCGGCCAGCGCGCTGCCGAGCGCAGCCACGAGGGGGATCGCGACGCCGTGCGCGACCAGCTGCACCGCGAGCTCGTCGCGCGACAGGTCGAGCTTCGGGACGCTCCACCAGCCGTGCGGCCAACGATTGAGAAAGGCGACCGTGACGAGGCCGTACGACACCGCCGACGCTGCAGCGGTGACGCGCGCCGCGGTGCTGCCGAGCACGAGCGCGGCGGACAACGCCGGAACAGCCACGAAGAACCCGAGCGGAGAAACAGGGCCGCCCGTCACGATCGCGACCGCGATGTACGCCGACACGTCGAGGGCGATCTGCAACAGCGCGAGCCGCCGCAGGTCGCGTCCGCGCGAGAGCCACCACGCGTACGCGATGGACACGACATACAGCACGACGATCGTCGCGACGAGCGCGTTGCTGGGCGCGCCGCTCGAGCCCACGAGCACAACAGCGAGCACGCCGGTGATGGCGCCGAGCCGCGCGAGCGTGAGGCGCGTGAGGCGAGCGCGGAGGCGAGCGTCGCCGTCGAGCGCCGGCTCTGCGCGGGTGGTGAAGATCTCTGCCGCGCGCGCGCTCGTCAGCGCGCTGGGCGAGGGCGCCTTCGGTGCGAGGTCAGCGGGCGGAGGAATCGTGGGTAGCGGCATCGCTCCGCGCTCTGTAGCGCCCCCGTCGCGAGCAGGCTCAGCTCGCCTTCACCTTGCCGGCGATCTCGAAGATCGGGAGGTACATCGCGATGAGCATCACGCCGCACACGCCGCCGATGCCGACCATCATGAGCGGCTCGAGCAGCGAGGTGAGGGCGGACACCGCGACGTCCACTTCTTCTTCGTAGAAGTCAGCGATCTTGTTGAGCATCGTGTCGAGCGCGCCGGTCTGCTCTCCGACGCCGATCATCTGCACCACCATCGGAGGAAACGCCTTCGTCTCCATCAACGGCTCCGACAGGTTGCGGCCTTCGGCGATGCGGGCGCGCGCGTTCAAGATGGCCTTCTCGATGACGACGTTGCCCGCGCTGGCCGCGACGATCTCGAGCGCGTCGAGGATCGGGACGCCCGACGAGAGCAACGTGCCGAGCGTGCGCGTGAACCGGGCGACGGCGATCTTGCGCATCACCGGACCGATGAGCGGCATCTCGAGCAGGGCTCTGTGGGCCAGCTCTTTTCCTGCGGGTTGGCGGTAGGCCCACTGCGCGCCGAACGCGATGGCCGCGCCGCCGACGAGCATGAAGGGCAGCCAGCGGATGAAGCCCTTGGAGAGCGCGATGACGAACTTGGTCAGGCCAGGCATGTCGTCGGCCGCGCCGAAGTCCGCGAACATCTGCGAAAACGTGGGGATCACCCACGTGAGCAGCACCGCGATGACGATGAACGAGATGCCCACGATGGCCGTCGGGTACACGAGCGCGCCGCGCACCTGCCGCGCGAGCTTGACGTTCTTCTCGATGTACACCGCGAGGCGGTTGAGGATCGTGTCGAGAATACCGCCGATTTCGCCGGCTTTGACGAGGTTGCAGTACAGGTGGTCGAACACCTTCGGGTGCTTCGAGAGGGACTCGCTGAAGTTGCGTCCCTGCTCGACGCTGTTCTTCACGTCGCGAAGGATGTTGGCGAAGAAGGGGTTGTCGTTCTGGTTCGCGAGGATGTCCAAGCACTGAACGAGCGGCAGACCCGCGTCGATCATCGTCGAGAACTGCCGCGTGAAGATCACGAGGTCCTTCGGCGAGACGCCTTGCCCGATCGTGATGTTGAACTCGCGGGGCTTCTTCTTGACCTTCACCACCGCGAGCTGTTGCGAACGCAGCCAGTTCGAAACGGCGTCTTCGTTCTCCGCTTCCTTCACGCCGCGGCGGACTTCGCCGTTGCGGTTCTTGGCCTCGTACACGAACTCGGGCATCGCCCGGTCATTGTATGGACTCGCGGGGCGCAGGGTCAAAATCTCCAGGAGCTTCCCGGAGAAAACCTCCCCCCCGCGTGAGACCTACACGGTCAACGGTTGCGCTGGTGACCGGGGATCTGCGACGAGCCCTGCTCGATGAGCATCCGCAGCTCGTCGACGTCCGAGGAGCGCCCGAGCGCCTCTTCGTACGAGATCAGCCTTCGCAAGAACAAGTGCGCCAGCGATTGGTTGATCGTCTGCATCCCGGTGCCCGACTGGCCGGTCTGCATGATCGAGTACATCTGGTGGATCTTGTCCTCACGGATGAGGTTTCGGATGGCGGCGTTGGGCACCATGATCTCGAGCGCGAGCACGCGGCCGGGCGCGCCCATGCGAGGCAGCAACAGCTGCGTGACGACCCCCGACAGCACGAACGACAGCTGCGCGCGGATCTGCGGCTGCTGGTGCGCAGGAAACACGTCGACGACGCGGTTGATCGACTGCACGGCAGAGTTGGTGTGCAGCGTCGCGAACACGAGGTGGCCCGTCTCGGCGATGGTGAGGGCGGCCTCCATCGTCTCGAGGTCGCGCATCTCACCGACGAGCACTACGTCGGGGTCCTGACGCAGCACGTACTTGAGCGCGTCCTTGAACGAGTGCGTGTCCGTCCCCACTTCGCGCTGGTTGACCAGCGAGAGCTTGTGCGGGTGCAGGTACTCGATCGGGTCTTCGACGGTGATGATGTGCTGCCGCGTCTCGTTGTTGACCTTGTCGATGATCGCCGCGAGCGTCGTGCTCTTGCCCGAGCCCGTGGGGCCGGTGATCAAGATCAACCCTCGCGGACGCGAGGCGAGCTCGGCGAGCACCGGCGGGAGGCCGAGCTCTTCGAAGGTCAGCACTTTGAAGGGGATCGCGCGAAACGCGCCCGCGACCGCGCCGCGCTGCATGAAGATGTTGGCGCGAAATCGCGCGAGGTTCTTCACGCCAAACGACAGGTCGAGCTCCCACTTTCGCTCGAACTCCGCGCGCTGCTCTTCGGTGAGCACCGAGTAGCACAGCCGCTGGGTGTCCTCGAAATTGAGCGGCGGAACCTTCAGCGGCACCAGCGAGTCGTCGATGCGCAGCTGCGGTGGCGACCCCGTGGTGATGTGAAGGTCGGACGCGCCCTTCTCGATCATCGCCTTGAGCAGCATGTGCAGGTTGATCTGCTGCGCTTCGCCTCCGGTCACAGACATCGACGTCCTCCAGTGCGTGGTTCGATCAAGAGATCCCAGCTGCCGCGAGCACGCGGGGATCATCGGGCGCGGTCGTGCGGGTGATCTCTTCGACCGTCGTGACCCCTTCGAGGATCTTGCGGATGCCCGACATGCGCAGCGTGCGCACGCCCTCGCGGATCATCGCGCCCTTGAGCTCGGCCGAGCTCACGCCTTGCAGCACCTGCTCTTTGAGCGCCTCGTTGAAGGGCATGACTTCGTAGAGCGCGATGCGGCCCTTGTAGCCCTTGTCTGCGCAGGTCTTGCAGCCGCGACCCTTGTAGACCTTCTGCGTCTTCGCTTGCTCGGTGCTGAAGCCGAGCTCGCGCAGCACTTCGAACGGCACCTTGGTCTCTTCGCGGCAGTCGTTGCAGATCTTTCGCGCGAGGCGCTGGGCCAAGATCAGGTTCACCGACGCGGTCACGAGAAACGGCTCGACGCCCATGTTGAGCAAGCGCGAGATCGTCGCGGGCGCGTCGTTGGTGTGCAGCGTCGAGAGCACGAGGTGGCCCGTGAGCGCGGCCTTGACGGCGATCTCGGCGGTCTCGAAGTCGCGGATCTCGCCCACCATGATGATGTCCGGGTCTTGGCGCAGAAACGAGCGCAGCGCCGCGGCGAAGTTGAGCCCGATGTCGTCCTTCATCTGCACCTGGTTGATGCCCTGGAGGTTGAACTCCACGGGGTCCTCCGCGGTGCTGATGTTCTCGGTGACCTTGTTGAGCTCGCTCAGCGCTGAATAGAGCGTCGTCGTCTTGCCAGAGCCCGTCGGGCCGGTGACGAGCACCATGCCGAACGGCAGGTGAATCGCCTTCATGAAGTGGTCGAGCTGGTCGCGCTCGAAGCCGAGCTTGGTCATGTCGAGCTGCAGGTTGGACTTGTCGAGCAGACGGAGCACCGTCTTCTCGCCCCACAGCGTCGGCAGGACGCTCACGCGAAAGTCCATCTCGCGTCCCTGCGGAAGCTTGAGCTTGATGCGCCCGTCCTGCGGCAGTCGTCGCTCGGCGATGTCGAGCTGCGACATGATCTTCATGCGCGAGATCACCGCGTTCTTCATCTTGAGCGGGATCTGCATCTCTTCGTGCATCACGCCGTCGATGCGGTAGCGCACCCGCATCGATTTCTCGTAGCACTCGATGTGAATGTCGCTGGCCTTCTTCTCGATGGCCTTCAGCAAGATGCCGTTGCAGAGGCGAACCACCGGCGCGTCTTCGCTGGCGCGCTCGAGCTCGAGCACGTTGTTGGCGTCCTCTTCGGCGTCGACCACATCGACGTCCTCGGTCCCGAGGTCGCCGAACAGCGAGTCGACGTCGAACGGCTTCTCTGCCCACAGGCGCTGAATCGTCTCGAGCAGCGCGCTCTCGCTCGCCACCACGGGCTCGACCGCGTAGCGAGTGAGCGCGCGGATGTCGTCGATCGCGTGGAGGTTGGTCGGGTCCGCCATCGCGAGGATCAGCGAGTTGCCCGCGCGAGAGATCGGCAGCACGCGATAGCGCTCGCAGATCTCTTTGGGCACCAGCTTGACGACCTCGAGCTCGAACTCGACCGCGTTGAGGTCCACCGCGGGCACGCGGTACTGCTGCGAGAGAAAATTCGTGATCTCGTTGTCCGAGACGTAGCCCATCTTGGCCAGCGTGAAGCCGAGGTTCTGCCCGGTCTTTCGCTGCTCGTCCTGCGCCGCTCGGAGCTGCTGCAGCGAGATCAGCCGCTCGCGCACCAGCAGTTCACCGAGACGATTGCCCGCTCCGCCGCCGCCTGTGGTCATCTTGTCGCGTTTCCTCGAAGGGTCGAAGTGCGTGGGGGACTGCGGGTCTGTGAGGGCTCGTCGCCTCGTCGCGAACCGCCCGAGAGGCCCCAATGGGCAGAGTGTCGAACGCAGTCCCGTGCCGGTGTTTTGCGCCGCGAATCGACCCCGCGCACACGACGCGACCGTCCATCCGAGAGCGTGATATCTCTACCACGCATGAGCGGCTTCTGGTCCAAGCTCTTTCGCTCGCGTTCGGAGGCCGAAGCCGAGCGAGCGGAGGTCGAGGGGCGCTTCGATGACGCAGCGCGGTTGTACGTCGAGGCAGGACAACGCGACGAAGCGTTTCGGGTGCTGATCCAAGCAGCCGAAGGGGCAGAAAGCCTCAGCCGTCGCCGCGACTACCTCGCCCGCGCCATCACCGTGGCGCGCACCGAGGCGCAGCGCGACACCGCCCGGGGCACCATGGCCCGCGTGATCGTCGCCGAGTACGAGGCCCGCCCGCCGACGTCCGACGATGACCGAACGCGGCTGTTCGAAGCCGCCAGCGACCTCGAAAAGACCGGACAATTTCGCGAAGCAGCGACGGCGTTCAAGGTCCTCGGCGAGCGCGAGAGCATGGAGCGTTGCCTCGTCTCGGCCGGTGACATCGAGGGCTTCGAGCGCGAGGCCACCGAGGCGCAGAGCCAGGACCGACAGCGGCTGCGCAGACGCGGCGCGCTGGACGCGTTCGAAGAGTGCTGGGTGACCGGCGACCGTGAAGGCGCGATCGCCGCGATCGACGCGTGGGTCCGCGAGCACACCGAGGACCATGAAGCCCGCGCGCTCGTGGACGAGCGACGCTCGACGCTGGTCGATCGATGGCGCTTCGACGCGAAGTTCGACGGGGCGCTCGTGTCCATCATCGGCTCGCTCCCGTGCACGCTCGGCCGCGAAGCGGACGTGATCATCCGCGGGGCGGGCGTCTCGCGAGAGCACTGCGTGGTCGAGCGCGGGTTGGGCTCGCTGCAGCTGCGGGACAACGGCTCGCGCAACGGGACGACCCTGCGCGGCCTGGCGATGACCGGCGCCGTCGCCTTCGAAGAGGGCGCGCAGTTCGCGCTCGGCCCAGACCTCGTGCTCGAAGCGCAGACGTTTCAGGGCGCCCCGTCGCTCGTGGTCGTGCGCGGAATGGACCGCGGCAAGCGCGTCGTCTTCGTCCTCGACCGCTGGAAGAGCCCCCTTGGCACGCTCGAGTTTCGCGCGGGCCGCGCGGTGCTCACGCCGGACGGCGCCGTGAAGCTCACCGGTCAGCGCGTGGTCGCGCCGATCGTCCTCGCGCGTGGCGATCGCATCGACGGCGCTGCCAACACGATCGAAGTGCTCCGGTAGCGCGGCTCACAAGCAGGGGACGCCGGGGCGCGGGACGCACCCTCCGCGGTTGTTCTGCCGCGTCGCGGTGCCGACGTTGCGCGGTGGGGCGTTGCGAAGGACGCGGGGCGCTGCGACGCCCGAGTCTTCGACGGCCGTCGCGGTCTGCGCGATCGCCGCTGCGTCCTCGGCCATCGCCGCCACGCTCGCGTCTTCGACGAGCCCTTCGCCCGCAGCGGTCACGGCGACGCCCGCGTCCACGACGGTCTGCTCGGTCGCGACGACCGAGCCTCGCGTCGCCGCGGCGTTGTTGTCAGCAGCGTTGCCCTTCAGCGCGAACGCGACGCCCACGCCGCCGAGCACCAACGCGAGCACGCCCACGCCGACGAGCAGCGGGATCGCCTTCGACTTGGCGGGCTGCGGGATCTCGGTCGCGACGCCGTGCACGACCGAAGCCTGCGAGACCTCGGGCGTCGGCAGCCCACGGCTCTTGATCGAGTTGACGTTGCTCATCGCCGAGACCGAGAGCGGACCCGTGACCTTCGAGATCGACGCGCTGCCCGTCACGTGACGCTCGCGGATCTGCGGCGGCATCACAATGGCGTCGCACAAGGGCCGCACCGCCGCGAGCCGCTCGGCCACCTCGGCGGCGCTGCTCGGGCGCTGCTCGCGCTCGCGCGCCATCGCGCTCAACACGAGCTGCTCGAGCTCGACTGGAATCCACGGGGCGAGCTCGCGCGGCAGGACGAAGGACGCCCCCTGCAGCACCTTGGCCATCGCCACACCGGACTCGTCGTTTTCGTACGGCCGCTTACGGGTCAGCAACAGGTAGAGCATCACGCCGAGCGCGTACACATCCACGCGAAGGTCGATGTCCTTGCGACCCGCGGCTTGCTCGATGGGCATGTAGTGCGCCGAGCCGATGACCGCGCCCGTCGAGGTCTGCTCGCCCGCGTCGATGTCCCGCGCCGCGCCGAGGTCGATGAGCTTCGGGGCGACGTTGCCTTGCGCGTCCTTCGAGAGAAAGACGTTGGCGGGCTTGATGTCGCGGTGAATGATCCCGGCCTCGTGAATCGCGTGCAGCCCCATGCACACGGGGATCATGAGGTCGATCGCGACCGTCGGGTGCAGCGGAGCCTCTCTGCGCGCGAGGTCTTGCAACGACTCGCCTTCGAGCAGCTCCATCGGCAAGAACATCGTCTGCCCGTCCATCGCGGGCTCGAGCATCTTGACGACGTTGGGGTGTTGGATGCGCGCTGCGAGCTGCGCCTCGCGGACGAACCGTTGGACGAACTCGGGGTTCGACGAGAGCGACGGGAGGATCACCTTCACGGCGCGCAAATCACCGAGGATTCGATTGCGCGCGCGGTAGACCGAGCCCATTCCGCCGGCGGCGATGAACGAGATGATCTCGTAGGCTCCGAGCGTCGTTCCGGGTGCGAGGCGATCTGCTTGGTTCATCGGCGGTGGCGTCGGTCGAGGGCTCTGAAAACCCTCCGACGCTACCGCGATTTAGAACCGCGCGCCGCAGAGAAGACCATTCTGAACGCCCATTTGCGGCGCACACCACGCGCTCGTCGCCCGCGCGTTGTTCGCCCTCGGCGCAGACGCGAACCACAACCCCAGCGTGACGCCCGCGCCGATCAGCAGCCCGCCCGCCACGACACCCGTCGTGATCTGCGTGGCAAACGCCGCGTCGCGCTCGCCTGCCACCGCCCTGCACGCGCTCGCGACCTCGGCGTCGACGGGGTTCGTGCACTCCGGCTTCGACAGCTCTGCCACGCGCCCTGCGTGCCACAAGGTCGCGCCCACGAACCCGCCCGCCACCGCGAGCGCGCCCACGCCCAACGCGATCGTCGCGATCGGCGCCCCGCGCGACGGGGTGGGGCCGTCGACCGTCGCGCCGCTGCCGCTCGATCCGCCTGCGCCGCTGCCGCTCGGGTCCGCCGAGCTCTGACCGTCGCCGCTCTGCGCGTTGCTCGCGCTGCTCTGCGCGCCTGCGCTCTGCGTTGCGCTGCCGCTGTTGGCGCCTGTGGCTGTGCTGTTGCCGCTCGCGGCACCGGTGCTCGCCACGCGGCCTGGCTCGAACAACTCCCGCCGGGTCTCTCCGGGCCGCATCGCAAACGAGCGACGAACGGCGCCGATGCTCGGCGCAAACACCTGGACGCTGATCTCTCCGGGCGCGAGGCGGATGTTCGCCCGCGGCAGCGCTCCGTAGCCCCGACCGTTGACCACCACGTTCGAGTCCGCCACGTCTCCCTCGAGGTTGAGCGTCGAAATCCTCGTGAGAATCACGGCGAACTGCGTCGCCACGCGCTCTCTCGTCCCCTCGTCGAGCGTGTGCAACGGCCGCGCCTCGAGAAACGCATCCAAGCTCTCCGCCGCGTCCACGTACCGCCCGAGCGCCGCCAACGCGTACGCGCGCATCTCGAGCGCGTTGATGTCCCCGGCCTGGCACTGCGCCTCGAACGCCTCGAGCGCCGCCGCCATCTCCACGCGGTTCACAGGGTCGCGGCCCATCGCCGTGCGATACCGTCGAAGGCCCTCTGCCCGCGAGCGCGCCTGCGCGGCGGTGTCGCTGCCGCTGCAGCGAGGCACGTCGGCGAGCGCGGTGCGCGCGCAGAGCGACGCGGCGAGCGCAAGCGCCCCTGCGAACAACGGCGAGCTTCGACCTGCGCGATGGTTCATTGTGTTGCGCGCGCACGGTAGCAACGTCGAATGCGCGCGGTCTACAATCGCGAGCGCGATGGGCGTCCGTGATTGGTTCAAGCGTGTGTTCGGCGGTGGTTCCAAAGGCGCAGAGGGCGCTGATGAGCCGTCGGACAACAGCGACGTCGCGCCCATCGTCACCGGCAGCGACGACGCGCCCCGCAGGCCCGTCGACCCTTCGCGACGGCTCTTCGAAGTGACGCAACAGCTGCGAAAGCTCCCGCCTTCGCAGGCGATCGCGCAGGCCATCGCCACGCTCGACGCGACGCAAGACCAGGCTGAAGCCTCGGCGCTCAAAGAGTTTCTGCGCCGCTTCGCCGACGAGCCGACGCTCACTCCGGACGCTCGCATCCGGCTGTCCGACTGGTTCGCCGCGCGCGACGAACCGCAGCTCGCCTCGCGCGTGCTGGTCACTCTGGTGACCGACGGCAACGCCGCGGCGCTGCCCGCGCTCGTTCGACTGGCGGACATCGCGAGCCAGCGCGGAGACTCGCCCGAACAGGTGCGCCTCTACGACGAGATCCTCGCGATCGACGTGGGATTTCCCGGTGTTCGCGAGCGGCTCGGACGGCTGCGCGCCCCGGCGAAGGCCGGCGACGCGGGCGCCACGCTCATCGCGCCAGAGGCCACTCGGCTCGGCGCAGGGCGCTTCGAGCTCATGAGCGAGCTCGGCCGCGGAGGCGCTGGCGCTGTGTACGTCGCGCGAGACTCCAAGACCCGCCGCGTCGTCGCGCTCAAGCTCTATCACCCAGGCGCCCGCGGCGACCGCAACGCCCGCCTTCGCAACGAAGCGCAGGTCGCGTGCGCCAACGGATCCCGCCACGTCGTACGCGTCTTCGACCTGCTCGACGACATCGGCGCGATCACCATGGAGCACTGCGCGTCGCCCACGCTTCGTCGCATGATCGCCCGAGGCGAGGGCGGAGTCGGCCAGCGCCGCTCGTGGGCGAGGGGCGTCGCGCACGCGCTCGCGGTCACGCACCACAACGGCTGGGTGCACCGCGACCTCAAGCCCGGCAACATCCTGCAGCGCGCCGACGGCAGCGCAGTGCTCACGGATTTTGGCCTCGCCGCCCGCATCGGCGCCGCCGTCGAGCCCGCTGAAGGCACCGCGGGTTACACCCCGCCCGAGGCGCGCGCGTCGCGCGTCGCCGATCCTCGCGCCGACGTCTTCGCCTTCGGAGCCCTGCTCCGTGAACTCGCCGCTGGACGCGACCCCGCCCTCGACGCCATCGCCGAGCGCTGCACCGCCGTCGACCCTGCCTCGCGGCCGAGCGACGGCGCCGCGCTGCTCGTCGCCGTCGACGCGCTGAGCGCATCGTGACCGAGCGAACCTTCGCGCGGGCGCTCTCGGCGTCCATCGACAGCGCGGTCGCGCTCGCCGTGATCGAGGCCGCGCGCGTGTTGTGGGCCACACCCGAGCTTCGCACGAGCGCGGCGTTCTTCTCGCTGGTGTTCGCCGTCGCGGGGATCGCGTTAGTCTGTGTTTTTCTTGTTGTCTTGATTGTGTGTGCGGCATCCAACGCCCTCGTCGTTGCCCGCCGCGCGCTCGGCCTCGCGTCGCTGCTCGCTGCGGCCGGCGCGCTGCTGGCGCCTTCGCTCTCTGCGCGCGCCTCGGTCGCGCTGCTGCTCGTCGGCGTGGCCGCGGCGCGCACGCTGCTCTCGCCGCCGCAGCC